>NZ_JCADBK010000005.1:0-395770 GCF_059358955.1 Nonomuraea sp. CX421 | reverse complement strand
GGTCGGCACGTCGTTCGGGGAAGCGGTCTGGGGTAATGTCATCAAGAAGCTGCCCGACGAGCATCGCCAGGCGATCGTTAACTACACCGGCTCGGGTTACCTGAGCGTAAACGGCTTGTTGCGTGACAGCAAGTACTTCGAATACGAATACAATTTTGTTTCACTGGACGACCGCGCCCTGATGGAAGCCACTACGGTCAAGAAGATCGAGCTCCTGAATTCGGTCACGCGACGTCAGGTGTTGCCGGAGACCATCGATGTGTTCCGGGCGATGCAAATGAGGGAGAACCTCTTCACCGTGCCCGTCGAAGAGCTTCCGGGGACCGTGCAGAGAGATCCGGGGTTCCTGTCGACTAATATCGGTGATGGACCGATATGGAGTGCTCAAGACGTTCAACTGCGCCTGCGGGTGCCCGAGGGCACTCCGGCGATCTATGTCAATCCGCTCAGCGGCCATAGAGAAAGGGAACTGCTGCTCGGCAGCGGCCTATCCTGGTATGTCGAGGAAGTCAAAAGAACAGACGGAAAGTGGTATATCTACGGTTGGATCTTGCCGGATGAGCTGGGCGATTAAGGAGACCCGAATTGTCTTTGCATGATGGCAGAGGCTGCGCTGGCGAAGGCCAACGGGCTTACGCCCCTGCGGCACTGGGTGGGGCAGGAAGAAGACACGCGCGCGGGCTGCGTCCCTCCTGATTCGGAGCAGGCACTGCCCAGTCTGCGATCGCTAGAAGACCTGGCCGTCGGATGACGTCGCCGCGTGGCGGTGCCAGCCGTCCTAGCAGCCGGATGGGTGCTCTCCCATGAGCCGGCGGGCCGACTCCGACTCGTGGGCCAGGCGGCGCAGTGTGTCGAACGCCCGGCCGAACAGCACCGTACCGAGCACCATCGCCTCGACCGCCGTCTCACGGGGCCCGTCGAACGGGATCGTGTCCATCTCCACCTCCGCGACCAGCTTCTGGGCCGCCGCGGCGTAGGGCGTCAGGTCGGTGGACAGGCCCAGCTGGCGCAGCCGGACGAGGGTCTGGGTGAGCTCGTTCCGGGCGGGGGCCTCGGCGGCGACGCTCCAGCCCCGCTCCTCGATGAGCCGGTCCACCTGGGCGCGGGCGGCCTGCCACTCGGCTCCGGGCTCGGGCTCGACGACCGGGCCGAGGGCGTACTGGGCGGTGCCGAGCAGGTTGTGGACCGGCAGTGACTCGTCCTCCACCGCCTCGATGACCTTCTTGATGGCGGCCACCGGAAGCCGCCCCACTTCCAGGAGCGCTCTGATCAACCGGAGCCTGCGCAGGTGGGAGTCGTCGTACTCGGCCCGGGTGGCGGCGACCTGCTCGCCGGAGTGCAGCAGGCCCTCGCGGAGGTAGTACTTGATCGTGGGGATGGCCACGCCCGTCCGGGTGCTCAGCTCCGAGATGCGCATCGCTAGATAATAAGGCTATCCAGAGCGGGCCAGGTGGCGGGCGGCATGTGTCAGGTCGTGCACGTCGGCCTGCCGGTTCCACAGGAAGACCACCTCGATGGGCGGCATGTCCTCCGCGATCGGGACGAACACCAGGTGTTCCGGCACGGGAGTGACCTCCCGGATGCTGAGCGTGTAGCCGGCGCCCGACCCGACCATCGCGATGGCCGCGTCGTGCCCGGCCGCCGACGGGCCGAGGCGGGGATGCAGGCCGTGCCGTACGAAGCCCTCCAGGTAGCGGCGCGCGCCCGCGACCGCCTCCGAGTCGGGCATGACCAGCGGCTCCGAGGCGAGGTCCGCCAGGTGCAGCGACTCCCGCGCGGAC
Organism: Nonomuraea sp. CX421; assembly: GCF_059358955.1. Classification (NCBI taxonomy): domain Bacteria; kingdom Bacillati; phylum Actinomycetota; class Actinomycetes; order Streptosporangiales; family Streptosporangiaceae; genus Nonomuraea; species Nonomuraea sp. CX421. The sequence continues at coordinate 393,989 of NZ_JCADBK010000005.1, read as the reverse complement.
AGCTCGTGGTCACGGGGGAGGAGGGCGTGCACGGCGTAGCGGCGGATGAGCATCCGGGCGACGCCGCGCGGCAGCGAGCCGGGGGCGTAGCCGAGCCCCGCCTGCAGCGTGCCGTCCATGATGGAGACGATCTGCTCGGCCGTGCCCATCGGAGCGACGCGCAGCCGCGAGCCCTGGAGCTGCGACAGCAGCCGGGCGACCACGTCGCCCAGGCCGTCGGCCACGCCCAGGCGGATCGTCTGGCCCTTGCCGCGCGCGGCGGTGACGGCCCGCTCGAAGGCGTCGACCGCGATGGTCGCCTGGGCCAGGAAGACCTCGCCCGCCTCGGTCAGCCGCACGCCGCTGGAGGAGCGGGAGAACAGCTCCACGCCGATTTCCTTCTCCAGCGCCCTGAGCTGCTCGGACAGCGTGGGCTGGGCGATGTGGAGCACCGCGGCGGCGCGGCGCAGGCTCCCCGCGCGGGCGATCGCGATGGCGTACCGTACGTGCCGTAGATCCATCGCTCACCTTCTCCGGTGATAGGCGCGGGCTATCGGATGATCGCACCTCCCGGCCGCGAACGGGATATCCATCGCGAAGCGGTTCAGTTGCCCTTGGGTGACGATTTTTCGCCACACCGAGAAGGGGCGATCAAGCGCTTGCCTGAAAGTCGTGGCAACGCGGTCAGGGGGCGGCGGTGAACCTCGGGTGCAGGTCGCGGGCCCGGTCCTCCGGCAGCAGGGGACGGGCGGCCAGCCAGGCGGCCGCGCCCGCCGCGTCACGCGCCGTCGTCACGGTCTCGCCCGCCAGCAGCTCGCGCACCGCTCGGCGCACCGGGCCCTCGCTGGTCAGCACGCTCCCGGCGAGCACCACGGGGCCCGACACGTGCACCCTGCGGACGGTGGTCACCAGGTGCCCGGCCGCCCGGCGGGCGATCGCCAGCGCCACCGGGTCGCCCGCCGTCGCGGCCTGGCTCACCGGCGCCGCCAGCGCGGCCAGCCGCATGTGGTCGGCCTGGGCGAGGCGTACCAGCCGGTCCGCGCTCTGACGCGGTGAGGGGCCGCGCTCCGCGCCGAGGAAGTGGTCCAGCACCAGGGTGGCGAGCAGCCCCTCGGGCTCGGCCCGGTCGAGGGCGGCCACGACGGCCTTGGCGGCGGCGCGGCCGATCCAGAAGCCCGACCCCTCGTCGCCGAGCAGCCAGCCGAGCCCGTCGGCGATCACGTCCTGCTGGTGGCCGACGATCCGGGCCGCCACCGCGCCGGTGCCCGACAGCAGCAGCGAGCCGCACGGCTCGGGCGAGCCCGCGACGTAGGCGATGGCCACGTCACCCGCGACCTCCGGCCCGCCGGGAACACCGTGCCCGGTCCAGATCCGCGTCAGCTCGGGCGCCAGCTCGTCGACCTTGCCCGCCACGCCCGCCAGGGAGGCGACGACCCGGGAGCCGTCGAGGGAGCCCAAGGCCTCCTCCAGGGCCGCGCCGATGGCGGCCACCGCTCTGGCCAGGCCATGGGCGCTCGGATTGCCCGCTCCGGCCCTGGCGTAGCCGACCCGGGTGCCGTCGAGGGTGTGGATCGAGACCCGGGTGGAGGTGGCTCCGGCGTCGACCCCGACGACCAGCGGCGAATGAGTCACGGACCGATTGTGGGTCTTGACGTGATCGAGTTGCAAGAATAATTTTCGCTGCAATGCCGGGTGTCCGGAAGGAATATTCGTGAGCTCAGGAGCCCTCGGGCGCATCGAGACCGAGCTGCCGGGTCTGCCGGAGGCGCTGCGCAGGGTCGGGGAGGTGATCCTCGGTGACCCCGCCGAGGCCGCGCGCTCGACGATCATCGCCCTGGCCGAGCGGGCGGGCAGTTCGCCCGCGACCGTGACCAGGTTCTGCCGGGCGTTCGGCTTCTCCGGCTACGCGGAGCTCCGCGTGGCGATCGCCACCGAGACCGGCAGGGCCGCCCAGGCCGGCTGGGGAGCGGGCGTCGGCCACGAGATCGGCCCCGACGACCCGCTGGAGTCGGCCATCGAGGTGATGGCGGCGGCCGACGCCCGGCTGATCCAGGACACCGCCGCCCAGCTCGACCCCGAGATCGTCGCCCAGGTCGCCGACGCGATCGTCGCGGCGCGCAGAGTGCTCCTCGTCGGCGTCTCCACCAGCGGCAACGTCGCCACCATGCTCGAAGGACGGCTGCGCCGCATCGGCATCCCCGGCTGGAGCGCCGGCGACGCGCACGTGGCGCTGTCCGACGCCGCGCTGCTCGGCCCGGGTGACATCGCCATCGGCATCAGCCACCGGGGCCGCACCCGCGAGGTCATGGAGGCGCTGGCCGAGGCCGGCGGACACGGCGCCACCACGGTCGCCGTCACCTCCTTCGCCCGCTCGCCGCTGGCCGAGCTGGCCGACCTGGTGCTGACGACGGCCAGCCGGGAGACGACGTTCCGGCTCGGCGGGCTGGCCGCCGTCCATTCGCAGCTGTTCGTGCTCGACGCCGTCTACGTGGCGGTGGCCCAGCGCACCTACGAGCGCACCAACGAGGCGTTCGAGCTGACGATCAGCGCCGTGGAAAGCCATCGGGTGGAGAGAGGCTGAATTGACGTACGCGACCAAGGCCCTGGAGTTGGCCCGCCAGGTCTCGCAGACCCAGTCGGAGGGGGTGGGGCGGGCCGCCGAGCTGATCGTCGCCTCGCTCCGCGCGGACGGCGTGGTCAACGCCTTCGGCTCCGGCCACTCCGAGGCCATCGCCATGGAGATCGCCGGCCGGGCCGGGGGCCTCGTGCCCAGCAACCGGCTCACCCCGCGCGACCTCGTCCTGTACGGCGGGCAGCCGCCGAGCGTGCTCACCCCCGAGCTCGAACGCGACCCGGCGATCGCCCACCAGATCTACGCCCTGGCGCCCGTCGAGCCGCAGGACGTGTTCGTCCTGGTCTCCAGCTCGGGCGTCAACGGCGCCGTCGTCGAACTGGCCACGCTCGTCAAGGAGCGCGGCCATGCCCTGATCGCGCTGACCTCGGTCGCGCACAGCACGCGGATGACCTCGCGGCATCCCTCCGGCGGCAAGCTGCTCGACCTGGCCGACGTCGTGCTGGACAACGGAGCCCCGTACGGGGACTCCCTCCTCGAACTGCCCGGTGGCGGCGGCTACGGCGCGGTCTCGACGATCACCTCGGCGCTGCTCGCGCAGATGGTGGTCACCGAGGCCGTGGACCGGCTGGTGGCGCTGGGTGAGACACCGCCCGTCTACCTGTCGGCCAACGTGGCGGGCGGCGACGAGCACAACAGAGCCCTGGAGAGTCGTTACGCAGGGCGCATCAGACGTGGAGCATGAATAGTCAGGAGTAGACATAATGCCGCACACCCCCCGCATCACCCGGCGTGACCTTCTCCGAGCCGCAGCACTGGCGCCCGTCGCGGGAGCGCTCGCCGCCTGCGCCACCCCGGCGGCCAAGCCCACCGCGTCCTCGGCCGCGCCCGCCGCGACCAGCGCCGCCAACCCCCTCGGCGTCCCCGGCGACAAGCCGCTGGAGGTGTGGATCTTCGACGGCGGATTCGGCCAGGACTACGCCAAGAACATCCACCAGCCACTGTTCAAGGCGAAGTATCCGGGCGTCGAGATCAAGCACAACTCCACCAAGGAGATCACCAAGGTCCTGCAGCCGAGGTTCGCCGGCGGCAACCCGCCCGACGTGATCGACAACTCCGGCGCCAACGCCATGGACTTCGGCGCGCTCGCCCAGGACGGCCAACTGCAGGACCTCACGCCGCTGCTCGACGCGCCCTCCTGGGACGACCCCGCCACCAAGGTCCGCGACACCATCGATCCGGCCGTCGTCGAGCTCGGCACCTACGACGGCACGTTCAGCGTGCTGGGCTACGTCAACTACATCTTCGGCATCTGGTACTCCCAGAAGGCCTTCCGCGACAACGGCTGGGAGGTGCCCAGGACCTGGGACGAGTTCCTCAAGCTCAACGAAACGATCAAGAAGTCCGGCAAGATGGCGCCGTTCACCTACGCCGGCAAGCACCCGCAGTACCTGTACGAGCCGCTGCTCACCATGGCGGCCAAGATCGGCGGCAACGAGGTGCTGGTGAACCTCGACAACCTCGAAGACGGCGCCTGGACCGCCGAGCCGATGAAGGCGGCGGCCGCCGCCTGGGCCGAGATCGGCGCCAAGTACCTGATGGAGGGCACCGCCGGGCTCGACCACGTGCAGACCCAGACCGCCCAGAACAAGTACAAGGTCGCCATGCTGCCGTCGGGGTCGTGGCTGGAGAACGAGCAGAAGACCACCACCCCCGACGACTTCGAGTACGGGATGTTCCCGCTGCCCGACGTCACCGGCTCCGACAAGCTGCCGTACGGCACGCTGCACACCACGCCCGGCGAGAACTTCATCGTCCCGTCCAAGGGCGCCAACCCGAGGGCCGGCATGGAGTACCTCCGGGCCATGCTGTCGAAGAAGGCGGCCGGCGACTTCAGCGAGCTGGTCAGGACCGTCTCGGTGGTCAAGGGCGCGGGCGAGGGCAGACAGCTCTCACCCGGCGCCGCCAGCGCCTCCAAGGCGATGACCGAGGCGGGCGCCAACACCGTCACCTACCGCTGGCAGACGTGGTACGCGCAGCTCAAGGACGAGGCGATGGCCGCCACCGGCCAGTTGATGAGCGGCGGGCTCACCCCGGACAAGTACCTCGAACGCCTGCAGAAGAAGGCCGACGAGATCAAGAACGACTCCTCGATCAAGAAGTTCAGGCGCTGATGTACAACGCCCACCGCCGGAGTCTGTTCCTCTTCGCCTTCCTGGCGGCTCCGGTGACGCTCTACCTGGTCTACGTCATCTCGCCGTACGTCCAGGCGTTCTACATCGCCATGACCGACTGGCGGGGCGTGTCCGCCACGCCGGAGTTCGTCGGGCTGGACAACTTCGTCCGGCTGTTCTCTGACGGGATCTTCTGGAAGGCGGTCACGCACAACCTGGCGCTGCTCGTGCTGCTGCCGCTGCTGACGATCGTCATCGCCCTGTTCTTCGCCTTCCTCCTGAACGTGGGCAACGGGCGGGGCGTGGGCGGCGTCGCCGGGTCGAAGTTCTACCGGGTGGTGTTCTTCTTCCCGCACGTGCTGGCCGTGGCGGTGGTCGCGGTGCTGTTCCAGCAGGTGTTCAGGCCCGACGGCAGCGGCATGCTCAACGGTCCGCTGATGGCGCTCGGCGCCAGGCCGGTGGGCTTCCTGTCCGATCCGGACGTGGCGTTCTGGTCGGTGCTCGGCGTCATGCTCTGGCAGGCGGTCGGCTTCTACGTGGTGCTGTTCTCCGCCGGGCTCGCCTCCATCCCGCGCGACATGTTCGAGGCGGCGCAGATCGACGGGGCGGGGCGGGTGAGCATGTTCGTCCGCGTCACGCTGCCGCTGCTCTGGGACACGATCCAGGTGGCGTGGGTCTATCTCGGCATCCTGGCGCTGGACGTGTTCGCGATCGTGTGGGTGATGACCGACCAGCACGGCGGCCCCGACTTCTCCACCACGGTCATGGCCGCCGAGATCTACCGCAACGCCTTCCACTACTTCCGCTTCGGCTACGCCTCGGCACTGGGCGTGGTGATGTTCTTCTTCACCATCGGCTTCACGATCCTCTCGCTGCGCCTGTCCCGCCGCGAACGAATCGAGTACTAGAGATGACGTACGAGAGATGACGACGACGACCTCCTGGACGGTCGCCAACTCCCGCCGGCTGGCCCGGCGCGAGCGCAGGCGGCGGCTCGGGCCGATGGCGGCGCTGTCGCACCTGGCGCTGCTGCTGTGGACCGTGCTGACCGTGGTGCCGATCCTGTGGACGTTCCTCGCCTCGGTCAAGAGCGAGGACGAGATCTTCGGCGACGCCTGGTCGCTGCCCGCGACCCTCCAGTGGGACAACTTCGCCCGAGCCTGGGAACAGGCGCACATCGGCCAGTACATGCTCAACAGCGTCGTCGTGGTCGGGTTCGGCACCTTCGGCACCATGCTGCTCGGCTCCATGGCGGCGTACGTGCTGGCCCGCTACGAGTTCCGCGGCAACCGGGCGGTCTACCTGCTGTTCGTGTCGGGGCTGGCCTTCCCCGTCTACCTGGCGCTGACGCCGCTGTTCTTCGTGGTGCAGAACATGGGCAACGTGCCGCTGGTCGGGCCGTTCATCGGGCTCAACACGCACGCGGGGCTGGTGCTGGTCTACATCGCCTACTCGATGCCGTTCACGGTGTTCTTCCTGGCGGCGTTCTTCCGTACGCTGCCGCAGGCGGTGGCGGAGGCGGCCCTGGTCGACGGCGCCTCGCACACGCGGGTCTTCTTCCAGATCATGCTGCCGATGGCCCGGCCCGGCATGGTGAGCATCACCATCTTCAACATCCTGGGCCAGTGGAACCAGTACCAACTACCCCTGGTGCTGCTGCAGGAGCGCGACAAGTGGGTGCTCACGCAGGGCATCGCCGACATCTCGACCGCCGCGGGCTACGACCAGGACTGGGCCGCCCTGTTCGCCGCGCTGACCCTGGCGATCCTGCCCATGCTGGTCGTCTACACGGTCTTCCAGCGTCAGATCCAGTCCGGTCTGACGGCCGGCGCCCTCAAGTAGCCGCCTGGGCCGGGCGTTCGCGTCCCGGCCCGGGCGGGCCTAGGCTGCCGGTGTGATCGGCGACATCCACGCTCTGCTGTCCCGCCATCTTCCCCACTACGAGGTGCGCAGCCTTGCCGAGTCCGGTCGCGGCCTCGACAACGTCGTGTACGAGGTCAACGGCGAGCTCATCGTCCGGCATGGCCGGGCGGCCGACCCGGAGGCGACCCGGCGTGAGGCCGAGTTGCTGGCCGTCGTCGCCGAGCTGTCCACGCTCCCGGTGCCCGAGGTGGTGTTCATCGACCCCGAGGCGGCGGTGATCGCCTACGCCAAGCTGCCCGGCCGGTCCCTCGACCGGCATCCGGTGGCCGAGCCCGCGCGGCTCGCCGAGCCGCTGGGCGGCTTTCTCAGCGCCCTGCACGGTGCCGAGCCGGGCACGATGCTCGACCTCGCGCCGCTCGACGCCTACCCCGCGCCGACCCTGCTCCACGACGCCGAGCTCGAATACCTCGACGTCGCGGCGCACGTCCCCGAGCGGCACCGGCCGCTGATCGAGAGCTTCCTCGGCGCGGCGCCGCCGCCCGAGCCCACGTCGCCGCGCTTCTGCCACAACGACCTGGGCGCCGAGCACCTGCTGGCCGACCCCGCGAGCGGCGAGCTGACGGGCGTCATCGACTGGACCGACGCCGCGGTGACCGACCCGGCCCACGACTTCGCCCTCATCTACCGCGACCTCGGCCCCGAGGTGTTCGAGCGGACACTGTCGCACTACGACGGCCGCCTCGACGACGCCGGCCGGGCCCGCGTGCTGTTCTACGCCCGGTGCGCCCTGATCGAGGACCTCGCCTACGGGCTCAGCACGGGCCCGCGCCACTACGCCGACGCGGCCCTGGCCCACCTCGCGCCCACCTTCGCCTAACCCGTTCGCCCGGCCGGTTCGCCGGGCCTGGACGCGCCGGCTCACCCCGGCGCGCCCGTGCACTCGTGCGGCCGGAGTGCCGCCCGCTCAGCGGCCCGCGCCGGCGAGTTCGTCGCGCAGCCGCCGTGTGGCCGTGGCCATGTTGGCCAGCGCCGCCTCGACCTGCTCGTACGTCCGCGTCTTCAGCCCGCAGTCCGGGTTGACCCAGATCCGCTCGGCCGGCAGCGTCCGCAGCGCCGCGCGCAGCAGCCGCTCGACCTCGTCGACGCCGGGCACCCGCGGCGAGTGGATGTCGTAGACACCGGGACCGAGCCCGCGTTCGAACGTGCCGACCGAGCCGAGCAGCCGGGCCCCCGAACGGGCCGATTCGATCGTGGTGACGTCGGCGTCGAGGCCGTCGATGGCGTCCAGGATCTGGTCGGCGTCGGAATAGCACAGGTGCGTGTGGATCTGGGTGCGGTCGCCCGCGCCGGAGGTGGCCCGCCGGTAGGCCGCCACGGCCCACTCCAGGTAGCCGGCCCGCGCGGCCTCGCGCAACGGCAGCAGCTCGCGCAGCGCGGGCTCGTCCACCTGGATGATCGGGACACCGGCCGCCTCCAGGTCGCGCACCTCCTCCCGCACCGCGTCGGCCACCTGGAACACCACGTCACGCAGCGGCAGGTCGTCCCGCGCGAACGACCAGGCGACGATCGTCACCGGCCCGGTGAGCATGCCCTTGACCGGCCGGTCCGTGAGCGAGCGGGCGTAGCGGGCCCACCGCACGGTGATGGGCTCGGGACGGCTCACGTCGCCGTGCAGGATGGGCGGCCGGGTGCAGCGCGAGCCGTACGACTGGACCCAGCCGTTCCTGGTGACCGCGAAGCCGTCGAGGTGCTCCGCGAAGTACTGGACCATGTCGTTGCGCTCCGGCTCGCCGTGCACGAGGACGTCGAGCCCGAGCCGCTCCTGCGCCCGGATGACCCGCTCGATCTCGCCCTCCACCCGCCGTTCGTAGTCAGCGGCGCTCAGCCTGCCCGCCACCGCGGCCGCGCGGGCCTCACGCAGCTCGCCGGTCTGCGGGAACGACCCGATGGTGGTGGTCGGCAGCAGGGGCAGCCGCAGGTGCGCGGCCTGCGCCGCGGCCCGCACCGTGTACGGCGCGCGCTCGCCGGCCACGACCGGCCCGGAATGCGGCCCGGAGTTCGGTCCGGGGTTCGGTCCGGGGTGCGGTCCGGAATGCGGCCCGGAGTTCGGCTCGGCGTGTGGCTCCGCTCGGCTTGTGACTCCTGGCTCCGACGGCGCTCCGGCGTCCGGCCGGGGCCGCGCGACCCGCTCCCCGTCCTCGAAGCCGGACCGCGCCAGCTCCACCACCTCGGCGACCTTCTGCTCGGCGAACGCCAGCCGCGCCTTCAGCCCGGAGTCCAGGTCCGGCTCGGCCTCCACGTCGTACGGCACGTGCAGCAGCGAGCAGGAGGTGCTGACCACCACCCGCCCGGCCTGCTCCCGCACGGCCGACAGCAGGCGGGCGGCCCGCTCCGGAGGCGTCCGCCACACGTCGCGTCCGGACACGACCCCCGCCACGACCGTCTTGCCGGCCAGCGCCCCGAGCCCGTCGAGACCGCCGCGCACCAGGTCCATCCCGATCGCCTCCACCGGGGTGGCGGCGAGGACCGGCAGCGCCTCGCCCAGGTGGCCGAAGTAGGAGGCGACGAACAGTCCCGGCCGGGCGCTCCGCGCTCCGAGCCGCTCGTAGGCGGTCCGCACGGCGGCCAGCTCCTCGGGCGTCCGGTCCGCGACCAGCGCCGGCTCGTCGAGCTGCACCCAGGTGACGCCCTCGGCGGCCAGCAGGGCGAGCAGCTCCTCGTAGCAGGGGAGCACGTCGTCGAGGCGGTCCAGCGCGGAGGCCAGCAGCAGGAACGTCACGGGCCCGATGACCACCGGCCGCGTCTCGAACCCCAGCTCGCGGGCCTGCCGCAGCTCGGCGAGCGGCTTGGCGGCGTCCAGCTCGAACACGGTGTCCGGTCCGACCTCCGGCACGATGTAGTGGTAGTTGGTGTCGAACCACTTCGTCATCCGCAGCGGTGCCAGCCCGTCGGTGCCCCTGGCCATGGCGAAGTAGGGGTCCTCAGCCGCCCGATAGCGCTCCGGCACCGCGCCGAGCAGCACCGACGTGTCCAGCACCTGGTCGTAGAGCGAGAACGTGTTGGACGGCAGCCCCTCCAGCCCCAGCTCGGCGAGCCGGGTCCAGGTCCGTTCGCGGATCGCGGCCCCTACCGCCTCCAGCTCCGCGCGGCTGCCACGGCCGTCCCAGTAGGCCTCCAGGGCCCGTTTCAGCTCCCTGCGCGGGCCGATCCGCGGATAGCCGAGCACGGTGGAGCGCGGAAAACGGGACGGTGAAGGGGACGGTGAACGGGACATCGTGCTGCTCCCTCGATAGGCGGTGGATCGGAGGCATCCTGCACGGCCTCGTCGAGCTCGGGCATCATCTATTCGTGACGCTTATGCTCAGGGAGATCCAGTGCTTCGCCGGCGTGGCCGCCCGGCTCAGCTTCTCGCGGGCCGCCGCCGACCTGGGCATGTCGCAACCGGCCGTCAGCCAGGCCGTCTCCCGGCTCGAACGGGCCATCGGCGTCCGGCTTTTCGAGCGGACCGCCCGTCAGGTGCGGCTCACCGCCGAGGGCAGGACCCTGCTGTCGTACGCCGATCGGCTGCTGGAGGCGGCGGCCGAGTTCTCCTCGGAGGCGGCCCGGCTGACCCGGCCGCTCATTCATCTCGCTTATCCACCGCTCATCGGCCCGCTCGCCGCGCGGATCGCCAGGCGGCTGGCCGGTCGCGCCCCGGCCATCGGCGTGGAGCTGCGCCCGGCCGGACGAGGGGACGCCTCGGCCGCCCTGACGCGCGGAGAGGTGTCGGCGGCCATCCTGGCCACCCCGGCGCCCGCGCCGTTCGGCACGGCGGCCAGGTTCCACATCACGATCGACCACCTGGCCGTCCCGGCCGGGCATCCGCTGTGGGCCAGGGCCCGCGTCGCGCCGGACGACCTGACCGGACAGGTCCTGCTGACGCCGGGCAGGTCCTGGACCGGGCTGCCCGGCCGCCCGCGCGTGGTCGCCGACGACGACTTCGGCGCCGCGCTCGACCTCGTGGCAGCGGGCGCCGGGCTGCTGCCGAGCCCGCAGCTGCTGGTCAGGGCCGTACGCCGCGACGACATCCGGTTCGTCCCGTTCGACGCGGGCGACCTGCGCATCACCTACGCGCTGGCCTGGTCGAGGGAGCGTGTCACCCCTGAGCTGATGGCGCTCGTACAGGCCGTGCAGGAGGCGTTGTGGACTAGGTGACGGGCACGTTCTTCAGCGCCTCACGCCGGCTCAGCCCCGACAGGCCCTTGGCCCGCACGTAGCGGACCACCTCACCCGGGTCGGTCTTGGCGTACTCGCGCAGCGCCCAGCCGATCGCCTTGCGGGCGAAGAAGTCGTTGTCGGACAGGCTGGGCTCGATGCACGCGTAGAGCAGCGCGGTGTCGGTGCGGGCCTTGAAGCGGTTCTGGCTCAGGATCGCGGTGCGCCGCTTCCACAGGTCGCGGTCGTGCGCCCACTCCAGCAGCAGCGGCCGCATGGAGTCGGGGAACGCGGTCAGCAGCCCGCCGATCCGATGGGTGGCCAGCTCGTCGACGAGGTCCCACCAGGCGCCCGTGACGACCATCTCCTCGTACATCGGCACCGTGTAGAGGGTCTGGAACTCGCGGTAGTGGCGGTGGCCGCTCAGCTCGACGGCCGCGTAGCGCTCCTCGCGGTATTCGGCCTCACGCCACAGCTCCAGCACCGCCCGGCGCCACTCGGGCGCGGTGGCGAGGCGGTGGCCGGCGAAGACCCGCCTGAGTGCGGCCCGCCGAGGCCCGGCCTGCACACCGAGAAAGGGCATCGGGGACTTCATGTACGCCTGCATCGCGGCGGCCTTGCCGGGCTCCGCCGCCTCCCGCAGTGCCAGCCGTACCTTTTCGCCGAGGCTCATGCCCGCTGGCTGGTCCGCTCGCCGGTGGCGAGGCCGTCGAAGAGCACGGTGATGTAGTGCTCGGCCAGCCCGGTCGTGTTGAGCCGCCCGCCTGGGCGGAACCAGCGCACCGCGACCCAGATCGTGTCGCGGATCATCCGGTAGGTCAGCTTGGCGTCGACGTCGGCCCGGAACTGCCCGGCCGCCTGGCCCGCCTTGATCTGCGCGACCCACATCTGCTCGACCTCGTCCTCGGCCTTGACCAGGTAGTTGAACCGCTCGAACTGCCGCAGGTAGTTCCAGTCGTTCTGCATCACGGTGATCGCGGCGCGGTGGGGCTCAAGGGTGCCGAAGCCGATGCGTACCATCTCCGACAGCACGGTGCGCGGGTCGGAGCCCGACTCGAGTGCGGTGCGGTAGCGCGCGATGAGATCATCGAGGAAGGTCGACAGCACCTCGTCCACGATCGACTCCTTGGAGTCGAAGTGGTGGTAGAGGCTTCCGGACAGAATGCCGGCCTCGTCGGCGATGTTGCGCACGGTCGTGGCCTGGAAACCCTTGCGGGCGAAGAGCTCCGCGGCCAGCTTGACGAGGTGGTCACGCCGCTCGGAGGCCGGCCCCGTGGAGCTCGCGCGCCGGCGCTTCGTGGTGGCGGAGCCGGAGTTCTTTCGCGTGGTCACGTTCCCATTATGAGCCCTCGGACAATCGCTTGTTCACCGAAGTGTTCCAGCTCACCCGGTGTTCCGGGCTCTACCAAGCGCTTGCTGAACGGGTGCGCGCGAGCTGGAGGGGCCGGGCCCTAGCAAATAGGAAACTTTACTATTAGATTGCGAGGCATGCCCACGAGCGGTGACCTCCTTCGCTTGGCCGACGCCGTGCTCCTCCCTGGCTTCGAGGGGACGACGCCTCCCGACTGGCTCCGCCGACGGCTCGGCGACGGGCTGGCCGGCGTCGTCCTGTTCTCCCGTAACATCACCGGCCCCGCCCAGGTGGCGGACCTGACGGCCGCGCTCCGGGCGGAGAATCCCGGCGCCCTGATCGGCACCGACGAGGAGACGGGCGAGGTGACCAGGCTGGAGGTGGCCACCGGCAGCAGCCGCCCCGGCGGCCACGCCCTCGGCGTCGTGGACGACGTGGCGCTGACCGAGGCGCTCGCCAGGGACCTGGGCGACGAGCTCGCCGCGGCCGGGATCACCATCGACTTCGCCCCTTCCGCCGACGTGAACTCCAATCCGGACAACCCCGTCATCGGCCTGCGCGCCTTCGGCGCCGACCCGGCGCTTGTCGCCCGGCACACCAGGGCCTTCGTCCGCGGCCTCCAGTCGGCCGGTGTGGCCGCCTGCGCCAAGCACTTTCCCGGCCACGGCGACACCTCGGTCGACTCCCACCACGGCGTCCCGGTCGTCTCCACCGGCGGGATCGAGGACGCGCTGCACCCGTTCCGGGAGGCGATCAGGGAAGGCGTCAGAGCGATCATGACCGGCCACCTGCTGGTGCCCGCGTACGATGCCGGACTGCCCGCCACGCTCAGCCCCAAGGTGCTCACCGGCCTGCTCCGTGAGGAACTCGGCTTCGACGGCGTGATCGTCACCGACGGGATCGAGATGGCGGCGGTCTCGGGCCGTCACGGCATCGGCGGCGCGTCCGCCCGCGCCATCGCCGCCGGGGCCGACGCCGTCTGCGTCGGCGGAGAGCGCGCCGGCGAGACGACCGCGGCCGAGGTGCGCGACGCGATCGCCGCCGCCGTCACCCAGGGGCTGCTGCCCGAGGAGCGTCTGGCCGACGCCGCTCGCAGGGTCCGCGAGCTGGCCGCCTGGACCACCTCCTCGGGCGGCTCGGGCGTCCCGGGCGGCGTCGCCGCCCGGGACGGCCGTCTCGGGCTCGCCGCCGCCCGCCGGGCGATCAGGGTCACCCGCAGGTCGACGGCAGCCGTGCTGCCGTTCGCCGGCCCGGCGCAGGTGATCGAGCTGGCCCCCGAGATGAACCTGGCCATCGACAGGCGCACCCCGTGGGGCGTGGGGGAGCCGCTCCGGCGGCTGCTGCCCGGCACCCGCGTCGCCAGGCTCACCGCGGGCCAGGCGACGGGCGCCGAGATCGAGCGGCTGATCGGCGAGGCCACCGGCCGCCCGCTGGCGATCGCGGTCCGCGACGCGCACCGCCACCGGTGGCAGACCGAGGCGCTGCGCCACCTGCTCAGCGCCCGCCCGGACGCCGTGGTGGTCGAGATGGGCCTGCCCGAGCGCTCCGACCTGGGCGCCGTGCACATCGCCACCTACGGCTCCGCCCCCGTGTGCGGCCAGGCCGCGGCGGAGGTGATCACCGGTAGCCTCTGACACCGTGAACTTCGACGGTGAAGACCTCTCCCACACCTCTCTGACCGATCGGCTGGAGCCGGACGAGACCCACACCTTCCGCTCCTGCGACCTCACCGAGACCGACCTGTGGGGCGCCTCGCTGGCCGGCGCGCGCTTCGAGTCGTGCGTGCTGGAGCGGACCGACTTCCGCAAGGCGGACCTCGACGGCGCCTCCTTTTCGGGCGGCGGCGGGACGGGGATCAGGTTCGCCGACGCCGACCTCGTCGACGTGACGTTCACCGACGTCGACCTGTCCGCCGCGCACTTCGGCGGGGCGCTGCTGACCGACGCCTCCTTCACCGGCTGCCGGCTGATCGGCGCGTCGCTCACCGGCTCCCGGGGCACCGGCTTCAGGGTCAGCGGCTCCAACCTGACCCTGGCCAACCTCGGCGGCTGCTCGCTGCGCGGCGAGCTCATCGAGGGCGTCCGCTTCGACGACGCCGACCTGGCGGGGTGCGACTTCACCGGGGCCACGTTCAGCGACTCCCGGCTGCGTGGCGCCAGGCTGCTGAAGACCGTCTTCGCCAAGGCCGACCTGCGTGGCGCCGACCTCGGCGACTGTGACGACGACCGCGTCCGGGCCCTCGCGGGCGCCACGATCAACCACGCCCAGGCCGCCGCCATCCTCGCCGCCCGCGGCATCAACGTGATCTGAGCCCTGACTGGGAGCGTCAGCAGGGTTCGAGCCCTGGCCGGAGGCATCCGCGGGGTCCGAGCCCTGAGCGGCCGGGTCCGAGCGCCGGCCAGGGCGCCCGCTCCGGGGTCAGCGCAGAGCGGAGCGAGCCGTGGGGGCGAGGCGCAGGCGCTGGGGCGCGGCGGTCAGCCGGCCCTCCAGCATGGGCAGCGGCACGTCACGCTCGTCCTCGGGGCGGTCGAAACGGGCGAACCACACAAAGACATTCTCGCCGGTGCGCACCGGCAGGGCGGGGAAGGTGTTGGCCGCGTGCTCGCTCTCCAGGCAGGCGACCGGCGGCACCCCGGCCTCGGCCAGCACGGGGCGGACGTGGCTTGCGAAGAAGGCGGAGAAGCCCTCGCCGACGTGGTAGATCGTGGCCACGTAGTGTGCGGGCGGCAGGGCGGTGGCGCCGATGGGCGGCCGGTCGGCGGCCGGGAACGGGTCGGCGGCCCCGGCCGGGGGACGCAGCAGCAGGACGTTGTCAGAGTCGATCATGGTGTCGTTCGCCGCGTCGCGGTTCGCCTTCCAGACTGGGCCGCCGTAGAAGGTGGCGAGGGCCAACCGCCGAGCCTCCATATCCGGAAATTTCCGTATCCAGGAGAACATGTCCGGTGCATCCAGGTCGCGGAACTGGGCCACCACCCCCATGCCCGCTTCTTCCTGAGACTCGACGAACTCCCTCTCGAACAGCTCGATCAGGGTCTCGCGTCGTCCGGGCCGCAACGTGTACTGGCGTAGCTCGTAGATCACGCGCCCGACCCTAGGGGTGTTCCGCTGACATCCTCTGTCAGCGACCTCTCGACCGAACAATGTTTTGGTAACGTATTGTGATCGAAGGTCAACGCCTGGCTATAGGATCGCCATGGCCTTGATGCGTGGATCAACTCATGGTCAAGGCGGTCGTGGATGCGAGCGAAGGGGCTGACGTGGTCGGCAGGTCGCGGATCCGGTGCAGGGGCCAGGCCCGGCACGGCTCGACTCGCGCCGCGGCTAGCATCACCCGGATGGCTATCTGCGCATATGTGACATTCGACGACCGTGACGCCCATGATGACGAGCGTGAGCCGGCCCTGGCCGCCTGGCGGGAGGCGGGCCTCGACGGCCGTGCCGAGCGCTGGGACGACCCCACGGTCGACTGGAGCGCGTACGACGCCGTGGTGGTGCGTTCGGTCTGGGACTATCTCGATCGCCGGTCCGACTTCCTGGCCTGGGCGCGCCGGGTGGAGAGCCGGGTCCCGCTGCTCAACCCGGCCTCGGTCCTCGAGTCCAACACCGACAAGACCTACCTGCGCGACCTGGGCGTGCCGATCGTGCCCACCCACTGGTCGGCCGAGCGCCTGCCGGCCTGGCGCGAATACGTGGTCAAGCCCGCGATCTCGGCGGGCGCCCGCGACACGATCAGGACCACCGACCGGGCCAGGGCCGAGGCCCACGCCGCCCTGCTCCAGGCCGGCTGCCGCACCCCCATGGTTCAGCCCTACCTCGACATGGTCGAGTCCGAGGGCGAGACCTCGCTCCTCTACTTCAACCGCCGGTTCAGTCACGCGGTCCGGCGCACTCCGATGCTGTCACCGGGGAGATCAGGCGCGGACCACGTCAGGGCGGAGCCGCGCACCCCAGCACCGGACCAGGTCGAGCTCGCCGAGAAGGTGCTTGCCGCCATCCCCCAAGCCCTTCTGTACGCGCGGATCGACCTGGTCCGGCTTCCCGACGGCAGCCCCGTGGTGATCGAGGTGGAGCTGACCGAGCCCTACCTGTTCCTGCGCTACGAGCCCAGCGCCCCGGCCAACCTCGCGAGGGCGCTGCGCGAGCTGATCTGAGCGTCGGCCACGTTCGTCAGCAGGAGATGCCGCCGTCCACCGGGATGATCGTGCCGGTGAGGTAGGCCCCGGCCCGCGAGGAGAGGAAGATCGCCGCCCCGGCCATGTCGTCGGGGCGGCCGATGCGGCCGAGGGGCACGCTCGACGAGACGAGGTCGCGGGTCGCCGGGTCGTCCAGCGCGAAGGCCATCATCTTCGACGGGAACGGCCCGGGCGCGATCGCGTTGACCGTGATGTGCTCCGGCGCGAGCTGCCTGGCCAGATGCCGGGTCAGCATGTGCACGCCCGACTTGGCGGCCGAGTAGGCGTAGTTCTCCATCGACGGCACCCTGATGCCGTCGATGGACCCCACGTTGACCACCCGCGCCGGGTCGTCCGCGCTCGCGGCGGCCCGCAGCTGCGGCAGGAACTTCTGGGTGAGGTAGAAGACGCCCTTGACGTTGATGTTCCAGAGCTTGTCGAAGGCGTGCTCGGGATATTCCTCCAGCGGCGCGCCCCAGGTGGCGCCCGCGTTGTTGACCAGCACGTGCAGGGGGCCGTCCACCGCCGCGACGAGCGCTGCCACGCCCTCGGGCGTGGACAGGTCGGCGGGCACGCCGACGCAGCCGAGCTCGGCGGCGGTCTTCTCGACCTCGGGCGTCTTGCGCGCGGAGATGTAGACGGTCGCGCCGGCCTCGACGAACCCGGCCGCGATCATGCGTCCGATGCCCCGGGATCCACCGGTGACGACGACGGTCTTGCCTTCCACCGAGAACAGAGTCATGTTCTGGAGCATGCCATACCGACTGGTCGGTCGCTAGCCGGAATCCTTCACCCACAGACCCAGCAGCCCGCGGAAGTGCGCCACGAACCTATCCCGCTCGGCGGCGGGATAGGTGGCCGTCACGGTGTCGACCAGGAGCCGGTCGAAGTCGGGCCCGGCCACCCAGTCCAGCACGATCTCGTCGAGGTGCCGCAGCCGGCTCTCGCAGAAGTCGTGGTAGCGGTCGGTCTCGAAGTAGGCGTCGGCCAGCCGCCGGTAGGCCGCGAGCCGCTCCTCGTACGAGCCGGTCACCGCGAAGTACTCGCGGGTGTCCAGATCGAGCCGGGGCCTGCGCCCGGTGCCCACGCAGAACACGCTCCACCGCACCAACGCCTTGATCGCCCACGGGAAGTAGTAGTGCAGACTGGTCAGCGCCACGTCCGGGCAGGCGTTGGCGTAGTCGATCGGGTGCACGTCGGCGCCCTTGACCAGCGTCTCGCACGAGTTGAACTCCCACCGGAAGAACGCGTTCACCAGCCGGCCGATGGTGACCACCTCCTCGCCCAGGGCGGGTGACAGGAACTCGTGGTCCACCGCGTACCTGGCGTGCATCGGCTCGTCCGGCCGGAACCTCATCACCATCGTCTCCGCCCCGATCGACAGGGACCGGGCGAACACGTCGTACCCCTCGACGGCCTTCTGCAGATGCATGAGCATCTCGCCGCTCTGGTCGTAGGCCCGGTGCAGCTCGGCCCGGTCCCGCACCAGCGACACACCCCGCCACGCCCCGCCGTCGTACGGCTTCATGAAGAGGGGGTAGCCGATCCGGTCGGCGACCTCGTCGAGGTCGAACGGGCGGTTGTAGCGGGCCGCCGTGTAGGCGTACCGCGTGTTGTCGGGCGGATTTTTGTACGGCACCAGCACCGTGTCGGGGACCTTGAGCCCGAGCCGTATCATCGCGCAGTAGGCGGCGTGCTTCTCCATCGACTGGAAGGTGAACGGGCTGTTCAGCAGGTAGACGTCGTCCATCATGGCGATCTTCTTGAGCCACTCGCGCGGGTGGTAGTACCAGTAGGCCAGCCGGTCGATCACCAGATCGTGACGCGGGGAGTCACGCAGGTCGAACGGCTCGATCGTGATGCGCTCCACGTCGAACTCGCCCACGCCCTTGACCGGCCCGAGCCGTCGCAACACGGTCTCGAACGCCGCCGGCCAGTCCTGCTCCGTGCCCAGGAGTAACCCGACCAGATGCCTCACGATGGCTCCTCCCACGCCGGAACGCGCCGGCCGTCACACTCCGGGGAGGCGGCCGTTGCGGAACAGGTCGACGAACGTCCGATGGTCTTCCCGGGCCTGTGCCCCGTACCGATGCGCGAAATCCACCAGCATCGCGATAAAGCCGGGCTTGTCGTCTCGCACCACCGCCACGATCGACTCCTCGGTCGAGAAGTCCACCAGGTCGTGGCTCGATTCGTCGTCGGCCACCGCGTGCATGCGCGCCACCGCCCGACCGAGATCGCGCATGATCGACTGGAGCTCGTCGGGCTCGTTGACGTCGTCCCAGTCGAGGTCGGCGGAGTAGGGCGAGACCTCGGCCACGAGCTGGCCGACGCCGTTGAGCATCGTGTAGCCGAGCCACGGGTCGGCGTAGGCCTGCAACGCCCGCTGGGACTCGGCGGTGCGATGCCCCTGATGCCGGAAATATCCAGACACCTTCTCGTCCGTGATGTGCCGCGCCACCGCCGGCACCTGCGCCTGCTTCATGTAGAGGATCACGTCGTTCTCCAGCGCCTGCGAGCGTCCCTCCAGCAGCAGGTTGTACGAGGGCAGCCCGGCCGACCCGATGCCCACCCCCTTGCGCAGCGCCACGTCCTTGATGACGTGCTCGACCGGGTTGGCCTGCCCCGGCAGCGTCGTCAGGTAGTCGTCGAACGCCGTCAGCACGGCCGAGCGGGTCGCCCGATCGACGGGCTCACGCCCCTCCATGATCGCGAAGCGCCGGTCGTAGGCGTCGATCACGGTCTCCACGTCCAGCATCGCCACCCGGGTGCTCAGCCGGGCGGTCTGCAGCACCCGGTGCAGCACGCCGCTGGTGGTGTCGATGGTGAGCGACCCGATCGCGTCGTCCCCGCCGTGCGCGATCCCGGTCAGCTCGGCCAGGTACGCGGTGCCGAACCCGGCCACGAGCGCACCGATCACGTCGTCCGACAGCGCCTTGGCGTACCCCAGCAGCGCCACGCTCGCCGCGAACCGCTTGAGGTCCCAGGTGTAGGGCCCGACGTACGCCTCGTCGAAGTCGTTGACGTTGAACACCAGGACACCGGAGGCGTTCATGTAGGTGCCGAAGTTCTCCGCGTGCAGATCGCCGTGGATCCACACCCTGCTGGTCGCCGGGTCGAGGTAGGACCGGTCCGTGAACGCGTCGGTCAGGTCGGCGTAGAACAGGCAGGCGCTGCCCCGGTAGAACGCGAACGGCGAGGCCGCCATCTTCCGGAATTTCCGCCGGAAAGCCGCGGGATCGCGCTTGATCGAATCGCCGAACTCCGTCATCAGCACGTCGAGCAGATACCTGGAGCGTGTGTGCATACCTGGACGGTAAGCCGCCCGACGGCCCCCGCCTACCCTTTCGGCGACCAGGTCAGGGGGTGTCGCGCCGGCACCGAGACCACCTCGCCGGCGGGAAGAGGGCGCTCAAGCCCGGCCGACCGGCCGCCGGGCCGGGCCTGAGAAAGGATCGCGCGCCCTGGCGGGCGTGGGGGACCCGCCAGGGCGCGCTTCCTGCCCCATGCGCGGTGACTCCAGGACTCCGGCGAGGGATGGAGTCCTGGGTCGTTGGTTCGCGCACGGAGTCGGTGAGGGGGTGAGGAGACTCGAACGGACCGTCTTCGCACCACACGGTCGGCTCGGTCGGCGCGGAGTGCACGGACGTGCCATGACCTTCGCTCTGGTGGGTGTGGCTGAACCCCTGGCGATGCGACGCGTAACGCAGTAAACGTGTTGCATCGTGTGGGTCATGCCAGGGCAGGTATGGCATACCCGCGCGGACCGGCAGCACGGCCTCCACCTCCTCACCGGCTTTTCGATGGATTTGTACCAACGAATGGATGATGCGGCTGTCGGAGCCGTTCGGTCAAGAGGTTGTGGCCTGCTAGAACCAGATCGTCTAAATTGTTGGAACAAAAGGGGTGAAAGTGGCAAGGTCGGTGCTGTATCAGCAGGTGGCTTCGGAACTCCGTAAAGCCATCTACTCCGGTGTCCTCGGTCCCGGAGCGCAGTTGCCGACCGAGGCGCAGCTCATGGAAGACCACGGGGTGAGCCGCAACACCGTCCGGCTGGCGCTGGGCGAGCTCGTCAATGAGGGGCTCGTGACGCGCACTCCACGGCGCGGCACAGTGGTCCGTGACCGCCGTCCGCTGCTCATGTATCCGCAACGCGAGCTGGAGCCCCAGCCGACGGGAGAGGTACGCGAGGCCTTCGCCTTCGCCGTCTCGCAGGAGGGCCGGGAGCCGACTCAGCTCATCGAGGTGCTGACCGTCACCCCCGTCGAGGAGATCGCCAGCCGGCTGGAGCTGGCCGACGGTGAGCTCGCGGTGGTGCGCCGGCGCCTGCGCTTCGTGGACGGGCAGCCGTACAACACCAATGATTCCTACTTTCCCCGCGAGTTGGTCGCCAACTCGGAAATCGCCAGGCCAGGCGACATCGCGCGCGGCGCGAACCGGGTGCTCGAGGAGCTCGGGCACGAGCAAATGCGAGTAATTGACGACATTTCAGCGCGTATGCCCAACCAAGAGGAAGCAGAGAGGCTTCAATTGGAACTCGGTACCCCAGTTGTGGTGTATGTCCGAGTTGGCTACGACAGGGATGATTTGCCGGTGCGTGTCGCGGTGTCGGTGCTCCCCGCGGACAAGCACTTGATCAGGTACGAGCTCGACCGCCGCTGATCGAGCTCGGTTGGGGGTGATCCCGCCGGCCGCCCGCCGCGAGTAATCCGGCCTCGCAGGGCTAGGGGAGTTGTGCGCGCTCCCCTGAAACCCGTTTTATCCGTTCATATTGCCTTCCGTCACCCAAGCCTATCCAGTGCGCTACACGACCGTCACTCTGTGTCATCAATTGATCGCACCATGCGACGAAGGGATGGATCATGCTCTCGAACACCCTCCTCCTGCACCCGCTCGCCCTGCGCCAGGCCGAGCCGGCCGACCTCAAGGGCGTGCTGAGACTGCTGGCCGACACCGCCGAGTGGCTTCACGCGCGGGGGGTGCGGCAGTGGCCGCGCGGCGGGTTCAGCGCGGCGCGGATCGAGCCCCTGATCGAGGAACGAGTGCTGTACCTGCTGGACGACGAGCTCCGCTACCTCGACCCCGACGAGGACGCGCCGCCCGTCGCGACGATCGCCGTCGACGAGCACGCCGACCCCGAGTTCTGGACCCAGGCGGATGACCCGGGCGCCGCTCTGTACGTACACAAGCTGGCCGTGGCGCGGCAGTGGTCCGGCAGCGGGCTCGGTGACGCGCTGCTCGACTGGGCCGGGACGTGGGCCTACGCGACCGGGCGGCCCTGGCTGCGGCTCGACTGCGCCAAGGCGAACCCCGGGCTGCAGCACTACTACCGCAGCCGCGGCTTCCGGCACGTGCGCACGGTCGACCTCCCGCACCGCAGCTCCGGCGCGCTCTTCCAGCGGCGCGCGGAGGACGTGGGCGTCATGGCCTTCCGTGACCTCACGGTTCCTGAGCTGATCGCGGTCTGACCTTTCGGGCATCCCTCGCGTCCGAGGTGAACCGGGCGCCAGGTGGAGACGGGATCTTCTGCCGTCATTCATGCAAAATGGTGCAGAGCACCCTATAACCTCTGCTGCATGACCGGATCCCTCCTTGAGGTGATCGCGCTCGACGTGCGCGACGCCGTGGCCGCCGAACAGGGCGGCGCCGACCGCCTGGAGGTCGTCGCCGACATGGCCGCCGACGGGCTCACCCCCGCGCCGGAGACGGTCGCCGCGATCGCCGCGGAGTGCCCGCTTCCCCAGATGGTGATGCTCCGCTGTGACGCTTCCTTCACGGCCGGCGCCGACGTGATCGGCCGGCTGAGCCGCGACGCCAAGGCGCTCGCCCAGGCGGGCGCGGCCGGGTTCGTCTTCGGCTTCCTCGACGGCGCGGGCGCCGTCGACCTGGCGGCCACCGAGGCGCTCATCCACGCCGTGTCGCCCCTGCCGTGGACCTTCCACCGGGCCGTCGATCACGCGGCCGACATCCAGGCGTCCTGGCGCGCCGTGCGCCTGCTCCCGAACCTCGCGACCGTCCTCACCTCGGGCTCACCCACCGGGGTCGGCGAGGGCATGTCCGTGCTCAGAGGGCGCGCCGACGCGGGCGACGGCTCGATCATCCTGGCCGGCGGCGGGCTCCGGGCCGCGCACGTGCCGACCCTGCTGGACTTCGGCATCCGGGCCTTCCACGTCGGCTCCGCGGTGCGGGCCGGCTGGTCCGACCCGGTCGAGTGGCGCCTCGTCCGACGCTGGCGCGACCTGGTCGAGCGCGACTGAGCGTCGCGCGGCCGGACGCTCGCCCCCGGGACCGGACGTCACCTGGCCGGAGGCTCGTCCAGGGCGGCGTCGGCACGCCGCAGGGCGGCGGCCATCGTCCTGACGGTGGCGGGCTCGTCCATGACCCCTCCTCCGGCGTCGCGCCGCTCCTCCCAGGCGCGCACTCGCTCGCGGTAGGAGTCGTAGCGCGCCAGATGGAACGCGTAGACCGTGGCGAACCGGCTCACCAGATGCGAGGGATGCATGTCCCACCCCTGATGGAACCCGTGCGCCAGTGAGTGCCTGACGAGCTCGGCGTGCCGGCGCCACAGCGCCCGCACGTCGCCGGCCGCGCCGGAGGCGGGGGAGGCGGCCAGCGACCCGTCGGACAGCTCGACCCCGGTGTCCGCGAACGCCACACGCATCACGTGCCGCGCGTGGTCACAGGCCGGGTGGTCGAGCCGCTGCTCGTGCGGCGGCAGGCCGATCGCCGCCGTGTAGTCGAACACGCCGAAGTGCGCCGCGGCCAGCCTGCCGCCGAGCGACTCGGCCAGCTCCGCGCTCAGGAACCCCAGCGTCTGCGGCGCCTCCACCTGCATCTCGAACCGCAGTCGCACCCCCAGCGCGGCTTCCAGCCGCTCCAGGACGCCCGCGAACTGCCGGAGATAGCCCTCCATCAGCACCTTGGGGAACGTCACCGTGAACCCGGGAGGCAGCTCGCCCGCCCGCTCGGCCACCGTGGTGACGAACCCGTCGAGGGTCCGCACCGACCGCGCCGGGTCGCCGTCGGCGAACGACTTGACCCGCGGGCCCCACCGGCGCGGCAACGTCCCCGCCGCCCAGAGCTCGGCCACCGCGACCGCCGCCCGCTCCGCGTCGCCGTCCTCCTGCCCGGGACGTACGCCGTAGCCGTCCTCGAAGTCGATCCGCAGGTCCTCGACCGGCTCGCGGCCGAGTTTGCGCAGCACCCGCTCGTGTACGGCGGCCGCCAGGTCGCCGGGCACCCCGAACACCTCGGCCAGCTCGGCGGGACCCGCCAGATGCTCGCAGACCAGGGCCAGCGCCTGCCCGCCCCAGTCGGCGACCGTGGTGGCGGAGAACCGGTCGGCGGGCACGTAGACGGTGTGCACCGGCTGGCGGTCGGGGCCGGCGCCCGGATAGCGGGCCCGCTGGACCCGGTAGGTCTCCTCGAACCCGGCGATGGGGACGTCTTCCAGGGTGACACGCATGTCCCGCACCCTAGCCGGGAAGCGGATCACTCCCCAGGTCGGTAGGCGCGCAGCATGGCCTCCAGGCCGGCCAGCTTGACCCGCTCGCCCCGGCCCAGCGACCTGGCCAGCTCGGCCTCGGCCGCCTCGATGGCCAGCCACTCCTCGTAGCTGACCGGCCGCAGCCCGCGCTCAGCCAGCAGCGTGTCGATGTCGGTGGTCCGCGCCGGCTCACGACCGGCCAGGTCGGACAGGAGGGTGCGGACGGTCTCGGCCGCGTCGGACTTGTTGGTGCCGATCACGCCGGTGGGGCCCCGCTTGAGCCAGCCCGCGACGTACTCGCGCTCGCGCACCCGGCCCGCCTCGTGGGGCACCGTCATCGTCTCGGCCGAGAACGGCACGCCCGGCAGCGGGACGCTCTGGTAGCCGACCGAGCGCAGCACCATGCCGACCGGGAGCGTCTCGAACTCGCCGGTGCCCACCACGCGGCCCTCGGGTGACAGCCGGGTGCGTTCGAGCCGGAGGCCCTCCACCCGGTCGGTGCCGAGGATCTCGACGGGCCGCATCCAGAAGCGCACGTCGAGGCGGCGCGGCCGGCCGGCCGGCTCGCGGGCCGCCCAGGAGCGCAGGACGTCGATGTTGCCGCGGATCTGCCGGGGGAAGTCGCCGCCGAGAACCACGGCCTCGTCGGGCCGCACGCACACGTCGGCGTTGGCCAGCTCACCGAGCTCGCGCAGCTCCTTCAGGGTGAACTTGGCGTGCTCGGGGCCCCGGCGGCCGATCATGTGGATGGCCTTGACCTGGCTGTCCTCCAGCCGTTCGAGCACCTCGTGCGGCACGTCGGTGGCGCTCAGCTCGGCGGCCGTCTTGGCCAGGATCCGCACCACGTCCACGGCCACGTTGCCCACACCGATGACCGCGACCTCGGAGCTGTCGAGGACGAACCTGGAGGAGTCGACGTCGGGGTGGCCGCAGTACCAGTTGACGAAGTCGGTGGCCGCCACGCTGCCCGGAAGGTCCTCGCCCGGGATGCCGAGCTTGCGGTCGACCATCGCGCCGGTGGCGTAGACGACGGCGTCGTAGGCGCCGAGCAGGTCGTCCACCGTGACGTCGTCGCCGAGGGTGAGCCCGCCGAGAAATCTGACCTCGGGCAGCTCCAGGACGCGGCGCAGGTAGTTGGCGATCGACTTGATCGACGTGTGATCGGGCGCGACACCATATCTGACCAGCCCGTACGGGGTGGGTAGCCGCTCGATCACGTCGACCTCGACCGCCCCGGCGGACTGCTTGACCAGTGCCTCGGCCGTGTAGATCCCGGCAGGGCCGGATCCGATGACCGCCACGCGCAACGTCACGTCGCCTCCTTAGCCGGCGATTCTGCAACAGAGAGCCCGCGTTACACCAGATGTAACGGGCCGGCGTGTTCGATGTATCCCCGGACGCCCCGAGCGACGAATCCATACCCTGACTTGACCTTTCTTATGACATATCAGGACCTGCTGAATCGGCATGCCGAGGCCCGGCGCGGAGGATCCGCCCGTCGAGTCCGCCGTTGGCGGGTGGGCGGCCGGTCGTCGAGACTGGCGGGACCAAACTCTTGCGGGAAGGGCGCGCTCGCGATCAAAGTGGGTGTTCGTGAGGCGAAAGCACGCGCTACGGCGGCCGAAGGATGGTCCCCTCCCGGGCGCCCGGGACGACGACCTCTCGCCCACGAGCTCCCGCAGGTACGAAGCGTTCGGGCGGGTGATGGCCGCGCTCGCCGCCGAGGCCGAGTTCATCGAGTCCTGCCGCGACCTGACCTGGTGGCGAGGCTCCGAGCGGAGCTGGCACCTCGAGTGGCGCGACGGCCCTTACGCCTCCGAGGTGGCGGCGCTGCTCGACGAGCGGATGGCCGGCCTCGTCACGGCCGACGCCCCCGGCGGAGCCTCCTCGGCCGTCCTGCACGTGATGGGCGTCCGCTTCGTGCTGCGGGCCATCGACCCGATGGGCAGGGTGAGCGTACGAGCCCGGCCGGGGTTCTGGAGGCTGGCCGAGGCGCTCGACACCACCCGCGCCACCAACACCCGTCACCCGTGGGAGGAGCTCCTCGGCGGTTAGCCGCCCAGGCTCCAGGCGAGGACGGGACTCCTCTGCTGAACAAGCAATAGCTTGGTCAAAAAGGGTTAACCGAAATTTGCCTTTTTTGTAGGGTTGCATAGTCTTTGGGTGGTCGTCCCAAGACATTTCCGGGGCAGGGATGACCAGGGAATGGAGATGAACGACACCGCGATCGACTATGCCGACTTCGCCGAGTTCGACCGGCGGCAGCGCGGCATCGAGCGTCATGTGCTGGCGGCCTTCCTCGGAGGGCTGGTCGTCGGCCTGATCGGCATGCTCATGTCCGGCAGGGGGCCTGGATGGGTGGAACAGATCTACCATCCCTATGCCTATTTCGCGCTGACCCTGGTCGTGGGGGCGACCGCGTCCGGGTTCGGCTGGGCGCTGCTGACCACCTTCCTCGCCGCCGTGTCCATGCTGGTCGCGGCCATGGGCGGGAGCGTGTTCCGAGGTGATCTCGGCTTCGACGTGGTCGGTGACAGCCCTGCCGGGCTCAACTGGACGCTCGTTCTGCTGGTCGGTCTGGGGCTGCTCGCCTACCTGACGCGCAGGCGCGACCGCTGGGGCGACCTCGCCGCCGGCCTTGTGGGAGCGGTGCTGCTCACCGACGTGGTCGACCGGGCCACGCCGGGCTTCATCGGCGAGGTGCGGGAGTTCTGGCCCGTCCCGGCCCTGGTGATCGGCTCCTTGGCCGTCATCCTGGTGATCGTCGTGCGAAGGAGCGCCCGAGGACGCGTGTGCGCGCTCGCCGTCACCACCACCCTGGCCGGCCTGGCCGCCTTCGTGCTCGCCGGTCCGCTGTCGGGCTGGTTTCCGCCCCTCGTTTAACCGGAGCGGCCTGCCGCCCCGAGTCGATAGCCTGTAGTCCTTCACATCCAGGCTCGACCAAGGAGTAGCCGTGTTGCTGCGCATGTCGTCGCTGTTTCTTCGCACCCTGCGGGACGACCCGGCAGACGCGGAAGTGCCGAGCCACAAGCTCCTCGTCCGCGCCGGCTATGTCCGCCGGGTGGCCCCCGGCATCTACTCGTGGCTGCCCCTGGGCAAGATGGTGCTGGAGAACGTGGCCCGCGTCGTCCGTGAGGAGATGGACCGGATGGGCGGCCAGGAGGTGCTCTTCCCCGCCCTGCTGCCCCGCGAATACTACGAGGCCACCGGCCGCTGGACCGAATACGGTGACACGCTCTTCCGGCTGCGTGACCGCAAGGGCGCCGACTACCTCCTCGGGCCCACGCACGAGGAGCTCTTCACCGACATGGTCAAGAGCGAATACTCCTCGTACAAGGACTATCCGGTCACGCTCTACCAGATCCAGACCAAATACCGCGACGAGGCGAGGCCCCGCGCAGGCATCCTGCGCGGCCGGGAGTTCCTCATGAAGGACTCCTACTCCTTCGACCTCGACGACGACGGTCTCAAGCGCTCCTACGAGCAGCACCGCGAGACCTACATCAAGACCTTCGAGCGGCTGGGCATCAACTACAAGATCGTGTTCGCCACGTCCGGCGCGATGGGCGGCTCGGCCTCCGAGGAGTTCCTCGCGCCGACCCCCACGGGTGAGGACACCTTCGTCGCCTGCCGCTCGTGCGGCTACGCGGCCAACGCCGAGGCCGTCACCACGACGCCCCCCGCCGCCGTGTCCCTCGACGGTTTGGAGGAGCAGCGGGTCCTCGACACCCCTGACACGCCGACCATCGAGACGCTGGTCTCGTTCGTCAACGAGCACCACGGCCTGTCCATCACCGCCGCCGACACCCTGAAGAACGTCGTCGTCAAGATCTCCACGCCTGGCTCCGACAAGGTCGAGACCCTGGTCATCGGCGTCCCCGGCGACCGCGAGGTCGACTTCAAGCGTCTGGAGGCCGCACTGGCCCCCGGGGAGCCCGCGATCTTCGAGGCCGAGGACTTCGCCCGGCACCCCGGCCTGGTGCGCGGCTACATCGGCCCGCAGGTGCTGCGCGACCTGGGCATCCGCTACCTCGTCGACCCGCGCGTGGTCACGGGCAGCTCCTGGGTGACCGGCGCCAACCAGCCGGGCAAGCACGCCGCCCACGTGGTCGCGGGGCGCGACTTTGTTCCCGACGGCACGATCGAGGCCGCCGAGGTGCGCGCGGGCGACTCCTGCCCCCGCTGCGCGTCGCCGCTGTCCATCGACCGCGGCATCGAGATCGGCCACATCTTCCAGCTCGGCCGCAAGTACGCCGACGCGGCCGGCCTCGACGCCCTCGGCCCCGACGGCAAGCCGATCCGCGTCACGATGGGCTCCTACGGCATCGGCGTCTCCCGAGCCGTGGCCGTCATCGCCGAGCAGCTGCACGACTCGCTCGGCCTGGTGTGGCCCCGCGAGGTGGCCCCCGCCGACGTGCACATCGTCGGCACCGGCAAGGAGCACCAGGTGGAGGCGGCGCTGGAGCTGGGCGCGGAGCTTGAGTCCCGGGGCCTGCGCGTGCTGGTGGACGACCGGCCCGCGGTGTCGCCCGGGGTCAAGTTCAAGGACGCCGAGCTGCTCGGGCTGCCGACCATCGTGGTCGTGGGCCGCGGCCTGTCCCAGGGCGTGGTCGAGCTGCGCGACCGGGTCACCGGCGACAAGTCGGAGATCCCGCTCGCCGAGGCCGCCGACCTCGTCCTCGCCGCCACCCGGTCCTGACGCCCACGCGGCCCCGGCCGGGTGGGTCCACTGTCGGCGGGCCCCGGCTGGCCGTCCGATGTCCGGCCCTGCCCTGGCGGGCCGCAGCCCGGGTCAGCCGCCCGGCGCCCCGGCCCGGGTCAGCCGCCCGGCGTCGTGCCGGACGGCTGCGGGGTCGCCTCGGGCAGACCGGGAAAGGCGGCGATCGTGGGCCGGAACGAGTAGGACCGGGTGACCGACTCCTGCATGGCCAGCGCCGCGTACTTCCGCAAGGCGGCGTCCTCACCGGCCGCCAGCTCCAGGTAGGCGGCCGTCATGCCCGCCTCCACGTGCGCCGCGAGCCGTCCGGCGGCCGCCGCTCCCGTGGGCACCGCGGGCAGGGCGTAGGACGCCTCCGGCTCCACCGGCTGCCCGCCCCGGCCCGTGATGAGCGCGCGGAGCTGGTCGCGGCGGGCCCGGTGGGCGTCGAACGCCTGGGTGGCCAGCGCCCGCAGCGACCCCGACGTGCGGGCACCGATCAGACCGTAGGCGAAGACGGCCGCGTGCTCGGCCGCCAGCGCCTTGCGCAGCTTGTCGAGATCGTCGCTCACAGCGACCTCGGCAGGGCGACGGCGTGGGCCGCCTCGCAGGCGCCGATGCTGGCCACCAGCTGGGCCATGGCCGGCGGCACCCCGGTCAGCTGCCGGGTGCGCAGGGCGGCCGCCCTGCGTTCGAGGGTCCGCAGCCGCGACAGCGTCACCTTGGGAGCGGCCGTGGCCGAAGGGGCGGCGGAGGGAGTGGCCGAGGGAGTGGCCGAGGCGGCGGGGACACCGGGGAAGCGCCTGCGCAGCTCGGCCAGGTGGGCCTGGTGACGATCTCTGAACGGGGTCAGCCTGGCGCCGCCGTCCGCGATCAGCGTGGAGTAGAGGGCGATGGTCGCCTCCTTCTCGGCGATCAGCTTCCGGGCCAGCACTCGCTCCGGAGGCTCCGGCGGCGGTGAGGTGGGCGGGGCGCCGGTCGTGGTGCTGCATCCGGCCAGCGCCGCCGCGGCCGCTGCGCCCGCCAGCACGGCTCGCCGGGAGAGAGAAGGGCGCACGGGCA
The DNA here is from genome assembly GCF_059358955.1 of Nonomuraea sp. CX421. Taxonomy (NCBI): domain Bacteria; kingdom Bacillati; phylum Actinomycetota; class Actinomycetes; order Streptosporangiales; family Streptosporangiaceae; genus Nonomuraea; species Nonomuraea sp. CX421. The sequence continues at coordinate 364,440 of NZ_JCADBK010000005.1, read as the reverse complement.
GGGACCTCCAGGACTACGGACCGCAGCTAGCATCGTAAGGGCTCGTGCCCCCGCTCGCTGTCAGGCCGGGCTTGCCGTTCCCCGCGCGTCGAGTGGCGCTCTATCCGTGCCCTCGTACAGATAGGGTGTCAACTGTCGTCGCTGGCTGAGCGCCCGCACGGCGGAGAGCCAGTGGCGAGGTCCGCCCGGCTGAGACTTGACAATAGGGGAGGTCGATATGGGCAGCGCATCACCCCGCGACCACCTGATGAAGCTCCTCGAGCCCGTCGTCAGCGCGGAGGGCCTCGACTTGGAGGACGTCACGGTCACCCAGGCCGGCAAGCGCCGGCTGCTGCGCGTGATCGTCGATCGCGACGGAGGGGTGAGCCTCGACGACGTCGCCGACGTGAGCCAGGCCGTCTCCACCGCCCTCGACGAGGACGACGCGATGGGCGACGCGGCCTACACGCTCGAGGTCTCCTCGCCGGGCGTCGACCGCCCGCTGACCGAGCCGCGCCACTGGCGGCGCGCGGCCAAGCGGCTGGTGAAGGCCGAGCTGAGAGACGGCACCGTGCTGGAGGGCCGGGTGCGCTCGGCCGACGGGAGCGGCGTAGACCTCGAGATCGGCGGCGCCGATCGCCGGCTCGACTATCAGGACCTGACCCGCGGACGGGTGCAGGTGGAGTTCCGCCGGATCGACGACGACACCGACGTCGACGGCGACGAAGGCTAAGGGGGAAGCCTCGTGGACATCGACATGAGCGTCCTGCGCAGCCTGGAGCGGGAGAAGGACATCTCCTTCGACCTGGTCGTCAAGGCGATCGAGGACGCGTTGCTGATCGCCTACTTCCGCACCGACGGTGCCGCGCCCAAGGCACGGGCCGAGCTCGACAGGGGCAGCGGGCACGTGACGATCTGGGCGGCCGAGCTCGACGACGACGGCGAGATCGTCCGGGAGTACGACGACACACCCAGCAATTTCAGCCGGATCGCGGCGACCACCGCCAAGCAGGTGATCCTGCAGCAGCTGCGCGACGCCGAGGACGAGATCAACTTCGGTGAGTTCGCCAGCCGCGAGGGCGAGCTGGTCTCCGGCGTGATCCAGCAGGGCAAGGACCCGCGCGTGGTGCTGGTCGACCTCGGCAAGATCGAGGCCGTGCTGCCGCACAACGAGCAGGTGCCCGGCGAGGACTACGTGCACGGCGAGCGCATCCGCGTCTACGTGGTGCAGGTCAAGAAGGGCCACAAGGGTCCCTCGGTCACCCTGTCGCGCACCCACCCCGGCCTGGTGAAGAAGCTGTTCGCCCTTGAGGTGCCCGAGATCGCCGACGGCACCGTGGAGATCGCCGCGGTGGCCCGCGAGGCCGGTCACCGTACCAAGATCGCGGTGAGGTCCCGCAAGCAGGGCGTCAACGCCAAGGGCGCCTGCATCGGCCCGATGGGCTCCCGGGTGCGCAACGTGATGACCGAGTTGCACGGCGAGAAGATCGACATCATCGACTGGTCCGAGGATCCGGGCGAGTTCGTCGGGAATGCCCTGTCTCCCGCGCGTGTTTCCCACGTTGAGGTCCTCGACCTCGACGGACGGGTGGCGAGGGTGACCGTGCCCGACTACCAGCTTTCGCTGGCCATCGGCAAGGAAGGGCAGAATGCCCGGCTCGCGGCCAGGCTCACCGGATGGCGGATTGACATCCGCCCTGACACCCAGGCCGAGGATGCCGCCGGTTCCGTAGATGCGTCAACACGGTAAGCTGGAATATGGTGGCCACGCGGCTCCACAGCGCACCTGTGTGGGCTGCAGGGGCCGCACGGCAAAGTCCGAGCTGCTCCGCCTGGTGCTGGTCGAGGATCATCTGGTCCCTGACCTGCGAGGACGGCTTCCTGGCCGGGGTGCATCGCTGCATCCGACCATGAGTTGTCTGGAGCTTGCCGAGCGTCGCCGGGCGTTTCCGCGCGCATTCCGCGTGCCGGGGCCGCTTGACGTCTCGCGCGTGCGGGCGCACCTGGAAGAGGAGAAATACGAAATGTCATGTAGGACGCCGAGTTGATGGGCGGAGTCAGATTGCTATGAGCGCCTGATGAGCACGCGGCGATGAAGACGTCAAGGTAGCGACGGTCCGGACGGCACAGCCAGCCTCCCGGGCCAGTAAGGGAGTGCAGTGGCGAAGGTCCGGGTATACGAGCTCGCTAAGGAGTTCGGCGTAGAGAGCAAGGTCGTCATGGCCAAGCTCCAGGAGATGGGAGAGTTCGTCCGTTCGGCGTCCTCCACCATCGAGGCGCCGGTGGTCCGCAGGCTCACCGAAGCACTGGGCGCATCCAAGGGTGGGCCCTCAAGGGGCGGCGGTTCGCCGTCCAGACCGCAGCCGCCGAAGGCTGCACCACGGCCGGCGAGCAGCCAGGCCGCCAACGGCGCCGCCGAGGCGCCGACCCCCACGGTTCCGCGTCCGGGTCCCAAGCCCGGTCCGCGTCCCGGCCCGGCGACGAGCGGCACGCCTCGCCCGCCGGTCCCCATGCCCCAGCAGCAGCCCCCGGCGCAGCAGCCCGAGGCCGCTCGTGGCGACACGTCCGGGGCTCCGCAGGCCCGTTTCGACAGCGGCGCGCGTCCCGAGAGCGCTCCGCGTTCCGACGGCGGCGCGCGTCCCGCGCCCGGCCCGCGTCCGGGTCCCGCGGCTCGTCCGGGTCCCAAGCCCGGCCCCGCGGCCCGTCCAGGGGCGTCCGGTGGCGGTGCCTCCGGCGGCGCGCGTCCGGGTGCGTCCACCGGTGGTGGCCCCCGTCCGGGTCCCGGTCCCAAGCCGGGTCCCCGTGGCCCGCGTCCGGGCAACAACCCCTTCTCGTCCAACGCCAGCGGCATGGGCCAGTCCCGTCCGCCGCGTCCCGGCGCCGGTCGCGATGGCGGCGGCCCCGGCCAGCGCGAGCGTCGTGACGGCCCGCCGCGTGACGGCGCCATCCCGCGCCCGCCGCAGGGTCGTGGCGGCGGCGAGGGCAGGCCGGGCACGGCCGGTCCGCGTCCGGGTCCGCCCGGCGCCGCCGGACCGCGTCCCGGTCCCGGCGCGGGTGGTCCCCGTCCCGGTGGTCCGCGTCCCAACCCGATGATGATGCCGCAGGGCCGGCCTTCCGGTCCCGGCGGTGGCGGCGGTGGCCGTCCTGGCGGCGGTGGCGGCGGTGGCCGTCCCGGTGGTGGTGGCGGCGGTGGCCGTCCGGGTGGTGGCGGCGGTCGTCCCGGTGGCGGCGGCGGTTTCGCCGGTCGTCCCGGTGGCGGTGCGGGTCGTCCCGGCACGAGCACCGGTGGTCCCGGTGGCGGCGGCGGTTTCGCCGGTCGTCCGGGTGGCGGTGGCCGTGGTCGTGGCGGCGGCACCGCGGGTGCCTTCGGGCGTCCCGGCGGTCGTCCCGCGCGTGGCCGCAAGTCCAAGCGTCAGAGGCGCCAGGAGTTCGACAACATGTCGGCTCCGGCGATCGGCGGTGTGCAGGTCGCCCGTGGCAACGGCGCGACCATCCGTCTTCCGCGCGGTGCGTCGCTGGCCGACTTCGCCGACCGGATCGGCGCCAACCCCGCCGCGCTGGTGCAGATCATGCTGCACCTCGGCGAGATGGTGACCGCCACGCAGTCGGTCAACGAGGAGACGCTGCAGCTGCTCGGCGCCGAGCTCGACTACAACATCCAGGTGGTCAGCCCGGAGGAGGAGGACCGCGAGCTTCTCGAGGCCTTCGACATCGAGTTCGGCGAGGACGAGGGCGACGAGGCCGACCTGGCCGCGAGGCCGCCGGTCGTGACCGTCATGGGTCACGTCGACCACGGTAAGACCAAGCTGCTCGACGCCATCCGCAAGACCAACGTGGCGGCGCGCGAGGCGGGTGGCATCACCCAGCACATCGGCGCCTACCAGGTCGCCACCGAGCACGAGGGCGAAGAGCGCAAGGTCACCTTCATCGACACCCCGGGTCACGAGGCGTTCACCGCCATGCGTGCCCGTGGTGCCAAGGCGACCGACATCGCCGTGCTGGTGGTCGCGGCCGACGACGGCGTGAAGCCTCAGACGATCGAGGCCCTCAACCACGCCCAGGCGGCTGACGTGCCGATCGTGGTCGCGGTCAACAAGGTCGACAAGGAGGGCGCCGACCCCAACAAGGTCAGGGCCCAGCTCACCGAGTACGGCCTGGTGGCCGAGGAGTACGGCGGCTCGACGCTGTTCGTCGACATCTCGGCCAAGAACGGCACCGGCATCGAGAACCTCCTCGAGGCCATCGTGCTGACCGCCGACGCCGAGCTTGACCTGCGGGCCAACCCGACGATGGACGCCCAGGGCATCGCGATCGAGGCCCACCTCGACAAGGGCCGCGGCCCCGTCGCGACCGTCCTGGTCCAGCGCGGCACGCTCCGCGTCGGCGACTCCATCGTCTGTGGCGAGGCCTTCGGCCGCGTCCGGGCGATGCTCGACGACAACGGCGAGCCGGTCGATGAGGCCACGCCGTCCCGTCCCGTTCAGGTGATGGGCCTGACGGCCGTGCCCGGCGCCGGTGACAACTTCATCGTCGTCACCGACGACCGGATGGCCCGGCAGATCGCCCAGCAGCGCGCGGCGCGCAAGCGCAGCGCCGACATGGCGAAGTCGAGCCGTCGCCGCACCCTCGAGGAGCTGTTCAGCGACCTCGAGAAGGGTCGCGTCGACGAGCTCAAGCTCATCATCAAGGGTGACGTGTCCGGCTCGGTGGAAGCCCTGGAAGACGCCCTGCTCAAGATTGACGTGGGCGACGAGGTCAACCTTCGGGTGCTGCACCGCGCCGTCGGCGCCATCACCGAGTACGACGTCAACCTGGCGGTCGCCGACGACAACGCGGTCATCATCGGCTTCAACGTCCGCCCCGAGCCTCGGGCGCGCGACCTGGCCGAGCGCGAGGGTGTCGACATCCGCTACTACTCGGTCATCTACCAGGCGATCGAGGAGATCGAGGCGGCCCTCAAGGGCATGCTCAAGCCCGAGTTCGAAGAGGTCCAGATGGGCACGGCGGAGGTCCGCGAGGTCTTCAAGGTGCCGAAGATCGGCAACGTCGCCGGTACGCTGGTCCGCTCCGGTGTGATCGTCCGCAACAGCAAGGCCAGGGTGATCCGCGACGGCGTCGTCGTCGCCGACAACCTGACGGTCTCCTCGCTGCGGCGCTTCAAGGATGACGCGACCGAGGTCCGTGAGGGCTTCGAGTGCGGCATCGGGCTCGGTTACAACGATCTCCGGATCGACGACGTGATCGAGACGTTCGAGATGCGGGAGAAGCCGCGCGCATAACCGTGCGGCCGGGCGCCCGGCGGACCATCCGCCGGGCGCCTCTCGTACGTCAGAGTCTGGTCACCACCGCAGCAGGCTCGGCGTGCGCTTCACACACCAGGACAAGCGGTGGTTGCCAACGATGTATGTGGGTGCGCTAACCCTGGACATCCTGCTCGGCGACGTGCATTCGCTGAAGCAGAAGCGCTCGGTCGTGCGGCCTCTGGTCGCCGAATTGCACCGGCGCTTTCCCGCCGTCGCCGTAGCCGAAACCGGCCACCTCGACCTGCATCGCAGAGCGGAGGTCGGCATCGCGGTGGTCTCCGCCTCAGCGGGTAACTGCAAGGAGGTGCTGGACGCCTGCGAGCGGGTGGTGGCGTTCCATCCTGAGATCGAGCTGCTGTCCGCCAGGCAGCGGCTCTACAACGACGATGACTGAACGACGGCACGACCACGGTCGTGCGTGAGGGGGAGCGAACATGGTGGATGCAGCACGAGCGCGTAAGCTTGCCGATCGCATCCAGCAGATCGTGGCCGAGATGCTGGAGCGCCGGATCAAGGACCCTCGCCTGGGGTTCGTGACCGTCACCGACACCCGCATCACCGCAGACCTGCGTGAGGCCACGGTGTTCTACACGGTGTTCGGCTCCGATGCCGAGCGCGCCGACAGCGCCGCCGCTCTGGAAAGCGCCAAGGGCATCATCCGATCTGAGGTGGGCAGGCAGACCGGCGTGCGTTTCACTCCGACACTGACGTTCACTCACGACCCGCTGCCCGACAGCGCCCGCCAGCTCCACGATCTGATCAGCGTGGCCAGGGCGCGGGACGCGGAGGTGGCCCGCAAGGCGGAGGGCGCCGCCTACGCCGGCGAGGCCGACCCCTACAAGAAGCCCGACGAGGACGAGGCCGACTTCGACCGGAAGCCCGACGAGGACGAGGCCGACCAGGCGGGACATCCGGCACCGTGACGCCGGACGTGCGCGACCGCGTTGAGCGCCCGCCCCGCCTGGGGGCCGCGGTGTCACCGATCTCCGAGGCCACCTGGGAGCGGGCGCTCGACCTGATCGCGGGAGCCGACGAGATCGCGCTGGCCTGTCACGTGTCACCTGACGGTGACGCGCTCGGCTCGATGCTGGCCACCGGCTTCGCGTTGAGGTCGATGGGCAAGCGGGTGGTCGGGTCCTTCGGCGACCGGCACTTCGCGGTGCCGCGCCTGCTGCGGTTCCTCCCGGGCCAGGACATGCTGGTCCCGCCGGAGGACTATCCGGCCGCGCCCGAGCTGATGATGACGTTCGATTCCCCGTCGGCCGAGCGGCTGGGCCTGATCGGGCCGAGCGTCGCCGCCGCCCGCGAGGTCATCGTGGTCGACCATCATCGGTCCAACACCGGTTTCGGCACGGTCGGCCTCGTCGATCCCGGCGCCGCGGCGACGGCCATGCTCGCCGAGCAGCTCATCCACCGGCTCGGGGGCACGCTTGACCGCGACATCGCCACCTGCCTGTACGCCGGGCTGGTGACCGACACCGGATCGTTCAGGCACTCCTCGACCACGCCCGCGGCCCACGAGATGGCCGCCCGGCTGGTCGCCACCGGTCTGCGCACCGACGAGATCGCCCGCGAGCTGTGGGACCGCTCGCCGTTCGGCTATCTCAAGGTGCTCGCCGCCGCGCTCGACCGGGTGGAGCTCTGTGACGGGCTGGTCTGGACCTACGTCACCCGGGTCGACCGAGCGGCCTACGGCCTGCCCTACTCCGAGGTCGAAGGCATCATCGACATCGTACGGCGCACCGACGAGGCCGAGGTGGCCGTGGTGCTGAAAGAGGACGACGAGGGCGCCTGGCAGGTCTCGACCCGGTCCAAGGGCACGGCCGATGTGGGCGCGCTCTGCGCGGCGATGGGTGGCGGCGGTCACCGCAACGCGGCCGGGTTCACCTCGCACGAGAGCGTTGACGACACCATCGGCGCATTCCGCCGTCTGCTGGGGAAGGTCTGATGGCCGAGAGCGGTCTGATCATCGTTGACAAGCCGGCCGGCTGGACCTCCCACGATGTGGTGGCCCGCATCCGGCGTCTCGCGGGCACCCGGCGGGTGGGCCACGCGGGCACGCTCGACCCGATGGCCACAGGTGTGCTGGTGATCGGCGTGGAGAAGGCGACCCGCCTGCTCGGTCACCTGGCGCTGACGGAGAAGGTCTACTCCGCCACGATGCGGCTGGGCGTGACCACCAACACCGACGACGCCGAGGGTGAGGTCACCGTGACGGCATCGGCGGCGCGCGTGACGCCGGCCGAGATCCACAAGGGCGTCGCCGCGCTCACCGGCGAGATCATGCAGATCCCCCCGCAGGTCAGCGCGATCAAGGTCAACGGCGAGCGGGCCTACAAGCGGGCCCGCGCGGGTGAGGACGTCGAGCTGGCCGCCCGTCCGGTCACCGTGCGCGGCTTCGAGGTGCTCGACATCCGGACGGACGGCGACGTCGTCGACGTCGACGCGGTCGTCACCTGCTCCAGCGGCACCTACATCCGGTCGCTGGCCCGCGATCTGGGCGCCGGGCTGGGCGTCGGCGGTCACCTGACGGCGCTGCGCCGCACCCGGGTCGGCCCCTACGACCTGTCCCTGGCGCGCACCCTCGACGAGTTGGCCGCCGAGTGCGCGATCCTGCCCATCGGCGAGGCCGTCGCGGCGGCGTTCACACGGCGCGACGTGACGGTCGAGGAGGCCGTGATCGTCCGGCATGGGGGCCGGCTGCCGGCCGCGGGGCTCGGCAAGGAGCCGATCGGCGTGTTCGGCCCGGACGGGGAGCTGCTCGCGCTGGTCGAGGAGCAGGGCCGGCTGGCCAAGCCGCTGGCGGTCTTCGTGACCTGACGGGTCACCGCTTGCGGGCCACCAGGATGTCACGGACGATCGCCTGGTCCACCCAGTGCTCGAAGTCGGGATGCCCGGCCACGTCGAGCCCGGCCGACGTGAGGATCTCGGCGAGGTCGTCGCGGCTGCCGCCGTAGGTGTTCCACGAGATGCCGAGCGCGCCGCCGGGCCGCAACAGCTCGGCCCAGACCGGCACGGCCTGCCTGATCAGCTCGAGCGGGCTGCGCGAGAGCCCGCCGCCGCCGCTCTTGCTGCCATGCTGTACGCCATAGGGCGCGTCGGTGACGATCACGTCGAACGAACGTGGCTTGAAGAACTCCCGCCCGCGCAGGGTGTCGGCGTTGACCACCGAGACGCGCTGCACGTCGCCCGCCTTGAACGCCTCCTTCGTCAGCCCGAAGGAGATGTTGAGCCGCCGCCCGGCCAGTGCCCGCTCACGACGTACGGGCACGGTCTCGGCGGTGTGCTTGAGCCGTTTGTTCTTCAGCCAGGTCTTGAGGAAGCCGGAGTAGGCCTCGAAGTCCTTGCCGTCGACGTCGACACCGTAGGCGTCGTATCCGTACATGAGGGCCTGGTTGAGCGTGGTGCCGCGGCCGCACATCGGGTCGAGGATCGACAGCTTGCCGTCGAGGGGGAAGCCGGAGGCCAGCACGGTGACGTTGAGCAGGAGCTTGGTGAAGTGCTCGTTGGTCTTGCCGGCGTATTTCTGGATTGTGATCAGGTCGCTGCTCAGCCGGTCGAGCGGCCGCATCGTGAGCGGCCGCAGCAGGTCGCCCTCCATGCCGAAGATCGCGTAGACCGACGACAGGTTGGCCAGCAGGTCGAGGTCGTGCGAGGTCAAGGACCCCTCGAAGGTGACATAAGGTACGCCACCGAGGATGGTCTCCTCGATCCCCGACAGCTCGCCTTCCAGCGCGCCGCCGAAGACGGTCAGCTCGGCGCGGGTCAGCCGGACGGCGCTGGCGCCGTAGACCCGGTTGAAGGCAGGCAGGATCAGAAGGGCGTATCGAGGCATGGTGCGACCGATCGTACCGCCCTCGATTGGAACGAAGACCGACCAGCATGGCAGGCTGGTGGGGATTGATCTGCCACGAGCGAATGGGGCCGGGAGTGCTGGATTCGGAGAGGGCCGTCGTCGCGATCGGCATGTTCGACGGGGTCCACCGGGGGCACCGGCGGGTGGTCGAGCGGGCCGTGGGCATCGCCCAGGAGAAGGGGCTGCGCGGCGTGGCCGTCACGTTCGAGCCGCATCCCGACGAGGTGGTGCGGCCCGGCATGCAGCCGCCCCGCCTCAGCACGCCCGGTCGCCGCACCGAGCTGCTGGCCGGGCTGGGGGTGGACGACGTCTGCGTGCTGGAGTTCACGCTGGAGCTGTCGCGGATGAGCCCCGGTGAGTTCGTGCGGACCGTGCTGGCCGACCGCCTGCGCGCGGCCGTCGTCGTGGTGGGGGAGGACTTCACGTTCGGCCACCGGGCGGCCGGCGACGTCGAGGCCCTGCGCGCGCTGGGCGACAAGTACGACTTCACCGTCGAGGCCGTCCCGTTGCTCGACGCGATCTCCAGCAGCCGGATCCGCGAGCGGCTCGCGGCGGGCGACGTCGAGGGCGCCGCCGCCGGGCTGGGCCGTCCGCATCGGGTGGAGGGCGTGGTGGTGCGCGGTTACCAGCGTGGCCGCCAGCTCGGCTTCCCCACCGCCAACGTCGAGACCCCGCCGCACAGCGCCATCCCCGCCGACGGGGTCTACGCGGGGTGGCTCGAATGCGTGCCGGTCGCCAACCTGCCCACCCTCTACGAGGGAGAGCGCTGGCCCGCGGCCATCTCGGTCGGCACCAACCCGACGTTCGAGGGCGTGCCGCGCACCGTCGAGGCGTACGCGCTCGACCGCGACGACCTGGAGCTGTACGGCGTGCACGTGGCGGTCGACTTCGCCGCGAGGCTGCGCGGCAACACCAGGTTCGACTCCATCGAGGCGCTCGTCACCCAGATCCACGCCGACGTCGCCGAGACCCGCCGCCTGACCGCCGAGTCCGTGGCGCGTGACGATACGCGAGCACCCGACTCGGAGTGGTAACCTTGCATGTCGGCTCTGTGACGGCGGCGTAGAGCGCTGCCCGAAGGGCTTCGCTGCGGCGACTGTAGGCACGCACGGTCGTTCGCAATTCATGTTCATCCGCGCGTGTCCGTATATTTGAAGGAGAGCCGTGTCCCTCGACACCGCTGCCAAGAAGTCCATCATCGCCGAGTATGCGACGGCCGACGGCGACACCGGTTCGCCCGAGGTGCAGATCGCGCTCCTCAGCAAGCGCATCAGCGAGCTCACCGAGCACCTGAAGACGCACAAGCACGACCACCACAGCCGTCGTGGTCTGCTCCTGCTCGTCGGGCGCCGGCGCCGCCTGCTGAAGTACCTGCAGAAGGTCGACATCGCGCGCTACCGTTCGCTCATCGAGCGGCTCGGCCTGCGCCGATAGCATGAGGAGGGAGCGGCGTCCGCGTCGCTCCCTTCGGCTATCAGCCCGGCGCGTCGGGAGGCATGCCACCGCGCGCCTGGCGTACAACTGAAGATCCGAGACACTTACAGCCCCCGCGTCCGCACAAGCACCATGCGACCCGCGACGCATGCGGGCCGGTCCTCGGTAGTGGCTTCCGGTCATCAGGACCGGGCGCTTCGATCGAAGACCGGCGCTGCACCTAACGAGGGTGCCGGTGAGAAGAAGGGCGCGGGAGACCGACCGACCAAGGAGGTCCCCCGTGGAGGGTGTCCACACCGCCGAAGCCGTCATAGACAACGGCACGTTCGGCACGCGAACGATCCGATTCGAGACCGGCCGTCTCGCCCGTCAGGCGGCGGGTTCCGCCGTCGCCTACCTTGACGGCGACACGATGGTGCTGTCCGCGACGACCGCGTCCAAGTCGCCCAAGGAGAACCTCGACTTCTTCCCGCTGACGGTCGACGTCGAGGAGCGCATGTACGCGGCGGGCCGCATCCCCGGCTCGTTCTTCCGGCGTGAGGGCCGTCCGTCCGAGGACGCCATCCTCACCTGCCGGCTGATCGACCGGCCGCTGCGCCCGTCGTTCGTCAAGGGCCTGCGCAACGAGGTGCAGGTCGTCGCCACCGTGATGGCGCTCAACCCCGACCACCTCTACGACGTGGTCGCGATCAACGCCGCCTCGCTGTCGACCCAGCTGGCCGGGCTGCCGTTCTCCGGTCCGATCGGTGGCGTACGCGTCGCGCTGATCGACGGCCAGTGGGTGGGCTTCCCGACCCACACCGAGCTGGCCCGCGCGACGTTCGACATGGTCGTGGCCGGGCGGGTGCTCGGTGACGGCGACGTCGCGATCATGATGGTCGAGGCCGAGTCCACCAAGGACACGCTCAAGCTGGTCGCCGACGGCGCCGTCGCGCCCACCGAGGAGACCGTCGCGCAGGGTCTTGAGGCCGCCAAGCCGTTCATCAAGGTGCTGTGCGAGGCGCAGGCCCGCATCGCGCAGGTGGCGGCCAAGGAGACGGCCGAGTACCCCGTGTTCCTCGACTACCAGGACGACGTCTACAACGCGGTCGAGGCCGCGGTGAAGACCGAGCTGGCCGCCGCCCTGACCATTGGCGCCAAGCAGGAGCGCGAGGCCGAGCTCGACAAGGTCAAGGCGCTGGCCGCGGAGAAGCTGCTGCCCGAGTTCGAGGGCCGCGAGAAGGAGGTCTCCGCCGCGTTCCGCTCAGTGATGAAGAACCTCATGCGCGAGCGGGTCGTCAAGGAGGGCCTGCGCATCGACGGCCGCGGCACCAAGGACATCCGCGCGCTGTCCGCCGAGGTCCACGTGGTCCCGCGGGTGCACGGCTCGGCGCTGTTCGAGCGTGGCGAGACCCAGATCATGGGCATCACGACGCTCAACATGCTGCGCATGGAGCAGAACGTCGACACGCTCAACCCCGAGCGCACGAAGCGCTACATGCACAACTACAACTTCCCGCCCTATTCCACGGGTGAGACCGGCCGGGTGGGCTCGCCCAAGCGCCGCGAGATCGGCCACGGCGCGCTCGCCGAGCGGGCGCTGATCCCGGTCCTGCCCTCGCGTGAGGAGTTCCCCTACGCGATCCGGCAGGTCTCCGAGGCCCTCGGCTCCAACGGCTCGACCTCGATGGGCTCGGTCTGCGCCTCCACGATGGCGCTGCTCGACGCCGGTGTGCCGCTGCGGGCCATGGTCGCGGGCATCGCGATGGGCCTGATCGGCGACGGCGACAACTACGTCACGCTGACCGACATCCTCGGCGCCGAGGACGCCATGGGCGACATGGACTTCAAGGTCGCCGGCACCAAGGACGTCATCACCGCGCTCCAGCTCGACACCAAGCTCGACGGCATTCCCGCCTCGGTGCTGGCGAGCGCGCTGAAGCAGGCCAAGGGCGCCCGCCTGGCGATCCTCGACGTGATGCAGGAGGCGATCGACTCTCCGGCGGAGATGAACCCGACCGCGCCGCGGATCATCACGATCAAGGTTCCGGTCGACAAGATCGGCGAAGTCATCGGCCCGAAGGGCAAGATGATCAACCAGATCCAGGACGACACGGGCGCCGAGATCACCATCGAGGACGACGGCACGATCTACATCGGCGCCACCGACGGCCCGTCGGCCGAGGCCGCGCGGTCCGCGATCAACGGCATCGCCAACCCGCACATGCCGGAGGTCGGCGAGCGCTACCTGGGCACGGTCGTCAAGATCGCGGCGTTCGGCGCGTTCGTCTCGCTGATGCCCGGCAAGGACGGCCTGCTGCACGTCTCCCAGATCCGCAAGCTGCACGGCGGCAAGCGCATCGAGAACGTCGAGGACGTGATGAGCGTCGGCGAGAAGATCCAGGTCGAGATCGCCGAGATCGACCAGCGGGGCAAGCTCTCGCTCGTGCCGGTCGAGGTCATCGAGAAGGAGGCCGCCGAGAAGGAGGCCAAGGGCGAGTCCGGCGCCGACGAGGGCGAGGCCGCGCAGGCCGACGACAAGCCTCGTGAGGAGCGGCCCCGCCGCACCCGCACCCGCGTTCGCGCTCCCCGTAACGACGGCGACGACCGCAACTCGTGATCACCGTGACGTTGCACCCCGGCCGCGATGGGGCCGGGGTGGTCAGGCGCACCGTCCTCCCCGGTGGGCTGCGCGTGGTGACCGAGACCATGCCGACCGTGCGAAGCGTCGCGGTCGGCATGTGGGTCGGCATCGGCTCGCGTGACGAGGCCCCCGAGCACACGGGAGCCACCCACTTCCTCGAACACCTGCTGTTCAAGGGCACGCCCACGCGTGACGCCATGGAGATCTCGGCGTCCATCGAGGGCATCGGCGGCGAGATCAACGCGTTCACCGCCAAGGAATACACCTGCTACTACGCGCGGGTGCTCGACGAGGACCTGCCGGTCGCGGTCGACGTCCTCGCCGACGTGGTGACCAGCTCGCTGGTGACCCCCGACGACGTCGAGTCCGAGCGCGGGGTGATCCTCGAAGAGATCGCCATGCACGACGACGACCCGTCCGACGTGGTGCACGAGCAGTTCGCGGCGGCCCTCTACGGCGACTCGCCGATCGGGCGGCCCATCCTGGGCACGGTCGAATCGATCAACTCTCTCGACCGCGACCGGATCGCCGAGTACTACCGGCGTCACTACGAGCCACGCCGTACGGTCGTCTCGGTGGCGGGCAACATCCGCCATGAGGAGGTCGTCGAGCTCGTCACCCGCGCCTACGAGCGGGCGGGCGCCCTTGACGGTCCGCCGGAGTTCGATCCGCCACGCACGAGCGGCCCGGGCGCCGAGACCCGGTCCCGAGCCATGGTCCTCGACCGGCCGACCGAGCAGGCCAACCTGGTGCTCGGCACGACCGGCCTGGCCCGCACCGACGACCGCCGCTTCGCGCTCGGCGTGCTCAACGCGGCGCTCGGCGGCGGCATGTCGTCCAGGCTCTTCCAGGAGATCCGCGAGAAGCGCGGTCTGGCCTACTCCGCCTACAGCTACACCTCGGGCTACGCCGACACCGGGCAGTTCGGCATCTACGTCGGCTGTCTGCCGTCGAAGATCGACGACGTGCTCAAGATCTGCCGTGACGAGGTGGCCAGGGTGGTGGCCGACGGGCTGAGCGCCGACGAGATCATGCGCGGCAAGGGCCAGATGCGCGGCGGGCTCGTCCTCGGCCTGGAGGACACCGGCTCGCGCATGTCGCGGATCGGCAAGAACGAGCTGGTCTACGACGAGCTGATGTCCATCGACGAGGTGCTCGGGCGCATCGAGGGCGTCACCCCGGACGAGATCGCCGAGGTGGCCGGAGACATCCTGAGCCGGCCGCTCACGCTGGCCGTGATCGGCCCTTATGGCGACCGGGACTTCTCCGACGCCATCCGCTGACGTACGCCCGCACGCGGGCCCTCGGGTGGGCCCGCGTCCGGGTGGCCGTATAGGGTTGACCCTGTGATCAAGGTAGGCGTGCTCGGTGCCCGGGGCCGTGTGGGCGTCGAGGTGTGCAAGGCGGTCGAGGCGGCTCCCGACATGGAGCTGGTGGCCGCGCTCGACAAGGACGACGCCATCGAGGGCCTCGAAGGGGCCGAGGTGGTGGTCGACTTCACCCATCCCGACGTGGTCATGGACAACCTGCGGTGGGCCATCGAGCACGGCATCCGGCCGGTGGTCGGCACCACCGGGTTCGACGCTGAGCGGCTCGACACCGTGCGCGGCTGGCTGGCCGCCTCGCCCGGCACCAGCGCCCTGATCGCCCCCAACTTCGGCATCGCGGCCGTGCTCATGATGCACTTCGCGCAGCAGGCGGCCCGGCACTTCGAGTCGGTTGAGATCATCGAGCTGCACCACCCCAACAAGGCCGACGCCCCGTCCGGCACCGCCCGCCGCACCGCGGAGCTGGTCGCCGAGGCGCGGGCCAAGGCCGGGCTGGGCGCCATGCCCGACGCCACCAGCACCGAGCTCGACGGAGCGCGCGGCGCCGACGTCGACGGGGTGCACGTGCACGCCGTACGCCTGTCGGGCCTCATCGCGCACCAGGAGGTGCTGCTCGGCGGTGACGGCGAGACCCTCACGATCAGGCACGACACGATGAGCCGCGCGGCGTTCACCCCCGGCGTGCTGCTCGGCATCCGGCGGGTACACGAGCTGCCCGGCCTCACCCTCGGCCTGGAGCCTCTGCTCGACCTCTGAACACGACGTGCCCACGGCCTGGTGGCAGGCGGTGGGCACGAAGTGGGGAGGGGGTCTCGGCTCCGCACAGCCGAGCCACGATCTTCACATTAATACAGTGACCGGATCCGCCCGGACATGAGACCGTGTCGCCATGGTGCGGTGGGCCGAATCCAGCGAACTGTCCGGTCTGATCTCCGTCGAGCTGGCCGCCGACGGGCTCTTCCAGCAGGTGGGCATCGAGTTCCCGCCGGGGACCACCCAGATCGAGGAGGTGGCCGATCCCGGCTCGGTGCTGGTCGAGGGGGAGCCGCCCGCCGGGTTCGCGCTGGTGGGCTGGGTCGACGGCAACCTCCATCTGGAACAGCTGGCCGTACATCCCTCGTGCATGCGGCAGGGCATCGGCGGGAGGCTGATCACAGCGGTGCGGGAGCACGCGCTGGCCGCCGGCGCGCCGGCGGTGACGCTGACCACCTTCCGGGACGTGCCGTGGAACGCCCCCTGGTACGAACGCCACGGCTTCACCGCGCTGCCCGAGGCCGCGTGGGGCCCGGAGCTGCGGGCCCTGGTCGAGTACGAACGTGAGCTGGGCATCGAGGTGGCGCCCCGCGTGGTGATGCGCGGTTGACGGGGGCCTACAGGGCGATGGCCAGGCCGATCGCGAAGAGCAGGCCGTACACCATCTGGAGCCGGCCGGTCTGCTGGAGCGCGCCGATCAGGACGGGCCCCTCGGCGCCGCGCAGCACGGCCCGGACGGGAGGGACTGCCAGGGGGGCCGCCAGCACGGCGAGCGCGGCGAGCGGCGCGACCGGGATCATCCCCAGCGCGATCGCCAACGGCACGATCAGGCAGGCCGCGTAGAGGGTGCGGGTGCGGGGGGCGCCCAGCACCACAGCCAGGGTCCGCTTGCCGGCCGGTCTGTCGGTGCTCACGTCGCGCAGGTTGTTGACCACGAGCATCGAGCACGACAGCAGCCCGACCGGGATCGACGCCACCAGCGCGGTCCAGGATAGCTGCTCGGTCTGGACGTACGCGGTGCCGACCACGGGCACCACGCCGAAGAACACGAAGACCGACGCCTCACCCAGGGCGCGGTAGCCGTAGGGGCTGCTGCCGCCGGTGTAGAACCAGGCGGCGGCGATCGCGGCGGCGCCCACCAGCAGGATCCACCAGCCACGGGTGACGACCACCAGGACCAGCCCGAGCACGGCCGCGGCGGCGAAGCAGCCGAGTGCGGCGGTCAGCACCTGGCGCGGCGTGGCGGCCCGCGAGCCGACCAGTCGCATCGGGCCCACGCGCTGGTCGTCGGTGCCGCGGATGCCGTCGCTGTAGTCGTTGGCGTAGTTGACGCCGATCTGCAGCAGCAGCGCGACGAGCAGCGCGAGGAGTGCCCGCCACCAGACGAAGCCCTGCTCTCCGATGGCCACGCCGGTGCCGACCATGACGGGCACGACGGCGTTGGGCAGCGTGCGGGGGCGCGCGCCGGCGACCCACTGGCCGGTGGTTGCCATGTCGGGATGTCCTCTAGCTGATGTCGGTGGTGAGCCTGACCATGCGGATCGGGCGGCCCATGTCGAGCACGCGCTCGGCCATGTCCTCGCCCCAGCCCGCCGACTCCAGGAAACCCAGCACCGCGTAGTTGTCGGCGAACACCCAGGTGACGATCTGCCGGTAGCCGTCGTCACGCAGGTGGTCGACGGTCGCGTTGAGCAGCCGGCTGCCGTGGCCGCGGCGTACGAAGTCGGGGTCGACCAGCAGCGTCAGCATCTCGGCCACCACGGTCGGATCGAGGTCGGGATCCTCGGCGGGAGCGTGGGAGGCCAGGCCGACCACGCGCTCGCCGCCGCGCGGAGTGGCGAGGGCGGCGCTGCCGCCCGCCCCGAGCGCGGGGAAGCCCTCGGTGTCGAGGATGGTCTCCACCGCGACCAGCACCCGATGCCTGGACGTGGGTGGAGCGACGATCGCCTCGTCCCACTGGCGCAGCCACATCTTCTCGGCCGCGGGACCGGTCATCTGCTCAAGTGGACCCTCGGGAAGGAAATCCCGATAGCCGTAGCGCCAGGCACGAATCTGAACATTCGCCACCTGGAGCACATCCTCGCGCCGGGCCGCCCGGACGCCTACGTCTGCCATCTCGGCCCGCTCCTTCGCCTGCCGTCATGCCACAAGGCACGAGTTACACCGTATCGGTGTTTGAACCTTGGGGACGACGCGAACCCTGCTTCCTAGCCCGGTAAGCGCGTGTTTTGGTGCGGTTACCGCAGACCCGCATAGAACACCACGAACGAGATCGATTCTTCGACACGTCGACGAACGCCCACTGGCAGCCGTGCTCGGCACACACCTTCAGCCGCTCCCAGGACCCGTCGGTGACCGCGGCGGAGATGCGGGCCAGACCGCCCGCGACACCGCCCTCCACCGCGACGAGCTCCGGCCGCTCACCGACCGACACCCTGAGCGGCAGCAGCGGGAGCTCGGCCGGCTCCCGCCTGAGCACGGCCCGCAGTCCCTCGCGGAGCGCGACCGCGGTGGCCAGATCGTCGTCGCCCGCCCGGTCGAGCGGCCCGATGAGGTGGTGCTCGCGAAGCCAGACCGCCAGCTCCGCGGGAGACGTCAGCTCCTCCGTGCCTGCTTCGAGATCGACGGTGTTGAGAAAGTCACGCACGAGCTCCGCAGGCGCCAGCATGTCACCACTGTACGGCAATAGCAGGTTGCAGCATGATGGTCCCTATGATCGTTCGCACCTGGCGTGGCTGGACCCACGCGGCCGATGCCGAAGCCTACGAGTCCTACCTGATGAGCACCGGATTCCCCGGCTACACCGCCACTCCCGGCAACAAGGGCGTCCAGTTCACCAGGCGTGACGCCGGCGACCGGGCGGAGTTCTTCCTGATCTCGCTCTGGGAGTCGTGGGACGCGGTCAGGGCCTTCGCCGGGGAGGACCCCGGCAAGGCAGTCTTCTATCCGGAGGACGAGGCGTACCTGGTCGACCGCGAGCTGACAGTCGACCACTACGAGGTGTTCGCCAGCGCCTGAGCCGGCCGCTTACGAGGTGTCGGCCAGCGCCTGAGCCAGCCGTCGCACGCCTTCGGCCAGCTCCGCCAGGTGCGCGGCGGCGATGTGGGTGACCCGGATGCGCGGGCCGGGCGGCTCCGACGGGTAGTAGATCCTGCCGGGGCTGACCAGCACGCCGTTGCGCTGCGCGGCCTCGACCAGCGCCCGTTCGTCGGTCTCCGGCGGCAGGCGTACCCACAGGTGCATGCCGCCCCTCGGCAGCAGGTGCAGCTCGGCGGACGGGAGCCGCGCGGCCAGCTCGGCGGCGAGCGCGTCGCGACGGGTGGCGATCTCGGCGTGCATCGTCGCCAGATGCCGCCGCCACGCGGGCGAGCCGACGAACTCCAGCGCCGTCTCCTGCAGCGGCCGGGCCACGAAGAACGACTCCACCAGCTGGCCGGCCCGCAGCCGGTGCGCGGCCGGACCGCGCGCGATCACGGCCGCCACCCGCATGCTCGGTGAGAGCACCTTGGTGAGCGAGGAGATGTGCACGACGGTGCCGTCGGGGTCCATCGAGACCATCGGCGGAGGCGCCTGCTCGGTCAGGAACCGGGCGAAGTCATCCTCGATCACGAACGCGCCCGCCGCCCGGGCCACCTGGAGCACCTGCTCGCGGCGCTCACGCGGCATCGTGGTGCCCGTCGGGTTGTGCAGGGTGGGCTGGGAGTAGAAGACCCGCGCGCCCGTCACGGCGAAGGCCTCGGCGAGCAGGTCGGGCCGCACGCCCTCTGTGTCCATGGGCACGGCCGTCGTGCGCAGCCCGGCAGCCCGCGCCGAGGACTGCGCTCCCGGATAGGTCGGTGTCTCCACCAGCACCTGCGTGCCCGGCGCCGCCAGCGCCCGGAAGGCGTGGGTGAGCCCGGCCTGCCCACCGCTGACGATCAGCGCGTCGGCCACGGTCACGTCGCCTCCGGCCTGCGCCGCGAACCACCTGCGCAGCTCCGTCAGGCCCGTCAGCGGGGGCATCGCCCACGCGTCGGGCCTGCGCACGGCCCGCGCCGCGGCGGCGGCGAGCTGTTTGTCCGGCCGCAGCCCCGCATGGGGGTAGCCGCCGGTCAGCGGCACCACGCCCTCGGGCGGCCGGTCGAGCAACCCCGCGATGGCCGAGTCGTCGACCACGCGGTCGCCCAGGGCGACGGTCTGCCAGGAGAAGTCGGCGGTGTCGGCGGGCCGCTCCGGCCGGTGCGTCGCGAAGGCGCCGCTGCCGGGCCGGGTCACCACCCTGCCCTCGGCGGCCAGCCGGCCGATGGCCCTGGACACCGTCACGGGGCTCACGTTGTGCCGCCGCATGATCTCCCGGCTGGACGGCAGCCGGTCTCCCGGACGCAGCCGGGAGACCTCCTCGCGCAGCATCGCGGCGATCTGAGCGATACTGCTATCGTTGTTCATGAGAGAACAGAATAGCGCTATCGTTGCTGGGGAGATAGCGGTCCCATCCGCGTCCGCCCGGTCCTCGCGCAGGACCGCCCGGCAGGGCACCGCGCTGGCCCTCCTGGGCGTGCTGGCCTTCTCCGGCTCCTTTCCGGCCACGGTTTACGCCATGCGCGGCTTCGACCCCTGGCTGGTCGCCCTCGGCCGGGCCGCCGTCGCCGGCGTGGTCGCCCTGATCTGCCTGAAAGCCGCGAACGTCCCTCTCCTGCCGCCGCGCCGCGAGTGGCGCTCCTACGCGCTGATCTCCCTCGGCGTGGTCTTCGGCTTCCCGGTGTTCAGCGGCCTCGCGTTCGACCTCGGTGCCACCACCGCCCACTCCGCTGTCGTCATCGGCCTGCTGCCCGCCGCCACCGCCGCCTACGCCGTCCTGAGCGCCGGCGAGCGTCCTCGGCCGCTGTTCTGGATCGCCTGTACGGCCGGCGCCCTCGCGATCACGGCCTTCACCTTCACCCGCGACCAGGGAACCGCCGCCTGGGCCGACCTCCTCCTCGTCGGCGCCCTGCTGTCGGCCGCCGTCGGCTACACGGAAGGCGGCAAGCTGTCCCGCGACACCCCCGGCTGGCAGGTCATCTCCCGTGCCCTCGTCCTGTCCCTCCCGGTCACCGTTCCCAGCGGCGTCGTGCTCGCCCTGACCACTCCCGTCCAGCCGTCGGCCGAGGCGCTGGCCGGGTTCGCGTACGTGGGGCTCGTCTCGATGTTCCTCGGCTTCTTTCCCTGGTACGCCGGACTCGCCAGAGGGGGCATCGCCCGGGCCGGGCAGACCCAGCTCGTCCAGCCGCTGCTCACCCTGGTGTGGGCCTGGTTCCTGATGGGGGAGAGGTTCGGGGCGGCGACGCTGGCCGCGGCGGTGGCCGTCCTCGTGTGCGTCGCCGCGACCCAGCGCGCGCGTACTTGAAAGCCGTGACGCCGACACGCAGGATGGGGGGTGGAGGTGTCACATGGCTGACCTCACGATCCCGGAAGAGGGCTTCTGGCCCGCACCGCAGATCCCCCAGCCGAACATTTACCCGATGGAGTGGCGAGTCGAGACGGCCAAGCTCGCGGCGATCTACGAGAAGTCCAAGCGAACACTCTGGAACCCGGCCGACCTGCCCTGGGACGCGCTCGATCCCGGCGACTTCACCCGCGAGCAGCGGCTCGGGATCATGTACTGGTTCTCCGTCCTGGCCAACTTCGACGCCTCGGGGCCGGCGGTGTTCGCCCGTGCCACCATCCAGGCGTTCGAGAAACACGAGGAGGACCCGGTCAGGAAGTGCTTCTTCTCCATCACGCGTGACGAGATGAACCACGAGGAATGCTGTCAGCGCACCATCGCGAAGCTCTGGCCCGGCGGCCCCCTCGACTGGACCCCGTCCGACGAGTTGGAGAAGGCGGCGCACAACAATATCGGCTGGCTTTACCACAACGGCGGCCGCTACTGGACCGGCTACACCGCCGCCGTGGGCAAGTACTCGCTGCCGGTGCTCTTCACCAGCTTCATGATGGGCGAGATGGCGGCGTCCACCCTGTTCAGGGGGATGGCGTCGGGCACGCGCCACCCGGTGTTCGACGAGATGTTCCAGCGCATCGGCCGCGACGAGTCCCGGCACCTGCAGATCTGCATGACCATCCTGGAGAACGAGTGGCCCGGCCTCACCGACGACACCCGCTCGCTCATCACCCGCCAGCTCCGCGCCGGGTTCGTGTTCCTGTCGATGATCCTCTGGGAGCCGCCGGAGGGCTTCTGGGAGCTCCCGCCGTACTTCCTGGCCAACCACCGCGTCCTCATGGACCACGCCCGCGACGCCGGGCTGGGGGTGCTGTCGTACGACGAGCAGGCGGAGAACTGGCGGGTCGCCATGGCGCACGTCCGCGCGATCGTCGAGCGATGGGGCATCGACTTCCCGGCGATCCCCGAGCTGGACCTCGAAGGGGTGCCGGTCGACTTCATCGATCCGGAGGAGATCATCCCGGTCTTCTGACGTACGATCCGCGTCATGTGGGGACGTATGGCCGGACTCCGCGTGATGGAGCTGGGCACTCCAGGTGAGCTGCGCAGGGAGCTCACCGACCTGACCCTGTCAGGTGCCAAGCAGGCCACGGCGGGGCTGCTGGAGCTCGACTATCACGCGGAGAACGAGGCGCTGGAGCACATCGGCGAGCGGCTGGCGGTGGT
Source organism: Nonomuraea sp. CX421 (assembly GCF_059358955.1). Taxonomy (NCBI): domain Bacteria; kingdom Bacillati; phylum Actinomycetota; class Actinomycetes; order Streptosporangiales; family Streptosporangiaceae; genus Nonomuraea; species Nonomuraea sp. CX421. The sequence continues at coordinate 342,542 of NZ_JCADBK010000005.1, read as the reverse complement.
GGACGACTCGGGGGCCCGCGTGGCCGTGGTAGAGGTCGTCGGCATCCGGCTGGTGCCGTTCGCCGAGGTGCCCTGGGAGTTCGCGCTGGCGGAGGGCGAGGGGTATCGCTCGATCGAGCACTGGCGCGAGGTGCACCGGCGCTTCTGGGTGGCCGAGGGCTGTCAGGTCGACGACTCGTCCACGGTCGTCTGCCTCTGGTATCGCCTGGTCAGTCCGTAGGCCAGCGCTCCTCTGGTGAGACATAACTGCCTCGCTGCGGCACGGTGTAGATCCATCCTTGCTCTCGTAGCAGTGCCAGCGCGCGTCGCACCGTCTCGCGTGCGACGTCGTAATGCTGCACCATCGCTGCCTCCCCGGGGATGGGACGGCGAGGACGGAACTCTCCGGCCTTGATCTGCTCGCTCACGTCGCCCGCGATGTGCTGGTAGCGGAACTTTTCGGGAGGTTCGCGGCACTTGGTCGAGAGCGCCCACAAAGGTCCCCTCGCCCTGAACGGTGTGGATAAGCCCTTCGTCGCGTAGCACGCGGATCGCCCTGCGCGCGGTGGTGCGGGCCACGCCGACCTCCTGCTGGATCTGCGCCTCACTCGCCACGGGATCGCCAGGCGAGAGCTCTTGGACGATTCGGGAGCGGATGATCTCGCTGATCTGGCGATAGAGGTGGGTGTCGTCCTCGGGGTCGAGCATGAGCCCAGGGTATACGGGTGCCCAGACATGGGGGGAGTGTTAGGAACCCTTGCCGGTGGGCCACTTGTCTGGCGTGGTCACGTAGGTGCCCCGGTAGGGGACGGTGAACACCCAGCCCTCTTCTCTGAGGTGGGCCACCGCCTGTCGCGCCGTGACCTTGGCGACGCCGTACTCCCGCATCATGACCTTCTCGCCGGGGATCGCTCTGTTCGGCGCGATCTCGCCGCGCTGGATTCGCTCGGCGATCTCCTCAGCGATCTTCTGGTACATCGGGACTTTCCGAGGGGCACGTGGCGCGCCAGGCTGCCCGACGAATGTGCCCTCACCTTGGATGGTGTAGGCCATGCCCTGCTCTCGTAGCTCGCGAGCCACGCGTCTGGCGGTGGTGCGCGCGATCTCGTAGTCCCTCTCAAGCTTGGCCTCGCTCGGCACGGGGTCGCCCGCTCTGAGGTCACCGCGTTCGATCTGCTCGCGGATCAGATCAGCGACCTGCTTGTAGATAGGTATGGGCCCGTCACGGTCAAGCACGCTCGGATTATAGACGAAAGCGTACATGACCGCTCAAAGCAGACGCTCACTAGAGTGTATGGATACGGACTAGACCTATAGATACGCCAGAGCTATAGTGTCCAGGTGTGCTCGGAGCGGGAGGAGTTTCATAGCCGTCATCTGGCAGAGCCCGTCGGTGTTCCGACGCTCGTCGATTGGGAGCCTGAGCGGCCGAGGAGTGCTCGGGTGAGGGTGCGGGACCACACGTGTGACTGCCAGGCCGTTTTCTACGAGCTGTGCCAGGCGGGCGGGCTGAGGTTCATCCGGAGGACGAGCAGGAAGGGCGGGCGGATGGTGGTGGAGGAGTCTCCGTGGGCGATCGCCGCAGAGGCGGACATCCTGTGGCGGCGGCTGCTGGAAGGGAGAGCGCGGTGAGAGCTCGGCACCCGCTCGCCAATGATCTTTTGAAGGCTCCCGGCCCAACAGTCATCCGCCGAGACGGGGCCGGGCCGGCGTGGCTTCGCCGACGAGGATGGAGGGTGCTCGCGAAGCCACGATCAGCGAACCGCCGTCCGCGCCGCGGTTCGTTCACCAGGACAGGCGACTGCCCGAGCTTGTCCGTTTCCCCGGCAGGTGTCATCCCACAGCACCGCACCTGCCGGGCCCGACGTCCTCGCGAGTCTTCGTGAGGAGCCCGACCCTCCAGCGGGTCATCCGGTCGCACGGACCCGCTGGAGAGTCCCTCGCGGGCCGTACGGAATCCTTTCGGGCGAGAGCGAAACGGATTTCGGCGTGCCCGCGAGGGACGACCGCTCCGGTGTGCCATCTGGGCACGCCGGAACGCACCTCGCAGACGCATCACTCACGCTCCCTGACGTCTGCGGGGTGCCATGGACTCCGGCCGCCTCACTGCCGCAGAGGCGGCCGGAGTGTCCTTCGCGGGCCCTGACAGTGCTCCCCAGGGCCGGAGAAGGGGTGGTCGCTCTGTCGGATCGTTTGGTCGCGACGATCACGATGGAGTCGTCCCCCGCCGCGCCGCGTGCGTCCTGCAAGCCGCATGTAGCCGGCGGGGGAGCCATCCGTCCGAGAGGATCCGCGCCATGCCCAGGCGGGCGAGTCGATATCGAGGACGTGGCCCCGGCCTCGAGGCAGCGAGACCACGTCCGTGCGGCAGTGCGAACCGCGACCTCCAGTGACGGCCGCCCCGCGGGAACAGGATGGCACGGCGTCGACAGATGAGCCGATCGTTCGGCGCTATCGACGGGATCATGGTTTTTGGTCGCCGGTGAGGGCATCGGACCAGGTTGGGATGCGTCGCCAGGACATGTCGGTCACGATCAGGTGATCGAGGAAGCGCAGGCCCACCGTGTCGGCCGCCTCCGCGACGCGCATCGTGGCGGTCAGGTCGTCGTCGCTCGGGTCGAGAGAGCCGCTGGGGTGGTTGTGGGCGAGGCCGAACGCCGCGCCGCCCGAGGTGAGCACCGCGGTGATGATCTCGCGGACCGGCACCGTCGTGTGATCTGCCCCACCCTCGGTGAGCACCGTGCGCCTGAGCACCGCGCCGCGCGTGTCGCAGACCACCACGACCAGGCGTTCGCGCGAGTGGCCTCGCAGCAGGGGAGCCGCGATCGTGGCCAGGTCGGAGGTGCTGGCGACCCTGTCGCGCTCGGGCTCCGCCTGCGCTCGCCGTACGAGATGGAAGGCCGCCGCCACGCGTGCGGCTTTGGCGGGACCGACGCCGGGGACGGCGAGCAGTCGGTGGGGCTCCGAGCGGGACAGGCCGTCGAGATCGCCGCAGTGCTCGATCACCTGGGCGGCCAGGTCCATCGCGCTCGACCCGCGAAACCCCGAGCCGAGCAGCACGGCGAGCAACTCACGGTCGGCGAGAGCCGTCGCCCCGTTCGTCATGAGCCGCTCGCGTGGCCGCTCCCGGGTGGGCAGGTCCTTCACTCGCATCGGCAACCTCCACCACGGTTGTATCAACGCGCACCGACAACCTCGGCGGCCTCGTCGCGTGACGGCGCCTCTGCTTCAGTGACGTGATGCGAGGAACCCCGGGTCTTCGGGCCCGGGAGGAATCGCCTACGGCGCCGCACGTTGGGTAAAGATCCGCGGCGAGCTTCACAGCGTGAATTCGTTGTGAGGGCCCGGCTGTTTCCCGAGCCCGCGCGGGAGGCGGCGCTCGCGGACACGCTGCGCCTGTGCGATGACGCCGCGAACCTGGTCTCCCGCATCACGCGGGAGACGAAGGTGTTCCGTAATGACGATCTGCGGCTGCACCTACGGTGAGCTGAAGAACATGGGTCTGTCGGCCCCAGCCGACCCAGCAGGTGAGCACAGGAAACCTTTCGCTGTACGTCGTGCGGCTTCGCTGAGCACGCCGATGTCAATGCGGCCCGTAACATCGCCTCGCGCGGAGGGGCGGTGAGTCACGCTGCCGACGCGGCCCGAACCGTGCGCCCCATGCACGGCGAGGAGCTGCGAGCTCGGTCGTTCACGGCCGGGAAGCTGACAAGGGCATGCTGTACATGACCCGGAAGCGGTCGCCCGGGATCACGATGTCGCTCGTCTCCACCGGCCGGTCGCCCGCCCAGTGGGTGCGCTCGACGTGCAGAACGTGCACTCCCGCCGGCAGGTCGAGCGCGTCGATCTCGTCGGGGCGGGGGACCCGGGTGCGCACGCTCTCGACGATCTCGGTGACCTTGATGCCATGGGTGTACAACCGGGCGACCAGGCTCCGGCGCTCCTCCTCGGCATGGGCGGCGAACTCCAGCGGTTCGTACGAGGTGGCGAGCTGGAGGGGTTTGCCCTCGCCGCGGAAGACGTAGTGAGTCCTGGTCACCGTGCTCGAGGGGTCGAGCCGGAGTCGCCGGGCGAGGTCGGGGCCCGCCTCGGCGGGTTCGCTGTGCCAGTCCCAGGTCACCCGTCTGCCCTGCGCCTGCAGATCGGCCGCGAACGGGGCAGAATGGTCGAGGAACCGCCATCGGTGCAAAGGTGTCGGGTCTGGGTGCTGTCTGACGTAATGGCCTGATCCCACGCGGCCGATGATGAGGCCCTCGGCCGCCAGAACGCGCAAGGCGTGGCGGGCGGCGGTCTCGCCGACCTGGTATTTACGGGTGAGCTGCGCCCGCGAGGGGATGGGCGCGCCGGGGAGAAGGGTGCCGTCGTTGATCTGTCGCCGGATGTCCTCGACGACACGCAGGTAGACCGGATCTGAGGTGGCCACTAGTCCATCCCTGGGGGTTCGGGTGAGGCGTTGCCCCATGTTGCCGTATTCGGCAGGTAACCGACCGTCATCGATGACCCTTGGAGCCCCAACTTTGCGGCAGTGGAAAATTATCGGCCGAACCCTGTAACGCCGATGTAAGAGGGGCCGATTGTTCGGTAGAGGTCGTCGATGTGTGTACCCCCGAGCACATATCGGCGGCCTCTTCCATTACGTGGCCATCCCCCGAAGGCCGTCAAAATACGGCGAAAGGGGCTCCCGCGCTGGCGAAGCGGGGTGGCGGCGTCCACCGGGTTCGGGAATCCAGGTAGCGTTCGCACTATGGCATCGCCAACTGGAACCACGGACGCACCCTTCGGACGCATGCTGACCGCTATGGTCACGCCGTTCACCGCGGACGGTGCCGTCGACTACGAGGCCGTACGCCGCCTCGCCGTCTATCTGGTGGACGAGCAGCGCAACGATGGCCTGATCGTGAGCGGGACGACCGGAGAGTCGCCCACTACCTCCGATGGCGAGAAAGAGCGCATTCTGCGTGCCGTGGTCGAGGCGGTCGGAGACCGCGCCACGGTGGTGGCCGGGGTGGGCACCAACGACACCCATCACAGTGTCGAGCTGGCCAGGGCCGCGGCCCGTGCCGGTGCGCATGGCCTGCTCGTGGTGACGCCTTACTACAACAAGCCCCCGCAGGAGGGGCTCTATCGGCACTTCACCGCAGTGGCCGACGCCACGGAGCTGCCGGTGATGCTCTATGACATTCCGGGGCGCAGTGGCGTTCCGATCGCGTCCGAGACCCTGATTCGGCTGGCGCAGCACGAGCGCATTGTGGCCGTGAAGGACGCCAAGGGCGACCTGTTCGCCGGCACCCAGGTGATGACCGCGACCGATCTCGCCTTCTACTCAGGTGACGACCTGCTCAACCTGCCCTGGCTGTCCGTGGGCGCGGCCGGCTTCGTCAGCGTCGTCGGGCACGTCGTCGGAGGTCAGCTGGCCCACATGATCGACCTCTACCGCAACGGCGACGTGGCGCAGGCCCTGGCTGTGCACCGGCAACTGGCGCCCGTGGTCGATGGGATCATGATGAGCGCCGGTGGCGCGATCATGGCCAAGGCCGCGCTGGGCATGGTGGGAGTGCCCGTGGGGCCGGTGCGGCCGCCGCTGGTCGCCGCGACGGAGAAGCAAATCGCCGAGCTACGGGTCTGCCTGGTAGCCGGCGGAGTGAAGTTGACAGACGCATAGAAACGGGGAGGAACCAGAAGTTTTGAGAACACGATTTGACCACAGGGGCCCGGCATGAGCCATCCACATCCTGATCTCGGCCCCCCACCGGCCCTGCCTGACGGCGGCCTGCGCATCGTCGCGCTGGGTGGACTGGGCGAGATCGGCAGAAACATGGCCGTCTTCGAATACGGCGGCCGACTGCTGATCGTCGACTGCGGGGTGCTGTTCCCCGAGCCCGACCAGCCGGGCATCGACCTGATCCTGCCCGACTTCGAATACATCAGGGATCGGCTCGACGACGTCGAGGCCCTGGTGCTCACGCACGCCCACGAGGACCACATCGGGGCAGTCCCTTACCTTCTGCGCGAGCGGCGCGACATCCCGCTCATCGGGTCCAAGCTGACGCTTGCCCTCATCGAGGCCAAGCTCACCGAACACCGCATCCAGCCGACCAAGACCGAAGTGGTCGAGGGAGAGCGGCACAGGTTCGGGCCGTTCGACTGTGAGTTCCTCGCGGTCAACCACTCGATTCCCGACGCGCTGGCGGTGGCGATCCGAACGCCGGCCGGCATCGTGCTGCACACCGGCGACTTCCGGATGGACCAGTTGCCGAGCGACGGCCGCCTCACCGACCTGGGCGGGTTCGCCAGGCTCGGCACCGAGGGCGTCGACCTGCTGATGTCCGACTCGACCAATGCCGAAGTGCCGGGATTCGTCACCAGCGAGCGTGAGATCGGCCCGGTCATCGACGAGGTGATCCGCACCTCCGAGCAGCGGGTCATCGTGGCCAGCTTCGCCTCACACGTGCACCGCATCCAGCAGGTGATGGACGCCGCTGCCAAGCACGGCCGCAAGGTCGCCCTGGTCGGCCGCTCGATGGTGCGCAACATGGGTGTGGCCCGTGACCTCGGCTACCTCAAGGTGCCGCCGGAGCTGATCGTCGACTCCCGTGACATCGAGGAGTGGCCGCCGGAGGACGTGGTGCTCGTCTGCACCGGGTCCCAGGGCGAGCCGATGGCGGCACTGTCCAGGATGGCCAACCGCGACCATCCCATCCGCGTTGCCCAGGGCGACACCGTGCTGCTGGCCTCGTCACTGGTGCCGGGCAACGAGACCGCGGTCAACAAGGTGATCAACGGGCTCACCCGCTGGGGCGCCCGTGTCGTGCACAAGGGCAACGCCAAGGTGCACGTCTCCGGGCACGCGGCTGCGGGCGAGCTGCTTTACGTGCTCAATCTGACCCGCCCGTCCAACTTCATGCCCGTGCACGGCGAATGGCGGCACCTCCGGGCCCACGCCAAACTCGCCGCGCTCACCGGGGTGCCCGACGACCACATCGTGATCGCCGAAGACGGCGTCGTGGTGGACCTGGTCGACGGCCGGGCAAGGATCGTCGGCGCCGTCCACGCCGGATACGTGTACGTCGACGGCTCCTCGGTCGGTGAGATCACCGACACCTCCCTGAAGGACCGCCGGATCCTCGGCGACGAGGGCTTCATCTCGGTAGTCGTCGTGGTCGACTCGAACACCGGCAAGCTCATGGGCGGGCCCGAGATCCACGCGCGTGGCTCCGGCATCGATCCGGCCCAGTTCGAGCAATTCATACCGCAGATCCAGAAGGCTCTCGAGGAGAAGGCCGCGGACGGCGTGATGGACACGCAGGAGATCCGGCGGGCGGTCCGCCGCACGGTCGGGCGCTGGGTGAGTGACACCTACCGCCGTCGGCCGATGATCATCCCTGTGGTGCTCGAGGTCTGAGGCTTCATCCGGTACGGCAGGCCTCTCCGCCTGCCGTACCGACCGGTGGATCATCTCGATCCGTCGAGAAATCTCCGTGCCCTCGGCGACCTGGCCGACTGTACGTCGCGGCCCTGATTTTGGGCTGGTTGTACGCGGTGGCCCGGTCTCAGGCCGACTGTACGCGGCGGCCCTGGACATGGGCCGGCCTGACCGATTTCGGTTCGGGCTTTACGCGTCTCGTCGGCGCAGCAGCCATGCTCCTGCGAGCACTGGTAACAGTGCGTAGGCGGTGAGTGCCGTGGCCGCCGCTGGGGGCGGCAGGAGCGAGCCGTACACGGAGTACGTGAGGTCGTCGCCGGTGATCTGGCGGGGGAGCGACCCGATCATCACCGAGCCGAGCAGCTCACTCCACGGCTCGGGCAGATTGCCGACGATCATCGGGATCACGTAGACGAATCCGACGAGGATGGTGATCGCCCCGGCCGTCGAACGCAGGATCACACCCAGTCCCAAGCCGAGCAGGGCGAACACGGCGACCGAGAGCCCAGTGGTGATCAGCGTCGGTAGCTTGTCGAGGAATGGGGCGGTGTAGACGCCCGCAAACCGGTCGCCGACCACCCAGCGGCATAGGAAGTACGTGCCGAACACCGTCGTCGCGCCTGTCAGTAGCCCGAGCGCGCCCACAACCGTGGCTTTCGCCGTCAGCACCGGCCAACGCCTCGGCACGACCGTGAGACTCGCCCTGATCGTCCCTGTCGCGTACTCCGACGTGATCGCCAGAACACCCAAAACCCCCAGACAGAGCTGCGGCACGAATACCAGCGCTTCCTCCAGCTTTGCGAGGCGTGCTCTCGACTGCTGTGCGGGCGGAGCGCTGTCGTACATCCCGCTGGCCATCCATGCGAGGCCGACGCCCAAGAGGATGGCGCCGAGGCTGAGAATCAGGATGAGGTGGCTGGAACGGACCGAACGGACCTTCAGCCACTCCGAGGCGATGACGTGCACTGAGACTCCTTGCGTCCGGAGACTCCCTGATCTGTCGGTGGAAGAGATCACGCGTCGCGCCTCCTCAGCATGAAGAAGCCGATGGTCAACGCGGCGACCGCGTAGCCGAGAAGCACCGTCAGCGCGACCCACGGGGACAGGGGGCCGTCGCCGACCCGTCTCGACAACTGCTGGTCGGCGATCTGCGGCACCAGGTTGGGCAGCATGTACGCAGCGACCCGGGTGTTCCACGATGGGGGCAGGTAAATGGCGGCGGCCGGCAGGACGAACAACAGTGAGACCACCGACACGATCGCCCCCGCCGTCGACCTAGTGACGAAACCCAGCCCCAGGCCCACCAGCGCGAGCACGGTCACCGACAGTCCAGAGGTGAGCAGCATCGGCAGATCGTGGGAGAAGGTGATTTCGTTGAAGCCCAACTGGCGGTCACCCGCGATCAGACGACACACGCCGTAGGTGGTCAAGATGATCGTGTGTGCCGCAACGAACGTGACAGCGCCGACCACTCCCGCCTTGGCCAGTAGCAGCGCACCTCGTCTGGGTACGGCGGTCAGGCTGGCACGGATCGTGCCGGTGGCGTGCTCCGAGGTGATCGCGAGCACGCCGATCACCGCCAAACTCATCTGAACCAGCGACAGGAGCCCCTGCTCGGGGGCCGCTGTCCCGATCGACTCGCGTTCGTCCGCGAGCTCGCCGGCATAGAACGTCCACACCAGGCCCAGGGCCATCATGAGAGCCGCTGCCCCGATGGCGCGGAAGGTCGAGGTGACCGAACGTAGTTTCAGCCATTCGGACGAAAGGGCGGCTCTCATGGTGAGGCCTCGAACTGCGCGCTGCTGGCCGTCAACGCCATGTAGGCGTCTTCGAGGGTGGGATGGCTAGCGGTCAGCGCGTCCACAGTGGTGTCCGCGATCAGTCTGCCCCGGCCGACGATGACGATGCGGTCGGCGGTCAACGCCATCTCGCTCATCAGGTGGCTGGACAGTAGGATCGTCCGGCCCTCTGCTGCGAGTGTGCGCATGAGGTCGCGGATCCAGCGCACCCCGCCGGGATCGAGCCCGTTGACCGGCTCATCGAACATCAACACCCCGGGGTCACCCAGCAGGGCGGCCGCGATGCCGAGCCGCTGTTTCATGCCCAGTGAGAAACCCCCCACCCGCCTGCGGGCCGCGCCGGCCAACCCCACCTGCTCCAGCACCTCTGTCACTCGCCGCGGGCCGATGTCGTTGGTGCGGGCCAGGCACAGCAGATGGTGGTAAGCACTGCGTCCACCGTGCACGGCGTTGGCGTCGAGCAGCGCGCCCACCTGACGCATGGGCAGACTCAGCGAGGTGTAGGGCCGCCCGTTGACCAGGGCCTCTCCTGAGTCGGGCGCGTCGAGGCCGAGGATCAGCCGCATGGCCGTGGATTTGCCCGATCCGTTGGGGCCGAGGAAGCCCGTCACATGGCCGGGTGTCACCGTGAAGGTCAGGTCGTCCACCGCGAGCGTGACGCCGTAGTGCTTGGTCAGTTGCCTGAGTTCGATCACGCCGTAAACGATGTGGCAGAGCGGGCGCTCGGCACATCAGACCACGGTCCGAATATCAAGGTCAGACCCTGGGCTGACGTCCTCGGGCCGCCGAACCGGCTACCTTCAACGCGTGCACGAGCCACACCCCCTCTTCGTCAGGCGGCTGAGCCGAGACCAGCTGATGGTCCTTGATCTGCTGGCCGGATTGGCGTTTTCCCTTCTGTTCCTGACGGCAGCGACCAACGCCTCGGGTCTGCCGTCGTGGGCGAGGCTGGTCATCCCCTTCGCGCTGGGGATGCCGCTGGCCCTGCGGAGGCGATGGCCGATGCCCATCTTCTGCCTCACATTGGCGCTCGCGGTGCTGGCCGTGCTACTCGGTGCCGTGAGCTTCGCCTACGTCTCACCTGCTTACGCGCTCTACGTGGTCGCGTTGGTCGATACCCCCGGGGCCTGGGTGCCGACCACGGCGATCGCGGTGCTCACTCTGATCACGCTGGGCGGTCTGGTCCTTGCCGGAGAGTCGTCGCATACGGGGGCACCGCCCTGGATGACGCATCTCGACGTGCCTCTCATCGGCATCGCCGCGCTGGGTGGGGCATGGACGGTCGGTCGCGCCGTAGGTGAACGAAGGGTCTACGCTGCCCGCGACGCCGATTGGCTCGCCGAGCAGGCGGTGACGGAGGAACGCCTGCGCATCGCCCGTGAGCTGCACGACGTGGTCGCGCACAGTGTGGGCCTGATCGCGGTCAAGGCGGGCGTGGCCAACCATGTCATGAACACCAAGCCTGAAGAGGCACAGGCCGCGCTGCGGGTGATCGAGACCGCGAGCCGGAGCGCGCTTGTGGAGATGCGCCATCTCCTCGGCGTCCTCCGCTCCGCCGAGCCGCCCGATCTCGATCCCGCTCCCGGCCTCAGCGGGCTTGCGGGGTTGGCTGAGCAGGCCAGGATGGCGGGCGTCGACGTCGATCTCGACGTCCGGCTCGGGCCGTCGGGGGAGCGGTTACCCGAGGGGATGGAGTTGTCGGTCTACCGGATCGTGCAGGAGGCGCTCACCAACGTGGTCAAGCATGCAGCGCCCACGCTCTGCCGCGTGACGGTCGTCGCCGAAGAGCGGGAGGTCCGGATCGAGGTGATGGACGACGGGCCTGGCCGCCGTGTGATCCCTGCCGAAGGGGCAGGGCATGGGCTGATCGGAATGCGTGAGCGGATCATGATGTACGGCGGGGATTTCGAGGCGGGAGGTGTTCCTGGGCAAGGGTTCCGGGTTCTGGCCCGTCTGCCGAACGTCCACGCTTCACCTGGAGGTGTCTCATGATCCGAGTGCTGATCGCCGATGATCAGGCACTCCTCAGGGGAAGCTTCCGAGTGCTCGTCGACTCGGAGCCCGACCTGATCGTTGTGGGCGAGGCATCCACGGGAGCGGAAGCGGTCTCCGTGGCGTTGGAGGAACGACCCGACGTGGTGCTCATGGATGTCCGGATGCCGGAGATGGACGGCATCGAGGCCACCAGGCGCATCGGTGATGTCTCCCGCGTACTGATCGTGACCATGTTCGACCTGGATGCCTACGTCTACGACGCCCTTCGCGCGGGGGCCAGTGGGTTTCTGTTCAAGGACACTCCGCCTGCCGAATTGCTGACGGCCATCCGGGTGGTGGCCGGTGGCGACGCGTTGCTGGCTCCGACCGTGACGCGCCGGCTGATCCAAGAGTTCACCCGCACTCCGGCTGTGCCCCGCGTGCGCGGGCTCGAAGGGGTGACCGAGCGGGAGCGGGAGGTGCTCACGCTCATCGCTCGTGGGCTGTCAAACAATGAGATCTCCGCCTACCTGCAGCTGAGCTTGGCCACGGTCAAGACCCATATCAGCCGGTTACTGGCCAAGCTCGAAGCCAGGGATCGCGCGCAGCTCGTTATCGCGGCATATGAAAGTGGGCTGGTGGGCGCGACTTAGTGAAGGCTTCTCGAGGCGGCTGCGTGGGTGATGTGGTTGTCACGCGGTTGGTGGCCACAGGGTGAGGACGGTTGCTCCTGGGTTCGCTAACGTCCGGGGCATGAGGGAAGTGCAGGTCGTCTTTCGAAAATACGGTGGAGCGCTGCACTGGAATCATGCGGCGACGCTCCTTGACGAGGACGAGCACGGCGTATGGGTCGCGGTGCCCAGCGGGACGTACGCGCGCAAGGGCACGGGGCCACCGGTCATGTCCAGGACCGCGAGCATCATGCTGTTTCCGCGGGATGCCTGGTGGACCGCGTCCTTCAACGCGCCGCCGCACAAGGTGGAGATCTATGTGGATGTGACGACGGTGCCCGAATGGAGGGATGGCGAGGTGACCATGGTCGATCTTGACCTTGACGTGATCCGAATGCGGGATGGGCGGTTGATTCTGGATGACGAGGACGAGTTCGCTGATCATCAGGTGTCGCTGGGATATCCCGCCGATGTGATCAAACGGGCGGAGGAGACGGCTCACTGGCTGATGGCCGCTGTTGGAGAGCGTGAGGGAGCGTTCGGCGGCGCCCATGTGAGCTGGTTGGCTCAAGTGAGCTGAGGAGCTTCACTCTCCCGCCGATGGCTCCAGCTAAGCGCCGACCGTCTGGTGCTTCTGGTGCTTCTGGTGCTTCTGATGGTAGGTGGTCGACACCTATGGGGCGCGGGCGGGGTGAGCCTGGTGGTGCTTAGCCACCGACCTGAACCGGCCCCAACGTCGGCCCCAATGTCGGCCCCAACGCCAACGCCGCCGCGGACCGCCGATGCCGACGTCGATGCCGTCCGTCCTCCGTCCTCCGTCCTCCGTCCTCCGTCGTCCGCTGTCCGTCGATGCCGTCCGTCCTCCGTCCTCCGTCGTCCGCTGTCCGTCGATGTTGTCTGCCCGACGCCTTCGCCGTCTTGCATGAGTCGTATCCGAAAGGGCGGCGTCGCCGTCCGGGGCGACGCCCCGTATGTGCGGTGCTGGGGTCCAGCTCGACGTGCGGACGTGGAGCTGGGAGGCGCGTCCATATATGTGAACGTTTGCCAGAATTGTGGACAAGCCGCCGCAACTGTAAGAATCGGGCTGAAGAAGTGACAAGACTCCGGAGGGCCAATCGATGATCTACGGACACGACCCGAGGACCGGGCAGACCTTGGGGGCCGCCCTGCCCGAAACGGACCGTGACGGGGTCGACCTGATCGTCTCCGCCGCGACGATCGCCGGCGTGGCCTGGCGGGTCACCCCGGCGGCCGAGCGGGCGCTCGCGCTGGAGGCGATCGCCGACGCTCTCGCCGCACATGTCGACGAGCTGTGGCGGCTCGCCGACCAGGAGACGGCGCTTGGAGAGGTACGCCTGCGCGGCGAGGTCGCCCGTGCGGTGGGGCAGTTCCGGCTGTTCGCCCAGGTGGTCCGTGATGGCGGCTATCTGGACGCCGTGATCGACCACGCCGACCCCTCGGCCACGCCACCTCGTCCGGATGTGCGCCGGATGAAGCATCCGCTCCCGGGTGTCGTCGCGGTGTTCGCGGCGAGCAACTTCCCGTTCGCGTTCTCGGTGGCCGGCGGTGACACGGCCTCCGCGTTGGCGGCGGGCTGTCCGGTAGTGGTGAAGGCCCATCCCGGGCATCCGAACACCTCTGAGCGGGTCGCGAAGATCGTACGGAACGCTCTGCCGTATCCGGATCTGCTCGGGCTCGTGCAGGGGATGCAGGCCGGTGCGGACCTGGTGCGGCACCCCGAGGTGGTGGCCGCCGGGTTCACCGGCTCGGTCGCCGGGGGCAAGGCGATCCAGGCCTTGATCGACGAGCGCGAGGTGCCGATTCCGTTCTTCGGCGAGCTGGGCAGTGTCAATCCAGTCGTCGTGCTGCCGTCCGCGTCCATGGCCGAGGTCGCGTCGGGGTTCGCTGCCTCGCTGACGCTGGGGGTGGGGCAGTTCTGCACCAATCCTGGGCTGATGTTCGTGCCGGAGGACGGCGAGTTGCGCGAGGCGGTGGCCGCCGCGGTCGAGGGCAGCGCTGGAGGGGCGATGCTGGCCGAGCGGATCAGAGACGGCTACCTGGGCGGGCTGGATCGGCTCGGGGAGCTTGCCCTGCTGGCCGAGGGCAAGCCGGGCGAGGGGAGCTGGGCGGTGACGCCGAAGGTGTTCACCACGGATTTGGACACGTTCGCCGGGAAGCTGCCCGAAATTGCCGAGGAGTGTTTCGGGCCGGCGTCCATCGTCGTCACTTATCGCGATATTTCGGATCTGCGGGTGGTGCTGGAAAGGCTGGAAGGCTCGTTGACGGCGACCGTGCATGCGACCGATCCAGACGAGGCGGCTGAGGTCGCCGAGGTGCTCGGACGGAAGGCCGGACGGCTGATCTGGAACGGGTGGCCCACCGGGGTCGCCGTGTGCTGGGCGATGCACCATGGCGGTCCGTGGCCCTCTTCCACTGCCCCTGCGCACACGTCGGTCGGCGCCACGGCCATCGATCGATGGCTCGTCCCGAGGGCTTACCAGGACTGGCCTGAGGAGTTGCTGCCGGACGTGTTGAAGGAGGCCGGTTCGTTGGGTGTGCCGCGTCGGGTTGACGGCGTACTGGAGCGCTGACTCATTGGGTGGCCGTGCCGCCTCCGGAGGTGGGGCCGTGCCGGGCTTGGAACAGCCCGTCCGTGGCACACCTCGTGGCCAGGTTCGCAGGACCGAGGATGGTTGTGAGTTCTGAGGAGGGCGTCGCGAGGGAGGAGCGCGAGGGAGGAGCGCGAGGGAGGAGAGTGGTCATCGCCGGGGTCGCCACGGTCGTCGGCTGGTTCGTGACTGGAGTCGGCCGCCTGAGGTAGGTTCTCGGCCTTGCTAGAAGCGGAGGCAGGGGCTCGGCCAGGGCTGGGTGCGATCGGCTGGCCGTAGTGCTGTGCCACGTGGTGCGGGCGTCACCGTGTCAGGGTGTCGCGGGCGGTGCGGATCGCGTGCAGGGCCTCGTCCACGCGGTCACGGTGGGTGCGGAAGCTGACCACGCTGATCCGCAGCATGTAAGTGCCGTCGATGAGCGTGCTCGACAGGAAGACACGGCCCCCGTCGTTGACCTGTTTCAGCAGTGCGGCGTTGAACGCCTCGGTGTCGCCTCGTTCCGGGATCCAGCGGAACGCGACCGTGGTCAGCCGGGGCTCCCAGGGCACCTCGAAGCCGGCCTCGCGCAGCGAGTCGTACGCGTACCGGGCGAGGTCGAGTTTCTCTTCCAGGGCCTCCCGGAAGGCGGCCAGGCCGTGCAGCTTGATGGGCAGCCAGAGACGGAGGCCGCGGAAGTCGCGGGTCAGTTCGGGGGAGTATTCGGAGAAGTTCGGGATCTCGTCCTCCGCGCCGAGATCCTGCAGATAGTCGGCGGACAGGTGGTGCGCCTCCCGCAGCAGGGCGCCGTCACGGACGATGAGCGCGCCGGTGCCGTACGGCAGGAACATCGCCTTGTGCGGGTCGAGTGTGATGGAGTCGGCCCGTTCGATGCCGGAGAGCAGGTCCCGCCCGCGGTCGGTGAGCTGGAACGGTCCTCCGTAGGCGGCGTCCACGTGCAGCCAGAGGCGCTGCGCGCGGGCGATCGTGGCCAGGTCGTCGAGCGGGTCGATGGCGCCGGTGTTCGTCGTGCCGGCGCTGGCGACCACCAGGAAGGGGCGCAGCCCGGCTTCGCGGTCCTCCTCGACGAGCCGGGTGAGGGCGAGCGGGTCCATGGCCAGGGTGTCCTGGGTGGGCACGATCCGTACGTTCCGCTGGGGGATGCCCGCCAGCATGGCGGCCTTGGCCGAGGAGGCATGTGTCTGGCCGGTCACGTAGAGGACTCCGTCGAGGAAGTCCTCGCCCAGGCGCGTGGCGCGGGCGGTGACGATGGCCGAGAAGTTGGCGAGCGAGCCGCCGCTGGTGAGGATGCCGCGGGCCTGTTCCGGATAGCCGAACAGGTCGCACAGCCAGCGGATCGCCGTCCATTCGAGCTGGGCGCAGACGGGCGCGAGGTTCCACACGGACACGTACTTGTTGAGCGCGGACGCCAGGAAGTCGGCGAGCGCGGCCGCATAGAGACCGCCGCCCGGGATGTACGCGAGGTAGCCGGGGCCCGTGGTGGTGGCGCCTCGGGTGGACGCTTCGGCGACCGTCTGGAGGAGAACGGGGAGCGGAGTGCCGTGTTCGGGAGCCCGTTCGCGGAGGTTCGCGGCGAGTCGTTGCGCGCCGTCGAGGTCGAAGGCGGGCATGGTGGGCAGGTCGCGGATGAAGTCCGCCACGAGGTCCAGGACGGCCTCGCCCATCTGGCGTGTCTCGTCGGGGCTCGGCTCCAGCGGGTGGCGCGGGAAGTGCGGCATAGGCCGGATCCTGCCATCTGGTACGCCGTCATCCCAGATGTGACGCGCCCTGAGCTCACCGGGGTGTGGGTGAGGGCGCCGGGATGTCGAGGGATGGCGGATGATCGTGAAAAGGGGAGCCGATTTAGTATGAGAGTTCATTTCGCCTGCCGGGGAGTCGCGTATGCGTGAGCCGCTCGTCATTGCCGTTGCCCAGCCGTCGTGCCTGCCCTACGACGTGGCCGCGAACGCGGTCGCGCACGCCGAGGCGGTCAGGGCCGCCGAGGCCAGAGTGGTGGTCTTTCCCGAGCTGTCGCTGACAGGGTACGAACTGGACGCTCCCGCGATCTCGGCCGATGATCAGCGACTGGCTCCCCTCATCGAGGCGTGCGCCGAGACCGGGTCCCTGGCACTGGCAGGGGCTCCGGTGGGCGGTGAGGCGGGCCGGGCGTACATCGCGATCCTGGCCGTTGACGGCACCAGGGCGAGTGTGGCTTACCGGAAGATGTGGCTGGGCACGGAGGAGGCCGAACGGTTCACCGCCGGCGACAAGCCGGCCGTGCTCCAGGTCGACGGCTGGCGGCTGGGGCTCGCCGTCTGTAAGGACACCGGTGTCCCGGAGCACGCTGCCGACGTCGCCGCCCTGGGCGTCGACGCCTATGTCGCCGGGACACTGAAAACCCCGGAGGAGTCGGCGGTCCAGGACGAGCGTGCCCGCCGGGTCGCCACCGACCATCGGGTCTGGGTGGCGGTGGCCAGTTTCGCCGGGTCGACCGGCGGCGGGTTCTCGCGGGCCGCCGGCCGTTCGGGCATCTGGGCGTCGGGTGGCGCGGTGGTCACCCAGGCGGGGCCCGAAGTCGGCGCGATCGTTCGGGCGACCCTTCAGTAGGTGACCCTTCAGTGGGTGCCCCTGGGGCTGAGGTCCGGCCGTTGTTCGCGTGGCCGTCCGTGCCGAAAGGAGTCGCCGGGACACCGGCCGGCCGCGTGAACGGCTAGCGGATGCCCTCCCGCCTGAGAGTGGCGGCCAGCTTGCGGGTGTGGTCGATGACCGCGTCGGTGATCTTCTCGACCTCGGCGGGAGGCAGGCTCACCGGCATCGAGCAGCTGATCGCGTCCGTGGCGGGGATGCGGTAGTCGACGGCGACCGCCACGCAGGCCACGCCGGGGGTGCCCTGCTCCCGTTCGTAGGCCCAGCCTCGGGTGCGGACCTGGTCGAGCTCGCCGGTCAGCTCGGCCAGGTCGATGATCGTGTGCTCGGTCATGACCGGCATCGGGTCGGGCATGAGGGCGGCGACCTCGTCGTCGGTGAGCTGGGCGAGCAGCGCCTGCCCGAGCGCCGTCACGTGGGCGGGCAGCCGGCGGCCGACCCGGGGGATCACGTGGTGAGCCTCGCGCGACTCGCGGGTGGCCAGGTAGAGGACGTGCGCGTCGTCGCGGCGGGCGAAGTGGGCGGTCTGGCCGGTCTCCGCGCGAAGGTCCTCCAGGGTCTGCTGGGCGAACGGCAGCGCCGGATCCTTGTCGAGGTAGGCCGTGCCGGTCAGCAGGGCGTGCGGGCCGATGCCGAATACACCTCTGGCCCTGTCGGTCTCCACCCAGTTGAGCTCGACCAGCGTACGCATCAGGGCGTGCAGGCTGCTGCGGGGGAAGCCGGTGCGCTGCTGGAGCTCCGACAGGGTCAGGGGCTCGGGGGAGGTGGCGAGGGCCTCCAGGATGCGTACGGTCCGCTCGGCGGACTTGACCAGCTGCCGCTCCATGATCGTCCCATCTAGCCGACAACTCCGAAATGTCAGGATAGAGGATGGCGTCCAGATATCTGGACGCCATTGTTCGCGCTCAACCGATCTGGGCAGCAGCCGGTCAGGGCCCGCGCCTCCGGCGAGGTTCCTGTCGGCGGTCACGCTCCCAGTGTGCAACCGGTTGTAGGACATCCGAGTATGAGCAAAAACGTTAACCGCGCCCCGCTGGCTGCTGTGCGCCTCTGAACAGGGGTTTCTCAGTTAACGATATATCGATAACGGGTTTGTAACGCCTGCAAAGGGTTGACGGAACTTTCGCGTCCCCTATAGGAAGGCGCTATCCGATCCCGCCGCGCCGGGCAGGCCCTGGAATGAGGGATGTATGCATCCATGTCCGACTCAGTCTCCGTAACGCCGGAACGCGCGCCTGTGGCCCAGCCGCCTCCGCAACCGCCCGGGAGGCGGCGTCACGTCAGACAGGTGAACGTTCACAGGAGGCGCGAGGCCCGCACCGCCTACGTCTTCCTCGCGCCCTGGTTCATCGGCCTGTTCGTGATTACCGTCGGCCCGATCCTGGCCTCGCTGTACCTGTCGTTCACCGACTACAGCCTGCTGGAGCCGGCGAAGTGGGTCGGGCTGGACAACTACGACAAGATGTTCACCGAGGACGACCGGTTCCTCGCCTCCCTGAAGGTGACCACGATCTACGTGGTCGTGTCGGTGCCGCTCCAGCTGGCCTTCGCCCTGGCCCTGGCACTGGCGCTGGATCGGGGGCTGCGCGGCCTGCCGTTCTACCGCTCGGTCTACTACCTGCCCTCGCTGCTCGGCGGCAGCGTCGCCATCGCCATCCTGTGGCGCAAGATCTTCGGCACCGAGGGCCTGGTCAACTCACTGCTGGGGCTGTTCGGCATCGAGGGCACCGGCTGGGTGTCAGACCCCGACACCGCGCTCGGCACGCTGATCATCCTGCACGTGTGGACGTTCGGGGCGCCCATGGTGATCTTCCTGGCCGGGCTGCGGCAGATCCCGCAGAGCTACTACGAGGCCGCGGCGGTCGACGGGGCCAGCAGGATCCGTCAGTTCTGGTCGATCACGCTGCCCCTGCTGACTCCGATCATCTTCTTCAATCTCGTGCTCGAAGTGATCAAGTCGTTCCAGTCGTTCACCCAGTCGTTCATCGTCAGCGGCGGCAACGGGGGGCCGGTCGACTCCACGCTCTTCTACACGCTCTACCTGTACCTGAAGGGCTTCAAGAGCTACGAGATGGGCTACGCGGCCGCCATGGCGTGGGTCCTCCTGCTCATCATCGCCGGCTTGACCGGCGTGAACTTCATCGCGTCGAAGTATTGGGTCTTCTATGGCGACACGAAGTAACGCGGCCCCGTTCCTGTTCCGCCCGTTACCGCGGGGCGGCCGGCTGCTCAAGCACCTCCTGCTGATCGGGTTCGGCCTGATCATGCTCTATCCGTTGTTCTGGATGGTGTCCAGCTCGCTGAAACCGGAGGAGCTGATCTTCCGGGAGCCGGGCCTGTGGCCGAGTGAGGTCACGCTGGACAACTACGGCGACGGCTGGACCGCGCTCAAGCACACCTTCGGCTACTACCTCTGGAACTCCGCCGTCATCACCGGCCTGTGCGTGGCGGCCAATCTGGTCGCCTGCTCGCTGGCCGCCTACGCGTTCGCCCGGCTGGACTTCCCGCTGAAGAAGCTCTGGTTCGCGATCATGCTCGGCTCGATCATGCTGCCGCACCACGTGACGGTCGTGCCGCAGTACATCGTCTTCGCCGAGCTCGACTGGATCAACACGATCTGGCCGCTGGTCGTGCCCAAGTTCCTGGCCACGGACGCGTTCTTCATCTTCCTGATGGTGCAGTTCATCCGCACCCTGCCGAGAGAGCTGGACGAGGCCGCCGCCATCGACGGCGCCGGCTACTGGCGGATCTTCCTGCGGGTCATCATCCCGCTGTGCACGCCGGCGCTCGCGACGACCGGCATCTTCACCTTCATCTGGACCTGGAACGACTTCTTCAGCCAGAACCTCTACCTGACCAACAGCGACAACCTCACGGTCGCCGTCGCCCTGCGCCAGTTCCTGGACTCCAGCGGGGAGTCGTCCTGGGGGCCGATGTTCGCGATGTCCATCGTCTCGCTCGGGCCGATCTTCGGGTTCTTCCTGGCCGGGCAGAAGTACCTGATCCGTGGCATGGCGACCACCGGTCTCAAGTGATCCTCCACACCCCCCAACTCTCCAAGAGGAGGTAGAGCTGTGAATCCCAGCTCTCGCAAGAAGATGTGGACGGCCGTGGTCGTCTCTGCCGCGCTCATGACCGGGGCCGGCGCCTGCGGCGGCGACGGCGGTGGCGAGGCGGCGGGCGGTGACAAGGTCCGGATCACGTTCGCCTACTGGGGCAGCGACGCCCGGCAGAAGCTCACCGACCAGGTCATCCAGAAGTTCGAGGAGAAGAACCCGACGATCGACGTCGAGGGCGACTTCTCCAACTGGGACAGCTACTACGAGAAGATCGCCACCAAGGTCGCCGCGAACGACGCCCCCGACGTCATGAGCATCGAGATCCGCGGCCTGAGTGAGTACGCGGGCCGTGGCGCGCTGGCCGACCTGTCCGGCAAGGTGCCCGCCGCCGACCTTGACCAGCAGGTCCTCACCAGCGGGCAGATCGACGGCAAACAGTACGCCATTCCCACCGGCGTCAACGCGTTCTCCATGATCGCCAACCCCTCGGTGCTGGAGAAGGCGAAGCAGAAACTGCCCGACGACGCCTCCTGGACCTGGGACCAGTGGATCGGCCTGGCGAAGGACATCTCCGGCGCGGGCGGCGTGACCGGCGCCGAGTACAACCCCAACCCCGCCTGGCTGCAGATCTTCGCGGCCCAGCGCGGCGAGAAGATGTACGACGGCACCAAGATGGGCGTCTCGGCCGAGACGTTGAAGGCCTGGTGGTCGATCCACCAGCGGCTCATCGAGACCAAGGGCTCGCCCGACGCCGCCAAGAGCGCCGAGATCGGCGCGACCGGCCCGGAGCAGTCGCTGCTCGGCACCAACGCCGGAGCGATGGGCATGTGGTGGAGCAACCAGCTCAACGCCCTGTCCAAGTCGTCGGGCCAGGAGCTCACCCTGCTGCGGATGCCCAAGGCGGAGGGCGCGAGCACCAGCGGGATGTTCCTGCAGCCGGCCATGTTCTACACCGCCTCGGCCAAGTCGGAGCATCCGGCCGAAGCCGCCAAGCTGATCGACTTCCTGGTCAACGACCCCGACGCGGCCGGCATCCTGCTGAGCGACCGCGGCCTGCCGACCAACGCCAAGGTGCTCGCCGCGGTGAAGGACAAGCTGCCGCCCGTCGACCAGAAGACGCTGGCCTTCGTCGACCAGGTCAAGAGCGAGCTGAGCCCGATCGTCGCCCCGCCGAAGGGCGCGCTCCAGATGGAGGACATCCTGAAGCGCAACACCGAGGAGCTCCTCTTCGGCAAGGTGACCCCGGACCAGGCCGCCCAGAAGTTCCTGGCGGAGGCGAACGCCGCCATCGCGGGCTGACCACCTCCGCCCGGCCGGGGGCCCCGCACGGCTCCCGGCCGCCATCCCGGACTCGGGGAGAGCAGTTGAGCACCAGGTACGCCTTCGTCGGGCTCGGCCACCGTGCCCAGATGTACGTCGACGCGCTGCTGGGCGACTGGCGCGACACCGGGACGATCGTCGCCTTCTGTGACACCAACCAGACCCGCATGGACTACTACGTCGAACGCGTCGGCCGCCCGGTGCCGTGCTTCGCGCCGCACGACTACGGCAAGCTGCTGGAGACGGCCGACGCCGTGGTGGTCTGCACGATCGACGCCACGCACGCCGGCTACGTGTGCGCGGCGCTGGACGCCGGGCTGGACGTCATCGTGGAGAAGCCGCTGACCGTCGACGCCGAGAGCTGCGCGGCCATCGCCGAGACGGCCGAGCGTGCCCCGGGCCGGCTGGTCGTGACGTTCAACTACCGCTACTCGCCGCGTAACTCGGCGGTGAAGCGGCTGCTCGGCGACGGGGCGATCGGCGACGTCACGTCCGTGCACTTCGAGTGGCGGCTCGACACCATCCACGGCGCCGACTACTTCCGGCGCTGGCACCGCGACCGCGCCAGCTCGGGCGGGCTGCTGGTGCACAAGTCCACTCACCACTTCGACCTGGTCAACTGGTGGCTCGGCGCGGCGCCGGAGCTGGTCTTCGCGCAGACGGAGCTGCGCTTCTACGGCCAGGCGCTGCCCCGGGGGCCGCGTCCGGCGCGCGGCCAGGGCGCGCCCGGTCTCGGTACGGACCCGTTCATCCTGGACATCTCCGCCGACGAACGGCTGCAGCGGCTCTACCTGGACGCCGAGCACGAGGACGGCTACCTCCGTGACCAGGACGTCTTCGGCCCCGGCGTGACCATCGACGACACCATGGCGGTTCTCGTCCGTTACGCGAACCGGGCCACGCTCACCTACTCGCTCACCGCGTACGCGCCGTCCGAGGGGTATCGGGTCGTGTTCAACGGCACCGAGGGACGCGTCGAGCTGGAGGTGTGCGAGCGGCCCTGGACCCCGCCGCATGCCGCCGTGGACCCGAGCGCGGCGAGCAAGGAGCACGTGACCGGCTCCTGGGAGCGGCTCACCCTGCACCGTCACTGGCACCCGCCGGAGGAGGTGCCGATCGAGCAGGGGGACGGCGGCCACGGGGGCGGCGACCGGCTCCTGCTCGACGACGTCTTCCGCGGTCCTGGCGACGACCCCCTCGGCCGCCCGGCCGGTTACCGCGACGGCATCCGGAGCGTCCTGGTCGGCGTGGCGGCCAACCGCTCGGCCGCCACCGGCCGCCCCGTCCGCCTCACCGCCGACGGCACCCGCCTGACCGGCACGTGAGCCGGGCCGGCGGCGGGAGCGCGCATCGGCTCGCCGGAGGGCCGCGCGATCCAGCGGTCACGCACCGGGCCGGCCGCGGGGGGCTCAGAGCTCGGCGGCCAGGGCAGCGGCCTGCTCGGCGGACAGGCGGCCGTCGGCCACCGCCACCGCGACGCCGCGGGACAACTCGGCCCCGAACTCCAGCGGCGTGTCCCAGGCCAGGGCGGTGCCGACCCCCGGATACTCGGCGACCCGGACGAACCACGGGTCGCCCGAGTCCTGGGCGAAGACGCGGTCCTGGGCGAAGACGAGCGTCCAGTCGTCGGACGCCAGCGCCAGCCAGGGCGCCCGGGAGCCGTGGACGTCTGACTCACCCTCGGCCGAGGCGGTGAACACGCGCACCCGGCGGGAGGCGACGGGCGCGCGCCAGAAGAAACCGCCGTATCCGGCGCCCGCCCGGCCCTTGGTGGCCGAGCTCCGCACGGTCAGCGGCCGGTCGGTGAGGTTGCGCAGGGTGAAGGCGAACCGCAGCGCCCAGCCGCGCGACAGCGGCGCGGCCCGGACGGTCCGTTCCTCCCGGACGAGCGGTTTCTCGCCCGGCCGCTCCCACAGCAGCGTCTCGGTGAACCCCGTGGCGTCGCGTCCCGCGAAAGACACGTGCCGCTGCACGCCGTGGTCGTCGAGCCAGGTGGGGCCCTGATCGCGGACGTACGTGCGACCGCCCCAGAAGTTGCGGCCGCCCAGGTCGGTCACGGCGAGGCCCGCGCCGAGGTGGTGCGGATGGTCTTCGGGCCGCTCCTCGGTCACCACCACGCCGCCGAGGGTCCGTACCGGATGCAGGTAGGGGCGGGGCGCGGCGGTGAGCGGCAGCTCCGGGCGGGTGACGTACTCCGCGACGACCGCGCCCGAGACGGCGAGCGGCACCGCCCAGCTCACCCCGAGCTCGGAGAAGAGAGCCAGCCGGTCGGCGCAGGCGCCGACGACGCCCGCGATGCCGGGCAGCACGGGGCCGTCACCGGAGCGGTCCTGGTGGTCCTCGGCGATCGGCAGCGGGTCGGGCGCCAGCCTGATGGCCTCCATGACCCGCATGAACCCGCCCGTCCGCTGGATCGGCACGAGCAGACCGGCGCCCGAGCGGACGTGTTCGACCAGGTTCTTCAGCAGGTCGGTCCGCTCGTAGCGGCGCACTGGCCCGTCGTCCACCTGGACCTCGTCCGTCGTGTACGTGAGCCTGATCCGCCCCCGCTCACCGTGGACCAGCACGTACGGTTCGTCCCGCTCGGCCGCGCAGAGGGTCACGGCGGCCACGATCGGCAGGCCGCTCACCGTCGTGATCCGGACGGCCGACGTGTCGTCCGACTCGATGGCGTTGGCGTGGAACAGCTCGGCCTCCACCGACGCGACGGCGTCCCGGTCCTCGGCTCCCGCCACGGCCAGCGCGGTCGCCAGGGCGTGTGCGAACGGGTTGGTGAGCGCGCCGTCCACCACGTCGGCGCCGTCCAGCCGGCGCCGGCCCGACCAGGCGCTCCGGGTGAAGTAGGAGGCGGGCCGCGGCCACGAGCCGGCCACTCCGACGCCGGTGACGCGGCCGATCGCGCCGCTCGCGACCAGCTCGCGCACCGCCGGGACGGCCGCCGAGCCGAGGCTCTGGAACCCCACCTGGCAGGCGAGCCCGGCCTTGGCGGCGGCCCGCTCCATCCGGTCGAAGTCGGCCAGCGTGGCCGCAGTCGGCTTCTCCACCAGCACGTGCGCGCCCGCGTCGAGCGCGGCCAGCGCGAGCTCGGCGTGCGTCGGGATCGGGGTGGCGAGGATCGCGATCCGCGCGCCGGTCCGCCCGAGCAGGCCGGCCAGGTCGGCGGAGAACTCCGGCGTGCCGAGCCCGGCCAGCGACGCCGGGTCGACCGGCCGCACGTCGCAGATGCCGGCGAGCTCGAGGTCGGGGGCCAGCCGCCGCAGCCGGTCCAGGTAGTGGGAGCCGTAGCCGTGGGCCCCGGCCAGCACGACACGCGTCGTCACCTGGTCACCTCTCTCAGCGCCTCTCTCGTCGTCAGGGTTCTTGTGGTCAGGGCTTTTGTCGTGAGGGCTCGTCGCTCCAGTGGAACCCGAGGCCCCGGTGCTCTCCGGCCCGCAGCTCCGCGCCGCGGACCTGGACGGGGTACGGCTCGGCCAGCAGGCCGAGGGCCGCGAACGAGGCGTCCTCCACCTCCTCGGCCAGACACGGCAGCGGCAGCGCCAGCGCGAGCTGCCCGGACAGATCGGGCAGCAGGTGCGGATGGACCGGCACGTCGAAGGCCCGGGCCAGCTCGGCGATGCGCAGGAACGGGGTGATCCCGCCCACCCTGACCACGTTGGGCTGCACCACGTCGCACGCGCCCGCCACCAGCAGGTCGCGGAAGCCGTAGACGGTGTAGACGTTCTCGCCGACCGCGAGGGGCACGCCGGTCGCCCGCCGCAGCTCGACGTGCGCGGCGACGTCGTCGGCGGGCAGCGGCTCCTCCAGCCAGTGCGGGTCGTAGGGGGCGAGGGCCTCGGCGGCGCGGCGGGCGCGGTGCAGGTCCCAGCGCTGGTTGGCGTCGATCATCAGCAGCGTCTCCGGCCCGATCACCTCGCGGACCGCCGCCACCCGCTCGACGTCCTCGCGCAGGGCGGGCCGGCCCACCTTGATCTTGACCGCCGGGTAGCCGGCCGCCTTCCACCGCCCGGCCTGCGCGACCAGCTCCTCCAGCGAGTAGTGCAGGTTCACGCCGCTTCCGTAGACCGGCACGCTGTCCCGGCGTCTGCCCAGCACCTCGACCAGTCCGCGTTCGCCGCAGCGCAGGTCCCACAGGGCGAGATCGAGCCCGGCCAGCGCGATCGTGGTGACGCCGCCGGCCCCGGCCTCGCGCAGGTGCCGCCAGAGCAGGTCCCACACCACCTCCGGGTGCGGGTCGAGGCCGATGACGGCCTCCCGGATGTCGTGCTCCAGCAGCGCGTGTACGGCCCGCGCCCCGATCCGCGGCGTCCAGGAGAAGCCGGTGCCCGTCCGGCCGTCGTCCAGGGTCACCTCGACGACCAGGACGTGGTTGACGGGTACGTCGGGCCCCCACGGGCGGGGCAGCGTGGCCGTGCGCGACCGTACCGTGAGGTCACGAATCACGGGCACCCGCCAGCGCCCGCCCGTGCGTGATCAACGCCTCCAGCTCGGCCACGTGCTCGGGCGTGGGATCCACCAGCGGCGGCCGGACCGGCCCGGTGTCCAGGCCGCCCAGCCGCACCCCGGCCTTGACCAGGGACACGGCGTAGCCGGGGACCTTCGAGCGCAGCCGTACCAGCGGCTCGTAGAACTCGGTGAGCAGATCGGCGGCGCCGTCGCGGAAGGCGGTGGCGATCTCCGGCGCGAAGGCGAAGACCGCGGAGGAGTAGAGCTCCACCCCGATGCCGCGGTAGGCCCCCATGGTCAGCTCGGCCGTCGGCAGCCCGTTGAAGAACCGGAAACCGTCGCCGACCTCGCGGCGCACGGCCAGCACGGTGCGCTGGATCAGGTCGATGTCGCCCACGCCGTCCTTCAGGCCGATCACACCCGGGATCCGGGCCAGCTCCACCACCCGCTCGGGCGAGAGCACCACCGCCCCGCGCTGGTAGACGATGAGCGGCAGGATCTCCGCGACCGCCCGCACGTAGGCGGCGAACCCCTCCTCGGTGCCCGTCGACAGGTACGGCGGCATGAGCAGCAGCCCGTCGGCCCCGGCCTCGCGGGCGGCCCTCGCCTGCCGCAGCGCCGTGCCGAACGGCCCGCCCGCCCCCGCGAACACCGGCACCCGCCCCCGCGCCGTCTCGACCGCCACCCGCACCACGGCCGCGTGCTCCGACTCCGACAGGGCGGCGAACTCACCCGTGCCGCAGGCCGCGAACACGCCGCCGGGGCCGTGTTCGAGCCCTCGCCGCAGGTGCTCGGCCAGCACCTTCTCGGCCAGCTCGCCGTCGTTGTCGAAGGGGGTGATGGGGAAGAAGAGGATTCCGCTGAGGTTCATGGGGTCTCCAGTTCGCTGCGCCAGCTGCGCTTGGCGGTCCAGCCGAGCATGCGTTCGGCCTTGGCCGAGGTGAAGGCGGGGGAGGTGCCGGTCAGCCGCGCGGCGGTCGCGGCGGTCGCGGGGTTGACCGTGGGAAGCAGCTCCGCCAGGGGCTCACGGGCCAGCGCGTCCGCCGCGCCGGCGAAGAACACCTCGCCGCTGGGCAGCTCGAACAGCCGCTCGGCCAGTACGGCGATCAGCTCGGAGGCGTCCCGGGCGTCGATGTAGTTGAAGAGCGACACCCCGGCGATGTCCGGCCGGTCGAGTCGTTCGGCCATCGTGTGACCGGACTGGGTGGGCGCGCCCGCCCACTCCTCGGGCGCCACCACGAAGCACGGCCGCACCGCGGCGAACCGGGTGGCCGAGCCGCGCGCGAAGGCCGCCATGGTCTGCTCGGCGGTGAGCTTCGACAGGCTGTAGGAGTTCCACGGCTCGGTGGGGTGCTCCTCGTCGATCGGCAGGTAGCGGGGCCGCCAGCCACCGGGGGCGCCGTAGCCGATGACGGTCGGGCTGCTGGCCACCACGACTCTGCCGACGCCGAGGTTGCTCGCCGCCGCGCACACGTTGAAGGCGAGTTGCGTGTTGGTGCGGAAGGTCAGGCCGTCGGTCCGGCTGAACGGGGTCGCGATCGCGGCCAGGTGCACGACGACGTCGGGCCGGAAGCGCGCCATGACGTCGTGGGTCTCGCCCAGGTCGGTCAGGTCGGCCGGCAGCGTGACGGCCGCCTCGTCGGGGGTGCCGGAGCCGACGTCGACGCCGACGACCTCGTGGCCCGTCTGCGCCAGGGTGGCGACCACACTGCGCCCGAGTCGGCCGGCGCTGCCGGTCACCAGTGTTCGTGTCATCGGGTCTTCCACCACTCCTGGGATCTTGCAGCAACCGGTTGCAAAAAGTATTGAGGTTCGGCTTCGAAAACGTCAAGCGGTGAGACCGTCACCAGAGCACGACGAGTGGTCACATGAGGGATAGGATGCGAGGCAGGGCGGGTCGATCGTCGATTGACAACGATACAAACGCTTGCACTAAAGTACAGGTCATGGTCGGAGGAGGCCCAGCGTGGCGGTGACGATTCGCGACGTGGCCCGGGTGTCCGGGGTGCACGTCTCCACGGTGTCACGCGCCTTCTCCGCACCCCATCTGGTCAACCCCGAGACCCGGGTCAGGGTGCTCGCCGTCGCCGACGACCTGGGCTACCGGCCCAACCGGGCGGCCCGGGCGCTGACCACCGGCCGCACCCACAACCTCGGCCTCATCGTGGCCGACATCGCCAACCCGTTCTTCCCGCCCCTCATCAAGGCGGCGCAGGCGCAGGCCAGACTACGCGACTACCACGTGTTCGTGGCCGACACCGACGAGGATCCCAAGGTCGAGGAAGAGCTGATCCAGACCCTCACCAAGCAGGTCGACGGCGTGCTGCTGTGCAGCCCCCGCCTCACCAACCGCACCATCGAGCGGCTGCGCCAGGAGGTGCCGTTCGTCCTGGTCAACCGCCGGGTCAAGGGGATGGCCACGGTCCTGATGGACGTGGGGCGGGGGGCGCGGCTCGCCGTCGAGCATCTCACCGGGCTCGGCCACCGCCGGCTCGCCCTGGTCACCGGCCCCAGCGGGTCGTGGACCAGCAAGGAGATGCAGGAGGCGGCCGCCGCGATGAGCGAGGTCGACGTCGCCTTCCTCGGCCCCAACCCGCCGACCGAGCAGGGCGGCCGGGCCGCCGCCGCCGAGGTGATCGCCTCCGGCGCGACCGGCGTGCTCGCCTACAACGACCTGGTCGCCATCGGCCTCATCGAGGGGCTCGCCGAGCGCGGCGTGCACGTGCCCGGCGACATCAGCGTGATCGGCGTCGACGACATCGTGGCCGGACGCCTCGGCCGGCCGAAGCTGACCACCATCGCCATGCCGACCGCCACCGCCGGGCGCATCGCCGTCGACATGCTCCTCCAGTCGGTCGATTCCGAGGTGGCCACCGGGGTAACGATGCTGGAGACCGCGCTGATCATCCGCGAATCCACGGGAGAGGCACACTCATGACGTTCGGAACCATGCCGTCGGGAGAGCGCGTGGAGCGCTTCGAGTTGTCCTCCGGGCCGTTGCGGGCCGCCGTGCTCAGCTACGGCGCCGTCCTCCAGACGCTGGAGGTGTACGGCCTCAACGTCGTCCTCGGGCTTGACACGCTCGACGACTACCTGACCCGCAGCCGCTACTTCGGAGCCGTCGCGGGCAGATACGCCAACCGCATCGCGGGCGGCCGCTTCACCCTCGACGGCACCGAATACCAGGTGCCGGTCAACGACGGCCCCAACAGCCTCCACGGCGGAGTCCACGGCTTCGACAGCAAGGTGTGGACCGTCGCCGACGTCACCGGCTCGTCCATCACGCTCACCCTCACCAGCCCCGACGGCGACCAGGGCTATCCGGGCACCCTCAACGCCTCGGTCACCTACACGCTCGAGGCCGAGGCGATCCGCCTCGACTACACCGCCGAGACCGACGCGCCGACCGTGCTCAACCTGACCAATCACTCCTACTTCAACCTGGCCGGCCGCGGCGACGTGCTCGGCCACGTGGTCCGCATCGACGCCGAGCACTACCTGCCCGTCGACGCGGTCAAGATCCCCACGGGCGAGCTCGCGCCGGTCAAGGGCACGCCGTTCGACTTCACCGAGCCGCACGCCATCGGCGAGCGGCAGGGCGGCGCCTACGACCACTGCTTCGTCCTCGACGGTGGCGTCACGGTGGTCGAGCCCGAGACCGGCCGCACCATGGAGGTCACCACCACCGAGCCGGGCGTGCAGTTCTACGCGGGCGGCATGCTCGACCCGGCCGCCACGCCCTACGGCCCGCACGCGGGGCTCTGCCTGGAGACCCAGCACTTCCCCGACTCGCCCAACCAGCCCGGCTTCCCGTCGACCGTGCTGCGGCCGGGCGAGCGCTTCACCTCCAGCACCACCTACCGGTTCACCGGCTGACCGGCGCGCAGCGTCGCCGTGGCCCGGAGCACCAGCAGGGCCACGTCGTCGCCGACCGGCTCCGGGCCGAACGAGTCGACCGCCTGCCGCACCCGCTCCGCGACGGCGTGCGCGCTCAGCCCCGTACAACCCGACAGCAGCCGGGCCAGCCCGTCGTCGTCGTCGAGCAGCCGGTCGCCGTCGCGCCGCTCGGTCACCCCGTCGGTCACGCACAGCAGCACCTCACCGGGCGCCAGCTCGAACGTCTCCACGAAGAACCTGGCCTCGTACTCGATGCCGAGCAGTAGCTGCGGGCTGGCCACGGCCCGCACCTCGCCGTCCGCGCGCAGCAGCAGGGGCGGCGGATGCCCCGCCGAGGCGATCGTGCACAGCGCCCCGCCCTGCGGCAGCGGGGTGAGCTCGCCGCACAGCAGGCTGAGGAAACGTCCCTCCTCGTTCTCCTCCAGCAGCGTCTCGTTCAGCCGGTGCAGGATGTCGGCCACCGTGTAGTGCTCCTTGGCGAGCAGGCGTACGGCATGGCGGGCCAGCCCCGTGACGGCCGCAGCCTCCGGGCCGCTGCCGCACACGTCGCCCAGCGCGAAGCACCAGTGGTCGCCCACCGTGAACAGGTCGTAGAAGTCGCCGCCCACGTCGGCGCCCTCCTCGGCGGGCTCGTACACGACGGCCGACTCCAGGCCCGGCATGGTGGCCACGCCCATCGGCAGCAGGCTGCGCTGCAGCACCCGCGAGGTGGTCGCCTGCCGCGTGTAGAGCATGGCCGTGTGCAGGTTGAGCGCGACCAGCCGGCACAGGTCGGCCAGCAGGTCGGCCACCTCCAGCGGGAGCGTCGGCTCGACCCGTCCGATCACCAGCGCGCCGTGCGACCTGCCCTGGATGAGCAGGGGGAACGACAGCACGCTCTCCGCGCCGACCGGCCAGCTGATCTCGCCCAGCGTCGCCTGCGGGACGGACGGCAGCGACGTGCGCAGCGCGGCGTTGTGCCGCTCCTCGGTGTGCCACACGTGCGCCAGCCTGGTCATGCCCGTCAGGTCGGTCAGGTAGACCGCCGCCCAGGTGGCGATCTTGGGTACGACCAGCTGGGCCGTCAGCGCCGCGATCAGCTCCTCGTCGTGCACGCCCGCCAGCAGCTCGCCCGCCTCGGCCAGGAACGAGAGCCGGCCCCGGTGGGCGCGCTCCTGCTCGGCGGTTCGCTCGCGCTGCACGGTCACCGCCACCTGGTCGGCGATGTGCTGCAGGCTGACCGTGAGCTCCTGGTCGAACCTGCCCGGCTCGGCGGCCGCCGCCACCAGATAGCCGATCACCTCGCCCGACACGCGCAGCGGCGCGCACACCAGTGACCTGGCCCGCAGTTGCTCGGCCAGGGCCACGTCTCCGGCCAGCAGGTCGTCGACGACCGCGGGCGCCGTGCGGTCCACGCCGAACAGCCCCGCCGCCACCAGCCCGACCAGCCCCGCCGTCGCGCCCGCCCCGGCCGCGACACCGAACCGGTTGCCGCTCTCACCGCGCAGCAGCACGTACGAGGCGTCGCCCCCGCTGGATGTGTGGACGATCTGGGCGATGGTGTCGAGCACCTCGGCGAGCGGCCGGTCGCGGTCGAGCAGGTCCTTGATGCGCCTGCCCGGCTCCCGCCTGAGCGGCGCCGGCGGGCCGGCCAGGACGTACCTGTGGTCGTTGGCCACCACCATCCAGATCGCCCGGCGGTCCCTGGCGCGGCCCTCCGTGCGTAGATGGGAGATGTAGACCGGGACCAACCGGCCGTCGCGGTGGCGCATCCGGGACTCGCCGCGCCAGCGGCCGAGGTTGAGCGTGTCGGCCAGCGACAGCGAGTAGGAGCCGTGCCCGCGCCAGGCGACCAGCTCCGCCAGCGGCCTGCCCGTGGCCTGCTCGGACGGCCAGCCGAGCAGCGCCTCGGCTTCGGGATTCCAGGAGACCACGCGCCCGTCGAAGTCGGCCACGATGACCCCGACGTGCAGGGTCTCGACGGGCGCGGCGGCCGCCGCCGGCGCCGCGGCCGGGGTGCCCCGCGCGACATCGTGGGCGCCCGATCCGTCGGCGAACTCCATGCGGACCCACACCCGTTTGGCGGTGCCGGAGTAGGTGACGCCCCACGCGTCGGCGAGCAGGCCGGCCAGCGCGAGCCCGCGCCCGGAGGTGGCCATGGCGTCGCCGGGCGGCGAGCCGGTCGCCGGGATGGTCCGCGTGGGGTGGTGGTCGTCTACCTCGATCTCCAGCCGTGGCGGCGCGGCGTGCGCGTCCAGGCGGCAGGTCAGCTCGATGCCGGTGCCCGCGTGCACCACCGCGTTGGTGACGAGCTCGCTGGTCAGCAGCACGGCGTCCTCGGCCAGGTGGCCCAGGTGCCACTCGCCGAGCACCTGGCGGACGAAGCGGCGGGCGGCCGCCGGGGCATGGGGCGTGCCGTCGAAGCCCGTGCTCGACACGCGGGTGGTTTCCACTATCCGTCCTAGAACATCACTCGATGTGGCAGTTCGGTTACTCTCAGGGTGGCAGACTGTGGGCCGTTCATGCCTCCACTTGTGAAGAAGGCAGCCGTGGTCGCGCAGCTGGAACCCCCTCTCGCCCCCGACACCCTGCGGCAGGCGGACCTCAGGCCGCTGCTCGTGGCCCTTCAGCGGCTACGTGACGGCAACTTCCGGGCGCGCCTCGACCTGCCCTCAGATCCCTTCCTGGCCGAGCTGGCGATGGCCTTCAACCAGGTCGTCGACCGCAACGAGCACCTGACCGGCGAGCTCACCCGGGTCCGCGTCGAGGTGGCCAGGCAGGGCCACCTCGACGAGCGGCTCACCCCGAGCCCCGGCGCGGGCGGCTGGGCGGTCAACGTGACGGCCGTCAACGCGCTGATCGACGCGCTGGTGATCCCGGCCGCCAAGGCCACCCGGGTGCTCAACGCCGTCGCCGACGGCGACCTGTCGCAGCGGGTCGACCTGCAGGAGGACAACCGCCCGCTGCGTGGCGGCCTGCGTCTGATGGGCAAGGCGGTCAACCGGATGGTCGACCAGCTCGCGCTGTTCTCCGGCGAGGTGACGCGGGTCGCCCGTGAGGTCGGCACCGAGGGGCGGCTGGGCGGCCGGGCCAAGGTGCAGGGCATGTCGGGCAGCTGGCGCGACGTGACCGAGGCGGTCAACGCCATGGCGGCCCGGCTGACCGCGCAGGTGCGCGACATCGCGGTGGTCACCACGGCCGTGGCCAGGGGCGACCTGACCCGGCAGGTGACGGTCGAGGCCACCGGCGAGCTGCTGGAGCTCAAGCTGACCGTCAACACGATGGTCGACCAGCTGTCGGCGTTCGCCAGCGAGGTGACGCGGGTGGCGCGCGAGGTCGGCACCGAGGGGCAGCTGGGCGGCCGGGCCGAGGTCAAGGGGGTGCTCGGCACCTGGAAGGATCTCACCGACAACGTCAACTTCATGGCGTCCAACCTCACCACCCAGGTCCGCTCGATCGCGCAGGTCACGACGGCGGTGGCCAACGGCGACCTGTCGAAGAAGATCACGGTCAACGCGCGGGGCGAGATCCTTCAGCTGAAGGACACGATCAACACGATGGTGGGGCAGTTGTCGGCGTTCGCCGACGAGGTGACGCGGGTGGCGCGCGAGGTCGGCACCGAGGGGCGGCTCGGCGGTCAGGCGCAGGTGCGCGGGGTGAGCGGGGTGTGGAAGGACCTCACCGACAACGTCAACTTCATGGCCTCTAACCTCACCACCCAGGTGCGCGACATCGCCCAGGTGGCCACCGCGGTCGCCCAGGGCGACCTGAGCCGCAAGATCAGCGTGGACGTCAAGGGCGAGATCCTTCAGCTGAAGGACACCGTCAACACGATGGTCGACCAGCTGTCGGCGTTCGCCGCGGAGGTGACGCGGGTGGCGCGGGAGGTCGGCAGCGAGGGGCGGCTCGGCGGTCAGGCGCAGGTGCGCGGGGTGAGCGGGGTGTGGAAGGACCTCACCGACAACGTCAACTTCATGGCCGACAACCTCACCACCCAGGTGCGCAGCATCGCCCAGGTGGCCACCGCGGTCGCGAAGGGCGACCTCAGCCGCAAGATCACGGTCGAGGTCAAGGGTGAGATCCTGGAGCTGACCAACACCATCAACACGATGGTCGACCAGCTGTCCGCGTTCGCCGACGAGGTGACGCGGGTGGCGCGCGAGGTCGGCACCGAGGGGCAGCTGGGCGGGCGGGCCGAGGTCAAGGGCGTCTCGGGCACCTGGAAGGACCTCACCGACAACGTCAACTTCATGGCCGACAACCTCACCAGTCAGGTGCGCAACATCGCGCAGGTCACGACGGCCGTGGCCGACGGCGATCTGTCGAAGAAGATCACGGTCGACGCGCGGGGCGAGATCCTTCAGCTGAAGGACACGATCAACACGATGGTCGACCAGTTGTCCGCGTTCGCCGGCGAGGTGACGCGGGTGGCGCGGGAGGTCGGCACCGAGGGGCGGCTCGGCGGTCAGGCGCAGGTGCGCGGGGTGAGCGGGGTGTGGAAGGACCTCACCGACAACGTCAACTTCATGGCGTCCAACCTGACCAGTCAGGTGCGCAGCATCGCGGTGGTCGCGACCGCCGTGGCCAACGGCGACCTGTCGAAGAAGATCGACGTCGACGCGCGGGGCGAGATCCTCGAGCTCAAGACCACCATCAACACCACCGTCGACCAGTTGTCCGCCTTCTCCGGTGAGGTGACCCGGGTGGCCCGCGAGGTCGGCACCGAGGGCAGCCTGGGCGGTCAGGCGCAGGTGCGCGGGGTGAACGGCGTGTGGAAGGACCTCACCGACAACGTCAACTTCATGGCGTCCAACCTGACCAGCCAGGTGCGCAACATCGCGCAGGTCGCGACCGCCGTGGCCAACGGCGACCTGTCGAAGAAGATCGACGTCGACGCCCGGGGCGAGATCCTCGAGCTCAAGACCACCATCAACACGATGGTCGACACCCTGTCCTCCTTCTCCTCCGAGGTGACCCGGGTGGCCCGCGAGGTCGGCTCCGAGGGCAGGCTCGGCGGTCAGGCCGAGGTCGAGGGGGTCTACGGCACCTGGGAACGCCTCACCAAGAACGTCAACGAGCTGGCCGGCAACCTCACCACCCAGGTGCGGGCCATCGCTGAGGTGGCCAGCGCCGTCGCCCAGGGCGATCTGAGCCGCGCCATCAGCCTTGAGGCCAAGGGCGAGGTCGCCGAGCTGAAGAACAACGTCAACCTGATGGTGGCCAACCTGCGCGAGACCACCCGGGCCAAGGACTGGCTGGAGAGCAACCTGGCCCGCATCGCCGGCCTCATGCAGGGCCACCGCGACCTGGTCGAGGTCGCCGACCTCATCCTGCGGGAGCTCACCCCGCTGGTCAGCGCCCAGTTCGGTGCGTTCTTCCTGGCCGGCTCCGGGTCGCTCGACGGCGAGCTGGCCTTCATCGCCGGCTACGGCGCCGCCCACGACAGGGACGTGCTGCCCGGCACGGGCACGCCAGGCCCCGGCCTGATCAGGCAGGCGGCGCTGGAGAAGAAGCGCATCCTGCTCAGCGACGTGCCCTCCGGCTACATCAAGGTGCACACCGGGCTCGGCGAGGCGGCCCCCGCCAGCGTGGTCGTGCTGCCGATCCTGTTCGAGGACAACGTGCTCGGCGTGATCGAGCTGGCGTCCTTCAGCCGGTTCAGCGACGTCCACCTGGCCTTCTTCGACCAGTTCGTGGTCACCATCGGGGTGGCCATCAACACGATCATCGCCAACGCCCGCACCGAGTCGCTGCTGTCGGAGTCGCAGCGGCTGGCCCAGCAGCTCCAGGGCCGCTCCGACGAGCTGCAGCGCCAGCAGGCCGAGCTGCGCAGGTCCAACGCCGCCCTGGAGGAGAAGGCGCACCTGCTGGCCACCTCGTCGCGCTACAAGTCGGAGTTCCTCGCCAACATGTCCCACGAGCTGCGCACGCCGCTCAACAGCCTGCTCATCCTGGCGCGGCTGCTCGCCGACAACCCCGAGGACAACCTGTCGGCGCAGGAGGTCGAGTTCGCCACCACCATCCACAACGCGGGCAGCGACCTGCTCCAGCTGATCAACGACATCCTCGACCTGTCGAAGATCGAGGCGGGGCGGATGGACGTACGGCCCGAGAAGCTGCCGCTGAGCAAGCTCCTCGACTACGTCGACGCCACGTTCCGGCCGCTGACCGTCGACCGAGGTCTCACCTTCGAGATCGAGATCGCCCCCGGCGTGCCGCGCGAGCTGTTCAACGACGAGCGGCGGCTCCAGCAGATCCTGCGCAACCTGCTGTCCAACGCGGTCAAGTTCACCTCCGCCGGCGAGGTCAGGCTGGCGGTCTCCATCGCCCGCGGCCTCGACAGTCCGGCGCTCCGCGACGCCGCCGACGTGGTAGCCTTCGCGGTCAGCGACACCGGCATCGGCATCGCGCCCGACAAACTGCCCGCCATCTTCGGCGCGTTCCAGCAGGCCGACGGCACCACCAGCCGCAAGTACGGCGGGACGGGCCTCGGCCTGTCGATCAGCAGCGAGATCGCCCGGCTGCTCGGCGGCGAGATCCACGCCAGCAGCGAGCCGGGCAGAGGCAGCACCTTCACGCTGTACGTGCCCGCCCGCTGCCTCACCTCGACCGTCACGGCCGAGCAGGCGGAGCACGACGCGGCGCAGGCGACCGGCCGGCGGGCCGAGCCGGTGCGCGGGACGGTCGAGAGCCGCGCGGTCCAGCAGCAGGCCGAGTGGCCCAGTGCCGACGCCGACGACCTGTGGCACTCCGCGACCAGGCTCGGCGAGATGAGCGACGGCCCGGCCGGTGAGGCGTTCGCCGGCGAGCGGGTGCTCATCGTCGACGACGACATCCGCAACGTCTACGCCCTCACCCACGTGCTCGGCCGCCTCGGCATGGAGGTGATCTACGCCGAGAACGGACGGGAGGGCATCGAGGTGCTCGAACGCGAGGATAAGATCGCGCTGGTCCTGATGGACGTGATGATGCCCGAGATGGACGGCTACGAGACGCTGGTCGCCGTGCGGTCCATGCCGAGGTTCGCCGACCTGCCGATCATCGCCCTGACGGCCAAGGCGATGCCGGGCGACCGGGAGAAGACGATCTCCTGCGGCGCCTCCGACTACGTGCCCAAACCGGTTGATCTGGATCATCTGCTGGACGTCATGCGCGGCTGGCTCGCGGGGGAGAGGAAGGCCGCCGAATGAACCGCCAGGTCAAGATCCTGCTCGTCGACGACAAGGAGGAGAGCCTGATCGCGCTCGACGCGGTGCTGCGCCCGCTGCAGCAACGGCTGTTCAAGGCCAGGTCGGGGCAGGACGCGATGAAACTGATGCTGCGCCACGACTTCGCGGTGGTGCTGCTCGACGTGCTGATGCCGGGCATGGACGGATTCGAGACCGCGAGCCACATCAAACGGCTCGACCAGACCCGCGACGTGCCCATCATCTTCCTGACCGGCACCGACACGGGCAGCGGCGCGGCCTTCCGCGGCTACGCCGTCGGGGCGGTCGACTACATCACCAAGCCGTTCGATCCGTGGGTGCTGCGCTCCAAGGTCACCGTCTTCATCGAGTTGTTCCGCAAGAACGCCGTCCTCCAGGAGCAGGCCGCGCTGCTGTGCGATCTGGTGCAGAACGACACGGTGCTGTCGCGCGACTCGCGCGCCCTGGCCGACTTCGCCGAGCGGCTGTCCGCCGTCGAGGCCCGGCTGGCCGGCCTGGCCGGCACCTCCTCGGGCGACGAGGGGCTGCGCGACACGATCAAGGATCTGGCCGCCGAGGTGGCCGCCATGCGGGCCGCGTTCGACACGGTTCGTCTCTGATCGGCGTGCCTGAGTGCGCTCGGCCGTGTCTCCGACGTACCTTTGGCATCATGGCCACCCGTCCGCCGAAAAGCGCAGCGAAGGGGCCGGCGAAGCGGTCGACCTCACCTCGATCGACCCCCGCGAAGCGGGGAGCCACGTCGTCGGGGCGACCGAGGGCGAAGGGGGCTGCGTCGGCTCGTAAGCCGCCCATGACCCACCAGGACCCGATCAGCTGGGTCTTCACGATGATCGGTAAGCTGGTCGTCGGCCTGTGGATGCTGCTCGCCAACGGCATCGGCAGCACCGCGCGGGCGCTCGGCAAGAACGCCCGCGAGCTCGACCCGGTCCACCGGCGCGACGGGGTGGGGCTGGCGGTCCTCGCGGGCGCGATCGTGGTCGCCGCGATGACCTGGCGCACGTCCGAGGGGACGGTGCCCAGCATGGTCAACGCCGCCGTGCACGCCGTGTTCGGCTCGCTGGCCTGGGCCCTGCCGCTGCTGCTCGGCCTGCTGGCCTGGCGCTACCTCCGCCATCCCGACCAGAACGCCGACACCGGGCGGATGGTGATCGGCTGGAGCGCGCTGCTCGTCGGCGTGCTCGGCGTCATCCACGTGGCCAACGACGTCCCCTACCCGGCGGGCACGGCCAACGACGGGATGGAGCGCATCTCGCAGGCGGGCGGCCTCGTCGGCTTCCTCGTCTCGGCGCCGCCGATGAGCATCCTGCCGTCCTGGATCACCATCCCGCTGCTGCTCATGCTGTCGGGGTTCGGCGTACTGGTGATCACGGCCACGCCGGTGCACCGGATCCCCGAGCGGCTCGCGGAGCTCCGTCACCTGCTGTTCGACCGACAGGCCCCGGCTGAGGAGCGGCAGCAGCCGGGCAGGAAGCGGGCCAAGCCCAAGAAGCCCGCGTCATCCGAGGTCGGCGACCTGATCAAGCCGTACGACACGCCGGTGATCGCCGACCAGGACAAGCGCGGCGACCACTCGCCGGAGATCGTGCCCGGCCTGACCGACGACGAGGAGCCGCCCGCCT
The DNA here is from genome assembly GCF_059358955.1 of Nonomuraea sp. CX421. Lineage (NCBI taxonomy): Bacteria > Bacillati > Actinomycetota > Actinomycetes > Streptosporangiales > Streptosporangiaceae > Nonomuraea > Nonomuraea sp. CX421. The sequence continues at coordinate 303,940 of NZ_JCADBK010000005.1, read as the reverse complement.
CGGCGCGCAGGCAGGAGCCGCCGCAGCCCACCCCGGCGCCGCGCAAGGTCGAGCAGCTCGTGCTGTCTCCTCAGGCCGGCCCATACGGCCTGCCCGACCTGCAGCTGCTCAAGCCGGGCAGCCTGCCCAAGCCCCAGACCAAGGCCAACACCACCGTGGTCAACGCGCTGACCAGCGTGCTGGAGCAGTTCACCATCGACGCGCAGGTGATCGGCTTCACCCGCGGGCCGACCGTGACCCGCTACGAGATCGAGCTCGGGCCGGCGGTCAAGGTGGAGAAGGTCACGGCTCTCACCAAGAACATCGCGTACGCCGTCAAGTCCGCGGATGTCCGGATCTTGTCTCCCATCCCCGGCAAGTCGGCCATCGGGGTGGAGATCCCGAACGCCGACAAGGACCTGGTCGCGCTCGGCGACGTGCTCCGGGCCCAGGTCGCCCAGGCCGACCACCATCCGATGATCGTCGGCCTCGGTAAGGACGTCGAGGGACGCACCATCGTCGCCAACCTCGCCAAGATGCCCCACCTGCTGATCGCGGGCGCCACCGGGGCCGGCAAGTCGGTCTGCGTCAACGGGCTCATCACCTCGATCCTCATGCGCGCCACGCCCGACGAGGTGCGGATGGTGCTGGTCGACCCCAAGCGCGTCGAGCTGTCGGTCTACGAGGGCATCCCGCACCTCATCACCCCCATCATCACCAACCCCAAGAAGGCCGCCGAGGCCCTCGAATGGGTGGTGGGCGAGATGGACCGCCGCTACGACGACCTGGCGGCCAGTGGGTTCCGCCACGTCGACGAGTTCAACAAGGCCGTCCGGGCCGGCAAGCTCCAGCCGCCGCCGGGCAGCGAGCGTGTCTACCAGCCCTACCCCTACCTCCTGGTCATCGTGGACGAGCTGGCCGACCTGATGATGGTTGCCCCGCGCGACGTCGAGGACTCCATCGTCCGCATCACCCAGCTGGCCCGCGCCGCCGGCATCCACCTGGTCATCGCGACGCAGCGGCCCTCGGTGGACGTGGTCACCGGCCTCATCAAGGCCAACGTGCCCTCCCGGCTGGCCTTCGCCGTCTCCTCCCTCACTGACTCGCGGGTCATCCTCGACCAGCCCGGCGCTGACAAGCTGATCGGCCAGGGCGACGCGTTGTTCCTGCCGATGGGCGCCAGCAAGCCCATCCGCATCCAGAACGCGTTCGTCTCGGAGAAGGAGATCGCCGAGATCGTCGCGCACTGCAAGACGCAGATGCAGGCCGAATACCGCGACGACGTCGCCGCCGCGCCGGTCAAGCGCGAGATCGACGAGGACATAGGCGACGATCTCGACCTGGTCATCCAGGCCGCCGAGCTGATCGTGACGACCCAGTTCGGCTCGACCTCGATGCTGCAGCGCAAGCTCCGCGTCGGCTTCGCCAAGGCGGGCCGGCTGATGGACCTGCTGGAGAGTCGCAACGTGGTCGGCCCGAGCGAGGGGTCGAAGGCCCGCGAAGTGCTGGTGAAACCGGATGATCTGCCGGGTTTGCTGGCCGACTTGCGTGGCGAATGACCCCGATGCGACCCCGCCCGGCGATGACTGATTGAATGTGAACGACTACGCATCGTCGGGGGCGGGGAGGCGTGCGCCGTGGAGGAGCAGAGCATAGGGGCCATACTGGCGGCTGCCAGGCGGTCGGCGGGCTTGACGGTCGCGCAGTTGAGCGCGACCACCCGCATCCGCGAGGCCATCATCTACGCGATCGAGCGAGACGACTACGCCCAGTGCGGGGGCGACTTCTACGAGCGCGGGCACGTCAAGGTGCTCGCCCGGGCGGTCGGGCTCGATCCCGACACCCTGGTCCATCTCTACGACGAGCAACACGGCGGCGCGCCGGTGCCGGTGCGGGCCGCGGCGGTGTTCCAGACCGACCGCAAGCTCCGCATCCGCGAGCGACGGGCCCCCAACTGGTCGATGGCGCTGGGCGTCGCGCTGGCCATCGTGGTGGTGTTCGGCGTGGTCAGGGTCATGGGGGGCGCCACCGAGCAGGGCCGGTCCGTCGGGGTGCAGCCGATGTCGGCGTCGCCCAGCGTGCCGCCCAACTCTCCGATCACCGAGGAGCCGCGCGGGTCCGCGCTGTCCGCCGGCCGGGGGAGCGACAACGAGGTGGTGGTCAGGGTCAAGGCCGAGCGCCCCGCGTTCCTCAACGTCCGCGACTCCAGCGGTCGCAAGCTGTTCTCCGGCACGCTGGAGGCGGGCAAGAGCTCCACGTGGCGGGCCGCGTCCCGGGTGAGCCTGCTGATCGGCGACGCCGGTGCGGTGGCCCTCCAGGTCAACGGCCAGGATCTGGGCCATCCGGGGCATAGCGGCGAGATCGTGCGCCGTTCTTTCGGGCCTCCCGCGGCACCTCGGCGGTAGCCCGTGCATCGGGGGTGTCCAACTCCCGATACCGTAGGGTTCACCATGTCATCCCGCCGAACCGCATCGCTGATAACCCTGGGTTGCGCCCGCAACGAGGTCGACTCCGAGGAGCTCGCCGCGCGTCTGGAGGCTGCCGGTTGGCAGCTGGGCGACGACGACCCCGATGTCGTCGTCGTCAACACGTGCGGCTTCATCGACTCGGCGAAGAAGGACTCGATCGACACGCTGCTCGCCGCCGCCGACTCCGGAGCCAAGGTGGTGGCCGCGGGCTGCATGGCCGAGCGCTACGGTAACGAGCTGGCCGAGGCGCTGCCCGAAGCCAGCGCGGTCATCTCCTTCGACGACTACTCCGAGATCGGCGGCCGTCTCGACGACGTCCTCGCGGGCCGGCCGCTCAAGCCCCACACGCCACGCGACCGCCGCACCTTGCTCCCCATCTCGCCGGTCGAACGAGCCGGCGCGTCGAGGGCCGGCATCCCCGGCCACGGTGACCTGCCCGAGGGGGTGGCGCCGGCCAGCGGCCCCCGCGTCCTGCGCAAGCGGCTCGACGAGAGCCCGGTGGCCTCGCTCAAGCTCGCCTCCGGCTGCGACCGGCGCTGCACGTTCTGCGCCATCCCCGCCTTCCGGGGCGCCTACGTCTCACGCGACCCGGACGAGCTGGTGGCCGAGGCCGACTGGCTGGCCCACCGCGGCGTCCGCGAGCTCGTCTTGGTCAGCGAGAATTCCACCTCCTACGGCAAGGACCTCGGTGATCTGAGGGCGCTGGAGCGGCTGCTGCCCCGGATGGCCGCCGTCGAGGGCATCGACCGAGTCCGGGCGAGCTATCTCCAGCCCGCCGAGCTGCGGCCGGGGCTGATCGACGTGATCGCCGGCACCGAGGGTGTCGCCGCCTACTTCGACCTGTCCTTCCAGCACGCCAGCGGCCCGGTGCTCCGCCGGATGCGCCGTTTCGGCGACCCCGAGCGCTTCCTCGACCTGCTGGAGACGATCCGCGAGCGAGCTCCCGAGGCGGGGGTCCGCTCCAACTTCATCGTGGGCTTCCCCGGCGAGACCGAGGAGGAGTTCGGCGAGCTGGTCGGCTTCCTGGAGCAGGCCAGGCTCGACGTGATCGGCGTCTTCGGCTACTCCGACGAGGACGGCACCGAGGCGGCGGGCTTCGACGGCAAGCTCGGCCAGGAGGTCATCGACGAGCGGGTGCGCGTGCTGACCGAGCTGGCCGAGGAGCTGACCTCGCAGCGCGCCGAGGAGCGCATCGGCACCGAGGTGGACGTGCTCATCGACGACGACCTGGGCGACGGCGGCTACGAGGGCCGGGCGGCGCATCAGGGGCCCGAGGTCGACGGCTCCGTCACGGTTCAGGGCATCGGCCTGGTCCGGGGCCAGATCGTGCGCGCCGTCGTGGTCGACGCCGAGGGGGTTGACCTGATCGCGCGCATCAAGGCCGGTCCATGACCAGGGACGAGCGCCGCGTGGTGAGCCCGTGGAACATCGCCAACGTCCTCACGGTCCTCCGGTTGGTGCTCGTCCCGTTCTTCGTCATCTGCCTCTTCCTGCCGGGCATGGGCTGGCGTCTGGGCGCGCTGGCGGTGTTCGCGGTGGCCTCGATCACCGATCACCTCGACGGTGAGCTGGCCAGGCGCTACGGGCTGATCACCGACTTCGGCAAGATCGCGGACCCGATCGCCGACAAGGCGCTCACGGGCGCGGCGCTGGTGAGTCTTTCGGTCCTGGGCGAGTTGCCGTGGTGGGTCACGCTCGTCATCCTGGGCCGGGAGCTGGGCATCACGCTGCTGCGGCTGGTGCTGATCCGGCACGCTGTCATCCCGGCCAGCTATGGTGGCAAGGTCAAGACCGTGCTGCAGATCGGCGCGATCGTCCTCTACATCCTGCCCTGGGGGCCCGACCCCGTTCGCTGGGTGGTGATGGGCGCCGCGCTGGTCGTGACCGTGGCCACGGGCGTCGACTACCTCGTACGGGCCGTCAAACTCCGCCAGGTGGCCCGACGCGCACGCGGGGAGTGACCATGTCCGGCGTGGCCGAGGTGCTGTCCCTGCTGGTGGATCGGGCGGCCACGGTGGCCGTGGCCGAGTCGCTGACCGGCGGGCTCATCGGGGCCGCGTTCACCTCGGTCTCGGGGTCCTCCAAGGCGTTCAGAGGCGGGGTGATCTCCTACGCCACCGATCTGAAGCACACGTTGCTGGCCGTGCCCGAAGATCTACTCAATCGGGAGGGGGCCGTGCATCCGGAGGTCGCGGAGGAGATGGCGCTGGGTGTGGCCAGGGTGTGCGGCGCGACCTACGGCCTGGCCGTGACGGGAGTGGCGGGGCCGGAGCCGCAGGACGGCCGCCCGGTCGGCACGGTTTTCGTCGCGGTCAGCGGGCCCGGCGGCAGATTCTGGCGACGAGAACTGAGTCTGAGAGGGTCACGCGAACGTATCAGGGTAAAGACGGTGGACGAGGCTGTAGATCTCCTAGCAAGTGTGCTGAAGGCGAACAAGGGGGAACATTCCGGATGATTACCGTGTTACGTCCCGAGCGAACATGCCAACCACGGTCTCACGCGCTGTCCGTGGATACGGGTACGGTGGAGCTGTGAGTGAGGTCCGTGAGCCAACTGCAAGCACCGAGCGCCCGGCAGGCGGGCCTGATGAGTCACGCAAAGAGCCACGCGCGGCGAGCCAGGGGCGGCAACGCCCGATGATGACGGCGAGGAGTATGTACGAAGCGAAGAAGAAGGATGTGCGGCACGATCCGATCGCGCGGGGCGTGGTGAAGACATCCGCGCCGGGGAGGGAGCGACAGATGATTTTGCTGCGTCAGCTGCTCGGCGACGTGTTGAGGCGGCTGAGGGTGCGACAGGGACGCACTCTCCGCGAGGTGTCCACGCTGGCTCGTGTCTCGCTCGGCTACCTGTCAGAGGTGGAGCGCGGCCAGAAAGAGGCGTCCTCCGAGCTGCTCGCGTCCATCTGTGGTGCTCTCGGGGTGCCGCTGTCGCAGGTGCTTCGTGAGGTTTCCGACCAGTTCGCGCTGGCCGAGCTCCAGGCTGCCCCTGTGCTCGCCGACGCGCCCGAGCACGAGCGGATCCCGCTTGCCGAGTCGGTCCCCGGATCGATCTCCGATTCCGTGTTCCCCGAAGTCAAGGACATGGTGGCCGCCTAGCGCGGCTGGCACTTGTCACACCACAGGATCAGACGTTCCTGTGACCGTGTTCCCATCTCCCCGCGACTGATGCGGGTGCCGCATCGGCGGCAGGGGCGGCCGAACCTGCCGTAAACCCACGTCTGGTCGGTCGGGCGGCGATCGCCCGTGGTGACTGTGCCCCCGTGCGCCTTGTTGGCGTCCAGCAGCCGGTGCGCCAGCGTGACCACTCCCTCCAGGTCGTCGATCTCTCTCACCTTTCGCCACGGCCAGATGCCGCGCAGGAACAACGTCTCGGCACGGTAGATCGTGCCGATGCCGGCCAGGTTGCGCTGGTCGAGCAACGCCTCACCGATCGTCCTGTCGGGGTCGCCGCGCAGCCTCCGCACGGCCTCGGTGGGGTCCCAGTCGTCGCCGAGCAGATCGGGCCCCAGATGGCCCACGACCCGTGCCTCCTCCGCGGTCTTCAGCAGATCGACCACGCCCAGCCTGATCCCCACCGCCTGCCACTGTTCGTTGGCCAGCACGAGGCGCACCACGTCACCCGGAGCGGGGCGGCGTCCGGCCGGCATGACCCGCCAGCTCCCGTCCATCCTCAGGTGGGTGTGCACGGTCAGCCCGCCCTCGACCCGGGTGAGCAGGTGCTTGCCCCGCGAGACGGTCGTCAGCACCCTCCGCCCGCTCAGGTCGGCGGTGGCGTGCCGGGGGACCCGAAAGTCGGACCGGGTGAGCACCCGCCCGTCGAGGGCCTGCCGCAGCCGGGCGGCGGTGCGGTAGACGGCGTCTCCTTCGGGCATGCGCCCAGTCTAAGAACCCGCCGGAATCGCCTCGCCGTCTCCCTGGCGCCCCGCGCGGTCGCGCTCTGCGCGCTGGGTCGGCTCGCGCTCTGTACGCCGGGCTGGCTCGCGCTCGGTGCCCAGGGAGGCTCCCCGCTCTGTGCGCCGGGTGATTTGGGCGCTGTCAGTCCCAGGCGGCGGGGTCGGCGGCGAGCTGGCGGACACGCTCGGGGAGGGCGCCGCCTGCCACCTGCTCCAGCGTGACCTCCTCCAGGATCGACCGCTCGGTGGCGCGCAGCGCGATCCACACCTGTTGCAGCGACTCGGCGGGGCCACGGTAGCCGACATGCTCGGGACGCTCGCCGCGGACGTTGGCCAGCGGCCCGTCGACCGCCCTGATCACGTCGGCGAGCGAGATCTCCGCAGCCGGCCTGGCCAGCACGTAACCCCCTTCGGGCCCTCGCTGGCCACGCACCAGACCGGCACGGCGCATCTGGAGCAGGATGTTCTCCAGGTATTTGGGCGGCATGTCCTGCTCTTTGGCGAGCTCGCCCACCGTGGTCGGGCCGGCCCCGGCGGCGGCGAGTTCGGCGGCGGCACGGAGGGCGTAGTCGACCCGAGCGGAAAGGCGCATGTTGTCGATTATCCCTCCTGGTCAACAGTGGTTAGCCGCAACGTCGTCAGAACGGGCAGATGATCGGAGTACGGCAGACGCGGAACCTGCGCGGAAACCGCGGTCACACCCGGGCTGATCAGCACGTGGTCGATGCGCTTGACGGGCTCCTCGGCCGGTGAGGTGGGCGGATCACCCAGCGCGATCAGCGGATCGGACAGGCCGGCCGCCTCCAGTACCCGCATCTCGGGATCGGCCGGTTCGGTGTTCAGGTCGCCGGCCAGGACGACCGGCCTGGGCGCGCCTCCGGAGGTCCGCGCGTCGCCGGCCTGCCCGGCCTGCCCGGCGTCGAGCCCGGCGGCCAGATCGCGCACGATGGCCGCCACCTCGGGCGCCTGCCCGGACGGGGCCTGCAGGTGGGTGTTCACGATGCCCAGCTCCCTGCCTCCCACGTCCAGGACGGCGGCCTGGGCCTGGGCGCCCGTTGGGTAGTCGTGCCGGCCCAGCTTGTACGAGGCGATGCTCTTGATCGGCAGGTTAGTGAGCAGGGCGTCGCCCCACAGGTTGTCGGCGGCCGGGGCGAAGTGGTAGCGCATGCCCAGCCCACGGGCGATCCGGGCCAGGTCGTCGTGGCCGCCGTTCAGCAGCCAGCCTCGGTCGACCTCGCTCAGCAACACCACGTCCGGCCGCTGGGCCGCTGCCCAGGTGGCGATGTCGTCCAGCGACAGCCGCCCGTCGAGCCCGTAGCCCATCCGGATGTTGTAAGTGATCAGCTTGACCGTGTCACCCTCGGCGGGCCGTACGGCGGGCTGGGGTTGCCAGGCGATGTTCGTCGCGACGAGAGCGATCAGGACGGCCAGCACGGTGTTCTGGCCGGTCGCCCAGGACCGAGGGGCGTGGGCGTGGAGCGGGGTCCGTGACGGCCGCAGGCCCACGGCGACGGCCAGCACCGACACCGCGATGGGGATCGCCTGATTCGGGAGGCCGAGGTCCAGGTCGTAGGCGGCGTAGTAGGCGAACATCGCCACCAGGAACACGATCCCGCCGCCGATCAGCGCCACCCCCTGCCGCCGGCCCCCGCTCCCGGTGCCCGACTCCCGTCCGGTGCCCGATCCGCGCTCGGTGCCCGATCCGTTCGGGGTCCCGGCGCCGGTCGCTGTCTCCGCCCGCGCCTCGGGTCCGGTCGTGTTGCCGGAGGGTTCGGGCCCGGCCTCGGCCCCTGATCGGGAGGAAGAGGTGATAAGGGGGGCGAGGCAGAGGATCGTCACCGCCGCGGCCACCGAGCCCACGCCCGGCCAGGGCATCGTGAACAGGCTCGCCGTGGCCGCCACCAGCCCGAGACCGCAGGCCAGGAGGACGGCCGGCCGGTGCCTCGGCCGCAGGGTCGTCGTGATCGCGGCCACGGCCGCCGCGGCCACCGGCCCGACGCCCAGCGCGGTCCACACGAGTGAGGGCCCTTCGGCCGCCTTGGTCCAGGAGGTGGCGGCCATCCCGAACAACAGCAGGGCCGGGCCGAACAGGAACCAGGTGGCGGCCGGCGCGGGCTCAGCCTTCTCGGCAGAAGCAGACATCCGCACCAGCGCCAGGAACGCGGCGCAGAGGGTCAGCACCGGGAGCCACGAGAACACCCCGTCCCGCCAGACCAGATCAGCCCCGTCGAGCACCAGATGCGCCAGGATCGAGAACGACAGGCCTCCCACGATCCCCGCGGGTGCCGCCGCTCTGGGCACGGCGCGGGCGCAGCCCGTGAGGAAGACGAGGCCGGCCGTGACGCCCGCCGAGGCGACGTACAACTGCTCGACGCCGGCCTGGAGCAGCACCCGCGCGAGGACGAGCGCCACCGCGCCGCCCAGGAGCGCCCAACGGGACGGCAGGAGCAGCGCGAGGAGCGGCAGCGTGAACCAGGTGGCCGCGTAGAGGCCCATCAGCTCGGGCGGGGTGGAACCCGCCTGCCCGAACAGCGTGATGAGCGACGGCAGGAACACGCGGAGCACGTCGAACAGGAGCACGATGCCGACACCCAGCATCAGGGCGGGCACCCGGGGGATGGTCATGAGCCATCCTCAGGTTCGACGCGACTCCGGGGCAAGGGGCGGCGGGCAGGATATCCGGCGACCCGGCAGGTTCGGGGGTCTGCCAGGCCGGCGGCGAGGCAGGCTCCCCGTCGGGGAGGCTGGCGGTCAGAGCTGCCATTCATCGCCGCGGAGCAGCTCGACCGTCGCGCCGTCGTGCCGGATGCCGGTGACGGTGACCTCGGGACCGCCGACCATGAAGTCGACGTGCACTCCGGAGGTGTTGACCCCGGCCGCGTCGAGCGCGGCGGCGTCCCGATCGCGCAGATCGGCCGGGACGCCGGGTGGCAGGCCGGCGCCCCAGGCGAGGTGGCAGGTGGCGTTCTCGTCCAGCAGGGTCTCGAGATAGGTCACGCCGGACCGGCCGACCGGCGAGGTGCCGTCGACGAGCGCCAGCTCACCGAGCCGGGCGGCTCCGGCGTCGGTCGCCTGGTGGGTACGCACGACGTCCGCGCCGGTGCTGGCCCGCACCTCGGTCACCACGCCCCCGGCGAAGGTCAGCTCCAGGTCGCGGATCACGGTCCCGGCGAGAGCGAGTGGCCGCGTCGACCGGATCGTGCCCTCCACCCGGCGGAAGTCGGGGGTGGTGAACACCTCCTCGGTGGGGAGGTTGGCCTGGAATCCGTGCCCCTTGACGGAGGTGAGCCGGGCCGCCGTCCAGTGGGCGCCGGGCAGCAGGCCGATGGTCAGGTCGGTGCCCGGCCCCTCGAACCGGACCCGGTCGAGGCGCAGCTCGGTGAGCACCTCCGCGCGGGCCAACAGCTCGGTCAGGCGCTCCTCCCAGGCGGCCCGGGGATCGGGGCGGTCGAGTCGGAGGATGGTGCGCAGGTGTCCCCACAGCCGTGCCTCGTCGGGCTCGCCGAAGACCGCGCGCGCCCATTCCGGCGTCGCGCACGGCACCACGGTCCACCGGACCAGGTTGCCGAGCTGTAGCCGTTGCCGCGAAGAGAGGTTGGGCATGCGATCCAGGCCCGACCGCACCGGGTCCTCGCCCGCGAGCAGGTCGGGGGCCGCGAAGCCGCGGATGTTGACGAGGACGCCATGGTGGCGCTCCAGCTCCTCGTTCCGCGCGTCCAGCCAGGACGGAACCTCGGCCAGCGTCGTCGCCTCCGCGTGGCGGACCCGGGAGCGCTTGGCGTACGGGTCGAAATACCAGATGTCGGCGTGGCGGGCGCCCCGGGCGTACGCCGCCTCGGCCAGGGCCCGGGCCAGTGGGGCGTGCTCGATCTCGGCGTTGATCAGCACGCGGTCGTCGGCGTGGATCGGCACGGCCACGTCGAAGACGATGTCGGCGTAGTCGGCCAGCTCAGCTGGGGTGATGGTCAAGGCTGCCTCCAGAGGGGACGACGGCTCGCGCGCGGCGAGCCATGGGGACGAACAACAGCAGCGCCAGGACGGACACCCCGCCCGCGATGGCGAAGCCGGATGCCAGGCCCAGCGACTGGGCGACGGCGCCGAGGGTGAGCGCTGCGGACAGGAAACCGAGGTCGAAGAACGCGGTCGTGGTGGCCACCGCGGAGCCGCGCTGCCCGGCGGGCAGGCCGGCGACCGCGATCGCCAGGAACGCCGGGAGCCCCAGCGCCTGCCCGGCCCCGATCACCGCGCTCGCGACCAGGGTCCCGGCCATCGAGGACCAGACGGCGAGCCCGATCAGCCCGGCCGCCGTGAGCGCGAGGGAGGCGAAGCCTCTCCTGCGCGGATCGATCCGGGCCAGCGGGCGGTGTCCGCCCAGCCGTACGGCGAGCAGCACGCCGCCGTAGACGAGGAAGTGGGCGCCGCTGGCCCCGTGACCGAGCGTCGCGACGTGCAGCGGGATGAAGGCGCTGAAGGCGGTGTAGCCCCACACCGCCGCGAGGTAGGCGAGGCCGGGGAGCACCGCCGCGCGGTGGACGAGTGGCCCGCCATCGCGCCGGCCGGTGGGTTCGGCGGGGTCTCCGAACAGCCAGGAAATGGCGGCCACGCCGGCGGCGGTGACGCCGGAGAGCACCCACACGGCGTCGAACCCGGCGGCGGAGTGCACGACCTCGGCCAACGCGGGCCCGGCGAGCAGGCCCACGTTGACGGTGATGGAGAACAGGTTCATCGCCGCGCCCGGACGCCCCTGGTCGCTCGCGGCGGTGGCCAGGCCGACGTAGGCCAGGGCCTCGCCGACGCCGGCCACGGCCCGGGATGACAGCAGCGCCGGCAGTGAGTCGGCGAGGAGCAGCGCGAAGGAGGCGCCCGCGAGCACCACGGCGCCGGCGCGGGCGGTCGCCGCGCGCCCCCAGCGGTCGGCCAGCCGGCCCGCGAGCGGCCGGGCGAGCACCGCCGTGACGGCCGCGGTCGCCAGGCAGACGCCCACCGTGCCCGTGCCCTGGCCGAGCGGGCCGGTGACGAACCTCGGGATCATCGGGATGAGCAGGCCGACCGACAGGAAGCACAGTCCCGTGCCCAGCAGCAGGGAGCGGCTCAACGATCGTCGCCCATCTCCAGGAGCAGGGCGGTCATGCTGACCTTGACGCTGTCGCCCGAGCGCGGCGGCCGCGCCTTGTCGTGGACCATGGCCACGGCCTGGTCGATCAGCCCGACGACCTCCTCCCATACCGACCTGTCCAGCCACACCTCCGCGTCCATGGACGTCCGCTGGGCGTGGGCTTGCTCCAGACGGCGAGCGAGGTCGGTGAACAGCGCCTCGTGCAGCAGTTGCCTGCCGGTCGAGCGGTCCATGCGCAGCCCGCTGGACGGGTCGTAGCGGTAGCGCCGCCGGGGCCGGCCCCGGCCGCCGGGCGACGGCAGCTCGTCGACCTGCTCCAGGAATCCGGCGTCGGCGAGCTGGCGCAGGTGGTAGCTGGCCGAGGCGTGGGCGATGTCCAGCTCCCTGGCGACCTCGGTGGCCGACATGGAGGCGCCGGTGAGCAGCGACACGATCCGGATCCGCAGCGGATTCGCCAGCGCCCGCAGCGGCACCAGCTCGTCCTTTTCCCAAGACATGTTGGGATTATGCCATTCCCAAGAGTTCTTTGGAAAGTCTGGAACGGGCGAAGAGCGCTAAACTTCCAACAACCTTTTCGAAATGACGGTGGGATACAGCGTGGAGCGACGTCCTGGTGTGCCCAGATTGCTCAGGGAGATCAACGACCGGGCCGCGCTGGAGCTGCTGCTCGCGACCGGGCCGATGACGCGGGGGCAGATCGGCGACCTCACCGGGCTGTCCAAGGTGACCGCCTCGCAGACACTCTCCCGGCTGGAGCAGCGTGGCCTGGTCCAGGTGGTCGGCACGCAGGCGGGCGGGCGCGGCCCCAACGCGGCCCTCTACTCCGTCATCCCCTCCAGCGCCTACGTGGCCGGGCTGGAGGTGGGGCCCGAGCTGGTCTCGGCCGCCGTCGCCGACATCCACGGCCACACGGTGGCGGAGGTGACGTTCGAGCCCGACGGCCAGGACGACCTGGTCCCCGTCGTCCACGATGCGATCATGAAGGCCTGCCGCAGCGCCAAGATCGGCGTCAGCAGGCTGCGCGGGGTGGTGATCGGCACCCCGGGCGTGGTCGACCCGCGCACCGGCGACGTCCGCTACGCCTTCGACCTGCCGGGCTGGCACGAGGGCAGCCACGAGGCGCTGGCCGGCGACCTCAAGCGCGAGGTCACGATCGAGAACGACGTCAACCTCGCCGCGATCGCCGAGAGGGTCGACGGAGCAGCCAAGGGGCGCGACGACTTCGTGCTGCTGTGGGCCAGCCGCGGCCTCGGCCTCGCGGTCGTGCTCGGCGGCAAGCTGCACCGGGGCCGTTCGGGCAGCGCGGGAGAGATCGGCTACCTGGCGGTGCCCGGCGTGCCGCTGCCCGCGGACATCCGCACCGCGCCGGGCCGGCTGCCCTCCCTCGCTGGCGGCCTGCAGTCGCTGGTCAGCGCCGAGGCGGTGGCCGAGCTGGCCCAGGGCTACGGCTTCGCGGCCGGCAGCGCGGGGGAGTGCGTCGAGGTCGCCCTGGCGGCCGGCTCCAGGGGCGAGCCGCTGCTCGACGAGATAGCCCACCGGCTCGCGCTGGGCGTCGCCGCCGTGTGCGTGATCCTCGACCCCGGCCTCGTGGTGCTCGCCGGAGAGGTCGGTCACGCGGGCGGCACCGCGCTGACCTCCCGGGTGGAGGAGGCGGTGGCCCGCGTCTGCCCGGTACGCCCGCAGGTGGTCACCACCGCCGTGACCGACCGCAACCCGGTGCTGCGCGGCGCCGTGCTCGCCGCCCTGGAGCAGGCCCGGGAGTCGCTGCTCAGGCCGTGAGCAGCTCCACGGCCGCCTGGGCGTTGGCCCGGGCCGCGCCGTACGTCGCGATGTAGGCGGCGCTGCCCGGCCGCCAGATCGGCAGCCCCATCTCGATCACCGTGGCGTCGGGGCGGGCGGTCACCAGGGCGGAGACGAGCGACCTGCTGGCCTCGTACCTGTGGGCGTCCTTGACCACCACGACCAGCGACCGCCGGCCGGCCTTGGCCAGCAGCGCGGCCACGTCCGCGGCGGCGGGCTCGATCCGGACGACCTCGGCCTGCGGCAGCCACGGCCCGACGCCCCACGGCACGTCGCCCACCGCGATGGTCGGCGGCGTGTCCACCTCGATCACCAGCGGCTCGACGAGTGGTGCGGTGGAGCCGGTGAGCCGCACCGCGCGGCGGGCGGCGTGCAGGCCCACGCCGTTCTGCTCGGCCGCCGGTTCGCCCGGGGCGGCGAACCAGGCGCGCAGGTCCGCCAGCCTGGCCGCGGCCTGCTCCAGTCTGACCGGCGGCAGCCGCCCGTCCTCCACCGCGGCCACGATCTCCGCGATGATCCGCAGCACGTCGTCGTAGCCGGGGCGCGGTCCCAGGCAGAGCAGGTCGGACCCGGCCGCGAGGGACTGGACCGCGCCGCCGCCCAGGCCGACGCCGCCGGTGATCGCCTCCATGTCCAGCGCGTCAGTGATCACCACGCCGTCGTAACCGAGCTCATCCCGGAGCAGCCCGGTCAGCGCGGCGCCCGACAGCGTCGCCGGCAGGTCGCCGGTCAGCGAGGGCACCGCCACGTGCGCCGTCATGATCGACCTGGTGCCCGCCTCGATCGCGGCCCGGAACGGCACCAGCTCCCGCTCGCGCAGCACGTCCGGCGTGACGTCCACGACGGGGATCGCCAGGTGGGAGTCGACCCGGGTGGCGCCGTGCCCCGGGAAGTGCTTGACGCAGGCGGCCACGTGGGTCGACTGCAGGCCCCGGACCGCGGCGACCGTGTGCCGGGCGACCAGGGCCGGCTCGTCGCCGAACGACCGGGTGCCGATCACCGGGTTGTCGGCCTCGGTGTTGACGTCGGCGTCGGGCGCCATGTCCAGGTTGACCCCGCAGGCGGCCAGCTCCGAGCCGATCGCCCGGTAGACCCGGTGGGTGAGCTCGACGTCGTCGACCGCGCCGAGCGCGGCGTTGCCCGGATACGGGCTGCCTACGTGGTAGGCCAGCCGCGTGACGTCGCCGCCCTCCTCGTCCAGCGAGACCACGGGCTCCCCGGCCCCCCGGAGCGACGCGGTGAGCGACCTCAGCTGGTCCGGGCCGGCCACGTTGAACCCGAAGAGCGTCACCCCGCCCAGGCCGTTCTCCAGCTCGCGCAACACCCAGCCGGGCGCCGTGGTGCCCTGGAAGGCGACGAGCAGCGTGCCGGCCGCGAGGCGGCGCAGCCCCCGATCACTCTGACTCATGGCTCCTCATCAGATGGAAGGTGTGCGGCGTCGGGCGCGGCGCGGTGCCGCGCGCCGTACGAGATCCGCGGGGTGTCAGCCCTTGACGGCGCCGGCCACCAGGCCGGAGACCATGCGGCGCTGCACCAGGAGGAAGAAGACGACGACCGGGATGGTCATCATCGTGGAGCTGGCCATGATGGCCCCCCAGTCGGTGCCCTTCTGCCCGAAGAAGAACTGGATGGCGACGGGCATCGTGTAGCCGGACGACTCGCTCATCAGGACCAGCGCGAAGATCAGCTCGTTCCAGGCGGTGATGAAGGAGAAGATGCTGGTGGCCACCAGGCCGGGCGCGACCAGCGGGAAGAGCACCTTCCAGAACGTGGTGAACCTGCTCGCCCCGTCGATCCAGGCCGCCTCCTCCAGCGTCTTGGGCACCGCGGCGACGAACGTGCGCAGCATCCAGATGCCGAACGGCAGCGTGAGGCCCACGTTCACGACGATCAGGCCGAGCAGCTGGTCGTACAGGCCGAGCCGCTTGACGCTGAGGAACAGCGGGATGAGCAGCGCCTCCGCCGGGATCATCTGCACGACCAGCAGCAGGATGAGGAACGTGTTGCGCCCCTTGAACCTGAACCTGGCCACCGCGGTCGCCGCGAGCAGCGAGAAGACCGCGCCGATGAGCACCGTGCCGAGCGCCACGATCGCGCTGTTGCGCAGGTAGACCCAGATCGAGTTGCCGGCCACGCCCTCGGTGAGCACCCGCTCGACGTGCTCGAAGGTGAAGTGGGTGGGGAACGGGATGAACTCGGTGGTGAAGATCTGGTCGTTGGCCTTGAACGCGGTCGAGACCATCCAGTAGACGGGGAAGATCGCGAACGCGAACACCAGGAGGGCGGTGGCGTTCAGGACGACCTTGCCGAGCCGTTTGCGGGCGAGGGGGGTCATCACAGGTCCTCCTGTCTGACCAGTTGCCGGACGTACACCGCGGTGACGATCAGCAGGATCACCGTCAGCACCAGGGCGATCGCCGCGCCCGACCCCATCCGGGGCGGCGATCGGAACGCCTCCGCGTAGGAGTAGACCGACAGGTTGAACGCCTCACGGTTGGCGGGGCCGCCCATGAGCACGTACAGCTGGCTGAAGACCTTGAAGTCCCAGATGATCGAGAGCACGGTCAGCACCGCGAAGACGGGCTTGAGCAGCGGGAAAGTGATCTTTCTGAACGTCCGCCAGGCCGACGCCCCGTCCACCTTGGCCGCCTCGTACAGCTCGGACGGAATGCCCTTGAGCCCGGCCAGCACCGACACCGCGATGAACGGGAAGCTCGCCCAGACGACGGTGAGGGCCAGCACCATGTAGATGGACCAGGCGTCGTTGAGCCAGGGCTCGCCGGTCCAGTCGGCCCGGCCGAAGAGCAGGCTGGACAGCCAGTCGGGCAGCAGGTTGAGCGCCCAGTTGATGATGCCGGCCTCGGCGTCGAACAACCATTTCCAGATGATGCCCTGCGCCACCGGCGGCACGGCCCAGGCGAACATGATGCCGACCACCAGGAACGTGGACATCTTGCGGCCGAGGTTGTTGAGCAGGACGCCCACGGCGGTGCCGACGACCAGCGTCAGCGTCACCGCGACGACGGCGAAGACGACCGTGTTGCGCAGCGCGGACCAGAAGATCTCGCTGTCGAAGATCCGGGTGAAGTTCTCCAGGCCCACCCATTCGGTCGGCCGCCTGCCGCTGATCTGCGCCAGGCCGACCTTCTGGAAGGCCATGATCCCGACCTGGACCAGCGGGTAGAGCAGCAGCGCCCCGATCACCAGCAGGCCGGGGATCAGCAGCACGTACGGGATCGACCAGACGGGCAGGCCGCTCGCCTTGGTCCGGCCACGAGGGCGGTGGGGCCGCCCCGGGGTGGAGGAGCGTTCTCCACCCGGGGCGAGCGTCGACATGTCGGTCATGGTCAGGAGGCGTTGAGGATGTCTTCGATTTCCTTGTTGGCCTTGGCCAGCGCCTCGTCGGCCGTCGCCTTGCCTTCGATGACCGTGCGGGCCGCGTTCTGCAGCACCGCCTTGGTCTCGTTGGCCTCGGTCCAGTTGGGGCTGGCCGGGAACGCCTTGGCCTTGGCGAAGGCGGCGGCGAACGGCGCCTGGGCCGGGTCCTCGGCCAGCTTGGCCAGGGCGTCCGGGTAGACCGGGAGCAGGCCGCCGTCGGTGGCGTACTTGACGCCCCACTCCTTGCCGGAGGCGAGCTTCACGAAGTCCTTGGCGGCGTCCTTCTCCTTGGCTCCGCCCCACACGGCGATGTCGTTGCCGCCGAGGAAGGACTGGGCCTCGCCGCCGTCCTTGGACGGAAGCGGGAAGAAGGCCAGCTTGTCGCCCTTGAGCTTGCCCTTGCTGTCCTCCTCGATGCCGGGCAGGTCCCACGACGCGGTGAGGTACATGCCGACCTTGTTGTTGGCGAAGCGGGTGCGGATGTCCACGGTGTTCTGGGTCAGCCGCGCCTTGCTGGACAGGCCGTCGGTCACCAGGCCGGTGTACTGCGCGAAGCCGGCCTTGAAGCCCGGCTCGGTCAGCTTGCCGACCCACTTGTCGCCCTCCTTGACGGCGTACTCGCCGCCGGCGGTCCAGGCGAGTGCGCCGAGCAGGTGGTTGGCGTCGGAGCCGCCGTTGAAGGCGAAGCCGTCGACGTCCTTGCCCTTCTCGGCCTGGATCTTCTTGGCCGCGGCGACCAGCTCGTCCCAGGTCTTCGGGGTCTCGAGCTTGAGCTCCTTGAACCAGTCGGCGCGGTAGAGGACCGCGCGGCTGCCGCCGCCCCACGGCACGGCGTACGTCTCACCGTCGATGGTCTCCAGGCCCATGAGGTTCTTGGGGATCTGGGCCTGGTCGCCGGCGCCGACGACGTCGGTGATCGGCTCCAGGGCGTCCTGGCTCTGCCAGAGGGGCACCTGGTCGTTGCCGATCTCGGTCACGTCGGGCCCGGCGCCGCCGGCCGCGGCGGCGGTGAACTTGTCGTTCACCTGCGGCCACGGGATCCACTCGACCTTGACCTTCGCGCCGGTCTGCTGCTCGAACGCGGCCACCAGCTCGTCGGTGTACTTCTGCGCGGCCGGGTTGCTGTCACCCAGGCGCCAGAAGGTCAGCTCCTTGCCCGCGTACTTGGGGCCGGAGGCGGACGCGGCCGTGCTCGGCTCCGCCTTGGGGGCCTCGCTGGAGCCGCAGGCGGCCAGACCCAGGGCCAGCGCGGCCGTGGTGACCGTAGTGGCTGTGATCTTCGCGATCTTCACAGGGTTCTCCCTTCCCGGGTGCTGGCCTACGGTCGGCACCTGGCTGAACGTCGATCTCGCGGACGAGTGCTGTTAAACTAACAAGAAACTTTCCTTTAAGAAACGCCTGTTAGCCGATCGTGACGAGAGGGGCGGGGCGGATGACCAAGAGCCCGGGCACACCCAGGCTGCTGCGCCGGCTGAACGACCGCTCGGCCCTCGAACTCCTCCTCGCTGATGGCCCGCTCACCCGCGCCGAGCTCGGCGAGCTGACCGGGCTCTCCAAGGTAACCGCAGGTCAGCTGCTGTCTCGCCTGGAGGAGCGCGGCCTGGTCGAGGTGGCCGGGGAGCGCGCGGGCGGCCGGGGTCCGCACGCCACCCTCTACGCGGTCGTCCCCTCCAGCGCGTACGTGGCCGGGCTCGAAGTCCTGCCCGACAGCCTCAAGGTCGGTGTGGCGGACATCACAGGCCGCATCGTGGTCGAGATCACGCTCAACCCGTCGGACTTCAGGGACCCGGTCAAGGCGGTGCACGCCGCCGTGCAGCGGGCCTGCGCGACCGCCGGCGTGGACAGCTCCCGGCTGCACGCCTTCGTGATCGGCACCAGGGGCGTCGTCGACCCGCGCGGCGGCGACGTCCGCTGGTCCTACGACCTGCCGTCCTGGCACGTCGGCGTGCTCGCCGGCCTGCGCGAGACGCTCGGCGTCCCCGTGACGATCGAGAACGACGTCAACCTGGTCGCGCTGGCCGAGCACCGCTACGGCGCGGCCGTCGGCCATGACGACTTCGCGGTGATGTGGGCCGGCGTCGGCCAGGGCCTCGGCGTCATGCTCGGCGGCAGGCTGCACCGGGGGATCAGCGGGGGAGCGGGTGAGATCGGCTGGCTGCCCGTGCCGGGCGAGCCGCTGCCCGCCGACGTCTCCCAGCCCCAGTCGGGGTCCTACCAGCGCCTGGTGGGCCAGGCGGCGCTGCGCGAGCTGGCCGAGGCGCACGGCGTGCCCGGCCTGTCGGTGGCCGATCAGGTGCGCCACGGCGACGACGGCTTCCTCGGCGAGGTGGCGGCCCGGCTGGCCGTCGGCGCCGCCGCCGTGGCCGTGGTGCTCGACCCCGGCCTGATCGTGCTGGCCGGCGACGTCGGCAGGGCCGGCGGGGCGAGGCTGGCGGCCAAGGTCGAGGAGGCGGTCGCCCGGATCTGCCCCAGCCAGCCCCGGGTGCTCACCACCGGCGTGGCGGGCAACCCCGTGCTGCGCGGCGCTCTGGTGGCGGCGCTCGAACAGGCTCGCGAACAGGTTTTCTCCGACACTGTGTGAGAATTTCTGCCCATGTGGCAGCCATCGAGCGACATTGTGCTCATATCCGACCCCCGGGTGGCCGCGATCCCCCTGCGGGAGTCCGGCGAGGCGTTGGCCGACGCGCGCGGGCGGCTGCGCGTGGATCGGCGCCTGGCCGACGACACCGGAGCCTACGCCCACCTGCGCGCGGGCCTGCTGGCCAGGCTCGAACGGGCCGAGCGGCGCCTTCCTGACGGGTATCACCTGCTGGTCGTCGAGGGCTACCGGCCCGTCGCGACGCAGCGCCGGTACTTCGAGGAGTATCGGGACGAGCTCCAGGCCACCTTCCCCGACATGTCGCCTGACGAGGCTTTTATCGCGGCGAGTCGGTACGTGTCGCCCGTGGAGGTCGCCCCGCACACCGCCGGCGCCGCCGTCGACCTGACCCTGTGCGCCCCCGACGGCACCGAGTACGACATGGGCACCGAGGTGAACGACAACCCGGAGGACAGCGGCAACGCCTGCTACATGGCCGCCCCCACCGTCTCCGCCGAGGCCCGAGCCCACCGCAAGATCCTGGCCGCCGCCCTCGAACCGGCCGGCCTGGTCAACTACCCGACCGAGTGGTGGCACTGGTCGCACGGCGACCGCTACTGGGCGTACACCAAGGGTGTCTCCGCTGCCCGCTACGGTCCCGTAGATTCCCCGGTGTAGCGCCTCAGCCGGGGAATGACTGCCGTCATGGAGTTCTTCCCCGCGATGCCACTGGCCGGCTGGCAGCCCACCAAGGCCACGATGCACAGGTTCTGCCAGGTGGTGGGCAAGATCCGGCTCGCCGCCGGGGTCCGGCGCAACCACTGGTGGAACGCGCCGTTCCACCTCACCGGCCGCGGGCTGACCACCCGGCCGATGGGACAGGCCGACGGCAACCCGATCTTCACGATCGACTTCGACCTCGTCGGCCACCGGCTGGTCGTGACCACGCTCGACGGGCGGGAGGTGTCCTTCCCGCTGTACGGCCAGTCCGTGGCGTCGTTCTACCGGGCCACCATGGAGGCGCTGGCGTTCCTGGACGTACGGGTCGAGATCGACCTGCCCCACCCGTTCGACCTGCCCGACGCCGGCCGGTCGTTCGCCGAGGACACCGAGCACGCCCAGTACGACCCCGTCCAGGTCACCCGCTACTGGCAGGTGCTCAGCCAGGTCAACCTGGTGCTGGAGGAGTTCGCCGCGGGCTACTCGGGCAAGGTCAGCCCGGTGCACCACTTCTGGCACACCTTCGACATCGCCTGCACCAGGTTCTCCGACCGGGTGATCGACCAGCCGCCCAGCGTCGACCCGGTGACCCGCGAGGCCTACTCGCGCGAGGTGATCAGCTCGGGGTTCTGGTTCGGCGACGACGCCTTCCCCGAGCCGGCCTTCTACTCCTACACCGCTCCCGAGCCCGAAGGACTGGACCGCGAACCCCTCGTGCCGGCCGCCGCCGGCTGGATCGAGCAGCGCGGCGGCCACCTGGCCGTGCTGCGCTACGCCGACGCCCGATCCGAGCCCGACCCGCGCGGCGCCGTGCTCGCCTTCTACCAGAGCGCCTACGAGGCCGGAGCCCGGCGCGCGGGATGGGACATCGAGCGGCTGGCCTGCCCGGGCGGAGTCACCGATCCGGTGCTGAGCGGCGACCGCTGACACCTGCCGAGGGCAGTGGCCGCAGGGGTGGGGTTCGGTGTCCTGCGTGGTCTGGGGAGTTTCGCGGCGATCTGACAACGGGCACAAACGGTACGGAGGCTCCCTGACTACCCTGCGAGGTGGGTCGTGGTTCCGTTGATCGGGATTGAAGAGGAGTACCTCGTCGTCGATCCGCACACCCGCCACGTGGCTCCGCGAGCCGCCGACGTGCTGGCCGCGGCGACCGACGTGCTGGACGTGGTCCACGAGATCACCCGCTTCCAGGTGGAGGCCCGCACGGCGCCCTCCGCCGACCTCACCGAGCTGGGCGCGCAGCTGCGCGCCACGCGCAAGGAGGTGGCCGGGGCCGCCCGGTCGTGCGGTCTGGCCGTCGTCGCCAGCGGCATCCCGGTGCTGGGCAACGTCATGCCGCCCCCGCTGAGCGACGACGTCCGCTACGAGCAGGGCCGGGTGCTCTACCGGGCGCTCCACGACGAGATCAGCATCTGCGCCCTGCACGTGCACATCGACGTGCCCGACGAGGAGCACGCCGTCTACGTGGGCAACCACCTGCGTCCGTGGCTGCCCACGCTGATCGCGCTGGCCGCGAACTCGCCGTTCTTCGTCGGCCGTGACACCGGCTACGCGTCCTGGCGGGTGATCAGCTGGGGGCGCTGGCCGGTGTCCGGGGCGCCGCCGTACTTCCCCACGTTCGCCGACTACGAGCTGGCCCTGCGCGCGCTCTCGGAGTCCGGCGCGCTGATGGACCCCAAGACGGTGTTCTGGGACGCCCGGCCGTCGCCCAAACTGCCCACCGTCGAGGTACGGGTCGCCGACGTGCCGCTGGACGTCAGCGACAGCCTCACCATCATCGGCCTGATCCGCGCCCTCGTCGTCACCGCGCTGGCCGAGGTGCGGCGCGGCGACCGGGGGCTGCCCATCCCGTCGGAGGTGCTGCGGGCCGCCTACTGGCGCGCCGCCCGCGACGGCCTGCAGGGCGACAGCCTCGACGTGCGGGCCGGCACGCTCGTGCCCGCCCCGGTCATGGCCGGTCGCCTCTTCGAGCACGTACGGCCCGCGATGGCCGAGGCGGGCGACCTGGCGTACGTCCAGGAGGGCCTGGACCGGCTGCTCCGGCGAGGATCCGGAGCGACGCGCCAGCGCCGGGTGCACGCCCGCGGCCACGACCTGGCCGAGGTCGTGGACGACCTCATCGAGGCCACTGTGGCCTGACACGGCCACGGTCTGAGAGGGCCATGGTCCGAGAGGGCCACGGTCCGACACGGCCACGGCCCGAGAGGGCCATGGTTTGGCACGGCCACGGTCGGCAGGGGCCGTCACGGGCCCGGCTCAGCGGCCGGCCGCGTAGCCCTGGGCGCCGCGCGGGTTGGCCGCCGCCTTCAGGAACACGCCGTCACGGGCGACCGCGCTCAGCCTGCCGAGCGACCACGAATCCCGCACCTCCACCTTGTGACCGCGCCGGCGCAGCTCGGCCACCACCGCCGCGCCCACCCGGTCCTCGATGTGCATGACGCCGGGCCGGGACTCGCGCGGGAAGAACGAGCTGGGAAAGTGCTCGGAGTGGAACATGGGGGCGTCGATGGCCTCCTGGAGGTTCAGGCCGCCGTGCACGAGGGCCAGGAAGAGGTTGAGGCTCCACTGGTCCTGCTGGTCGCCGCCCGGCGTGCCGAACGCCAGCCACGGCCGGCCGTCCCGCAGCGCGAACGACGGCGACAGCGTGGTGCGCGGACGCGCGCCCGGCCGCAGTGAGGCGGGCAGCCCCTCCTGCAGCCAGAACATCTGGGCCCGGGTGCCCAGGCAGAAGCCCAGCTCGGGGATCGTGGGGGAGCTCTGCAGCCAGCCACCGCTGGGCGTGGCGGACACCATGTTGCCGTGCCGGTCGACGACGTCCACGTGGCAGGTGTCGCCCCGCACGGCGCCATCTGGGGAGACGACCTGCTCGCCGCCACCGGGAGAGACGATCCGCTCGGCGCCGTCGGGGGGCGTGACCCGCTGGGCGCCGTCGGGGGAGATGATCCGCTTGGCGTCGGGGGCGATGCCCCGCTGGGCGACGCCCCGTCCGACCGTCGGCTCGCCTACACCCGCCACCGCCCCCGGAACGCCGGGCGCGTTCGTCGCCGGCGGAGGGGCAGGCAGGCGGGGGATCCGGCCGCCGGGGCTGCCGGGACGCAGCTCGGTGCTGGCCTCGGCTCCCACGAGCGCGCGCCGCCCGGCGTTGTAGGGCTCGCTCAGCAGGTCGGCCAGGGGCACGTCGGTGTCGCCGTACCAGGCCTCGCGGTCGGCGAAGGCCAGCTTCGCCGACTCGACCACCGTGTGCACGTAGTCGGCGCTGAGATGTCCCATCCCGCCCAGGTCGAACCCGGACAGCAACGCCAGCTGCTGCAGGAAGACCGGGCCCTGGCCCCACGGCCCCGTCTTGCACACGGTGTGCCCGTGGTAGTCGAACGTGACCGGCTCCTCCACGGACGCCGTCCACCCGGCCAGGTCGTCGCCGGTCAGCAGCCCGCCGTGCACCTCGCCCGAGCTGTCACGCCAGGCCGTCCGGGCGCTGAAATCCGCGATCGCCTCCGCCACGAACCCCTGGTAGAAGGCGTCACGGGCGGCCGCGATCTGTCCTTCGCGGGTGCCTGAGGCCGCCTGGGCCTCTGCCACCAGCCGGCGGTAGGTCGCGGCCAGCACCGGATTGGCCAGCGACGTGCCGGGCGCCGGCACCTGGCCGCCGGGCAGCCACGTCGCCGCCGACGTCGGCCAGTCGGCCGTGAACAGGTCGCGTACCTGCTCGATCGTGGCGGAGATCCGCTCCAGCACCGGGACACCGCGCTCGGCGTAGTGGATCGCCGGCGCCAGCACGTCGGCCAGCCGCCAGCTGCCCCACCGCTCCAGCATCAGCATCCAGCCGCCGAACGCTCCCGGCACCGTGGCCGCGAGCAGCCCGGTGCCCGGCACGACGTCGAGCCCGAGGCCGGCGAACCGCTCGATGGTGGCGGCCGACGGGGCGACGCCCTGACCGCACACCACCGCAACCCGCTGCTCCTCCTCGCTCCACAGCAGGATCGGCACCTCGCCGCCGGGACCGTTCAGGTGCGGCTCGGCCACCTGCAGCACGAACCCCGCGGTCACCGCGGCATCGAAGGCGTTGCCGCCGCGTTCGAGCACGCTCATGCCGGTGGCGGCGGCCAGCCAATGCGTGCCGGCCACCATGCCGAAGTCTCCGGTCAGCTCAGGTCTGGTGGTGAACAACGCGTGTTCCTCTCAAGGGGGCAAGGGGGATGAACGCCGCGCCCAGCCGGTCGCGGAACACGTCCAGCACGTCGGCTTGGACGGTCAGGTCCGGGGCGGTCGTGGCTCGTCGGCGATCAGCAGGCGCGGCAAGCGGGGTCACCGTAATCGTGATCATTACGCGCTGGCGTCTGCTCATGAAGGGGAGGGTTTTGGGAGACTGTATACAGACTACACTTCGGAGAACTTATCACCGCTGGTGGCGAACCCGTCAGTCGCCGAGGCCGGGCGGCTGACCTGCCACATGCGCTCGAACTCCGCATGGAAGTGCTGGTACCAGCGGTGGTCGTGCCGTGCGCGGAGAGTGAACACCGGATCAGGGCCAGGGGATCGGTGCGTCCCCAACTCGACGTCGATGATCCCGTCGTCACTGTCGACGTCGATCAGGACGAGGCCGAACGCGGGCACGAACGACATGAACCGCACCTCGATCCGGCCCGGCACGTCGGGAGTGTCGGCCAGGTGGCGGAGCAGGTCGATCGTGGACTTGATGCGATGCTCGAAGACCTCAGGACGATCGGGAATCGTGCTCCGGCGAGCCGCTTCCAGAGGCGCCGTCCCGTCGGGATCGATCAGCAGGACCTTGATGGAGGCCCCCCGGCGCAGCCGGTTCTCCAACTCGCCCACGTGGTTGCGGACGGTCCGGCTCAGCGTGACGCCGGCGATGCGGATGTCATCGGCCCGGACGATCCGCTGCTCGAGCCCCTGCCGGGTGGTCGCGAGAAAGGCGTCGGCGGCCACCTCGCCGGCGATCCTCTCCTCGACCAGTTCGTTGAGACGCGTGATCCGGGACTCCAGCTCGGCCACATGATGTCTCGGCCCGAGCGCGTTGACAGCCAGCAGGGCGAGCGTGGCCAGTGTGGCGGCGCCCACCACCTTCGTATCGACGACATCGAAGACGCCGAGCACGCCGACCACCAGGGCGATCAGCGCAGTGAGGTAGATCTCGAGATTCTTGCCGGTGCTGAGGTCGGCACGTAGCCGTGCCAGGAGGCGCATCCTCCCATCCTCGTCCGCCGGCACCTTCCGTCAAGATCGGGACTATTCGCGCCTGATCACGGGTGACGATGACCGGGGTGAGCGACGCTCGCCGGACGGGACAGGAGAGTCATTCGCCGGCCGGGAGGAGAGAGTCAGGAGAAATCATCCTCGACCTCCACCCCTTCCTGTTCCAGCGCCTCCCTGATCACTCGGAAGGCCAGGCCGGGAGGGTAGCCCTTGCGGGCCAGCATGCCGGCGAGGCGGCGGGTGCGAGCCTGGGAATCGAGGTGGCGAGTGCCGGAGAGTTTGCGGCCCACGAGGCGCCGGGCGGTCTCCAGCTCCTGATCCGGGTCGAGCCGTTCGACGGCCTCGTTGACCGTCTCGGAGTCGACGCCGCGGTGACGGAGCTCGGCGGCCAGCGCGCGTTTGGCCAGGCCCCGACCGTGGTGCCGGGAATCGACCCAGGCTTCGGCGAACGCCTCGTCGTTGATCAGCCCCAGCTCGGAGAACCGGTCGAGCACGGCCTCGGCCGCTTCGTCGGGCACGTCACGCTTGCGCAGAGCCTCGGCCAGTTGGGCCCGAGTCTTCGGGGCCATGGTGAGCAGCCGCAGGCAGATGGCCCGTGCCACGGCCTCCGGATCGGCAGGAGGTGTGGCGGCGGCTGTCGAACCCTCGTCAGGCCCATCAGGGGTCCATCCACGGCCTCCCCCCGTTGACCGCCCCCTCTTTCCACTCCGGCCACCCGACCCTCGCCTCTTCGCCGCCCGCCTACCGCCCGGCTCCCCGCCATAACCGCCTGGACCAGCCTCGTCGTAACCGGCCCCGCCATGCCTGTCTCCGCCATGGTCAGTCTCGCCGTAACCGGCTCCGTTATGGCCGGACCTGCCGTGACCGGCTCCGCCATGCCCATCTCCGCTGGGTCCGGACTCGTGGTGCGGGGTGTTGGTGGGTGGGGTGTCGGGCCATGAAGAGGGAGCACCGGGACTGGCGTGGTCTGCGAGGCCGGTGTCGTCGGGGGATCCGGAGGAAGGGGGGCCGCCGCGCTTGCGTTTGCGGCCCCGCGACGGGGTGGGGACATCAGGCCAGGCGCCCCAGTCGCGAGACGCCTCTGGCGGGTCGGTGGCACTCACGCGGCTACCGATCAGACGTCACCGGGCTTCGGCGTGGCGGCCTTGGATCCGCGGCCCGAAGGAGCGGCGGCGGCTGGCGCGGGCGCCGGGGCGTCGGTGGGCTTGTCGAGGCGCGGCCCCACCCCCAGCTTGTCCTTGATCTTCTTCTCGATCTCGTTGGCCATGTCGGGGTGGTTCTTCAGGAAGTTGCGGGCGTTCTCCTTGCCCTGGCCGAGCTGGTCGCCCTCGTAGGTGTACCAGGCGCCGGACTTGCGGACGAAGCCGTGCTCGACGCCCATGTCGATCAGGCCGCCTTCGCGGGAGACGCCCACGCCGTAGAGGATGTCGAAGTCGGCGACCCGGAAGGGCGGGGCCATCTTGTTCTTGACGACCTTGACCCTGGTGCGGTTGCCGACCGCCTCGGTGCCGTCCTTGAGGGTCTCGATGCGACGGATGTCGAGGCGTACGGAGGCGTAGAACTTGAGCGCCTTGCCGCCGGTCGTGGTCTCGGGCGAGCCGAACATCACGCCGATCTTCTCGCGCAGCTGGTTGATGAAGATCGCGGTGGTGCTGGTGCTGCTGAGGGCGCCGGCGACCTTGCGCAGGGCCTGGGACATCAGGCGCGCCTGGAGGCCGACGTGGCTGTCGCCCATCTCGCCCTCGATCTCAGCCTTGGGCACCAGGGCGGCCACCGAGTCGATGACGATGACGTCGACGGCGCCGGACCTGATCAGCATGTCGGCGATCTCGAGCGCCTGCTCGCCCGTGTCGGGCTGGGAGACGAGCAGCGCGTCGGTGTCGACGCCGAGCTTCTTGGCGTATTCGGGGTCGAGGGCGTGCTCGGCGTCGATGAACGCGGCGATGCCGCCGGCCCGCTGGGCGTTGGCCACCGCGTGCAGGGCGACCGTGGTCTTGCCGGAGGACTCGGGACCGTAGATCTCGACGATCCGGCCACGCGGCAGGCCGCCGATGCCCAGTGCGACGTCAAGGGAGATCGCCCCGGTGGGGATCACCTCGATGGGAGCTCGGGCATCGTCGCCGAGGCGCATGACTGAGCCCTTGCCGAACTGCCGCTCGATCTGGGCGAGGGCGGTCTCGAGGGCCTTCTCGCGGTCGTTGATAGCCATGGGAACTCCCCTGGAGGGTCGTGGTCCGATCAGTCGAGTGAAAGCTATGGCCTGCCACCGACATTTTCCTGCGATCGCCGGGGAAGCCATGGCCCGGCGGAGTCAATCGTAGCCGAACGACTGTTCGATCACATCGGCAACACGCTGCCCGGCCCGCGCGATCGTACGGGCCGGCGCGCGAACGCCTCGCGCGTGACGGCCCATCCGTTCATCCGCGAGCGGACGAGCGTGTTGTGATGCGTCATGAGCTGGGAAGACTGGTGCAGAGGGTTGGAGGCGGCGACGTGGCCAACACGTACACCGAGGAACGACGCACCCATCTGGAAGCTCTCGCCGAGCTGCTGCCCGCGCAGGGCCTGGTGAGCCGCATGCTGGGCGGAGACGATCCGATGCTGTGGGTGTGGCACCCGGGCAGCGGCCGTCAGACGATCATATTCGCGACACCCTCACGAGCCGGCTGGGTCTTCCTGTGGTCGCCGGGCGGGAAGAGCGGTGTCGACGATCTCACGCGCACGGCCCGCACGCTCGGGGAGACGCTGGCCTCACCGAAGCCTGGGTGAGACGTCCTCCACCTGGCAGACCGCCCGCCAGACCGTCTTGGCGCTCTCGCCGTCGGCCAGTGCCTGCGTCACCGTGCGGCCTTCCAGCGGGGCCAGCACGTAGTCACGGGCCCACGAGTCGGCGTAGGTCTCGCCGAAATGGGCCCGCATCCGTCTCCAGAACTCGGTCAGGCGCATCAACCAAGTATGGAACCGCCGGGTGCGTGGGTAGGACAGGCGCATGGCAAAGACCCCCAAGTCCTCCCCGTCCAAGTCCGCCAAGGTGAAGGCCAACCGCCTCAGGCGCCGTGCGTTACGTCTGGTGCGGCGGCTGGCCGTACAGAGTGAGAAGGCCGAGAGATCCGAGCGACACGCGGGCATCAGGCAGACGCCCCGTAACGGCAGGCCGCGGACGCGCCGGGCGTCGCGGCGCTAGTCACGACAGTCACATCACGCGCGAGCCGTACATCTCCCCGAGATGGTCGGCGAGCAGCTCCAGCCGGGTGCCGTCGGGGTCCTTGAAGTAGATGGAGGCACCGCTCTCGATCTGGTGCGGCACGCCGGCCATCTCCAGCTTGCCGCGCAGGCGCTCCCAGGTGGCGGGGTCGACGGAGATCGCGAGGTGGTGCAGCCCGCCGAGCACCTCCTGGTAGGGGCCGAGGTCGAGCCCCGGGAAGTCGAAGAAGGCGAGCAGGTTTCCGTTGCCGATGTCGAAGAAGAAGTGGCTGGAACCCTTGAAGTCACGGTTCTCGAAGATCTCCGTGAGCGGAAACTCCAGAAGCTCCTGGTAGAACAGGATCGTCCGCTCCATGTCTGATGAGATCAGGGCGAAGTGGTGCAGGCCGCGCCCGCTGCTCAGAGACCGGCGCGGTAAGACGTGGCGCTCCCTGAGGTCCTCGCGGCGAGCCCCAATGGCTGCGTAGTCGATGCCCACGGTCGCTGTATGTCCGCCGATGCCCCGGCTCAACCGCTCCACGCGGGGACAATGCGTTTTCTGTCGGTGAGGCGAGGCACTATGGGCAGGTGAGCTCGCTCGACCAGTTCAGCCAGGTGACCAGGCGATGGTTCGCCAGTTCCTTCGCCGCGCCCACCACCGCCCAGGAGGGCGCGTGGGAGTCGATCGCGCGCGGCGACAACACGCTGGTGGTCGCGCCGACCGGGTCCGGCAAGACGCTGGCGGCCTTCCTGTGGTCGCTCGACCGGCTGGCGGCCGAGCCCGCCGAGCCGGGTGAGCGCGCGGGCACCCGGGTGCTCTACGTCTCACCGCTCAAGGCGCTGGCCGTCGACGTCGAGCGCAACCTGCGGGCTCCGCTGGCCGGGCTCAAGCAGACGGCCAGGCGGCTCGGGCTGCCCGTGCCGGAGATCTCGGTGGCGATCCGGTCCGGCGACACCCCGGCGGAGGATCGCCGGCGGTTCGCGGCCCGGCCGTCCGACATCCTCATCACCACACCGGAGTCGCTGTTCCTGCTGCTGACGAGCCAGGCGCGCGACGCGTTGCGCGGTGTGCGCACCGTGATCGTCGACGAGGTGCACGCGGTGGCCGCCACCAAGCGGGGCGCCCACCTGGCGCTCAGCCTGGAGCGGCTCGACGCGCTGCTCGAACGGCCCGCCCAGCGGATCGGGCTGTCGGCGACCGTGCGTCCGGTGAGCGAGGTCGCGGCGTTCCTGGGAGGCGCGCGGCCGGCGACGGTCGTGCAGCCGCCGTCGGACAAGCGCATCGAGGTCGAGGTCGTGGTGCCGGTCGAGGACATGACGGAGGTGGAGGCGGGGCCCCGGCCGGGCGAGGGCGAGGAGCTCGTCCCCGATCCCGCCGGCCGGTCGATCTGGCCGCACGTGGAGGAACGCCTGTTCGACCTGATCGAGGCGCACAGTTCGACCATCGTGTTCGCCAACTCCAGACGGCTGGCCGAGCGGCTGTGCACCCGCCTCAACGAGCTCGCCTTCGACCGTCGGCAGGGCCCGGAGGCGGTCGATCTCTCGATCTGGGAGAGGCCCGAGCCGCCGGGCCCGACACCCGACCCGCCGCACCCCACGGCCGGCCCGCCGCGGACAGCCGCCGAGTCCGCGCGACAGACACCCGCCGACGCCTCGCGGCCCGCGGCCGAGGGCCCGCCGCAACGGATGCCCGCCGAGTTGATGGCGCAGGCGGGGGCGAGCAAAGGCGTCGTCACCGAGGTCGTGCGCGCTCACCACGGGTCGGTGTCCAAGGAGGAGCGGGCGCAGATCGAGGAAGCGCTCAAGTCGGGGCGGCTGCCCGCCGTGGTCGCGACCTCCAGCCTGGAGCTGGGCATCGACATGGGCGCGGTCGATCTGGTGGCCTGCGTCGAGTCGCCCCCGAGCGTGGCCAGCGGCCTGCAGCGCATCGGCCGGGCCGGACACCAGGTGGGCGCCGTGTCCAAGGGCGTGATCTTCCCCAAGTACCGTGGCGACCTGGTTCAGACGGCCGTCGTCGCCGAGCGCATGCGCACCGGCCAGATCGAGGAGCTGCGCTACCCCCGCAACCCGCTCGACGTGCTGGCCCAGCAGATCGTCGCGATGACCGCGCTCGACGAGTGGACGGTCGACGAGCTGGAGGCCCTGGTCAAGCGGGCCGCCCCCTACGCCACGCTGCCGCGCACCGCGCTCGAGGCCACACTCGACATGCTGGCCGGGCGCTACCCGAGCGAGGAGTTCGCCGAGCTGCGCCCTCGCGTCGTCTGGGACCGGGTGACCGGCACCCTGCAAGGACGGCCCGGCGCCCAGCGGCTGGCCGTCACCAATGGCGGCACGATCCCCGACCGCGGCCTGTTCGGTGTCTTCCTGGTGGGCGAGAAGTCCTCCAGGGTGGGCGAGCTCGACGAGGAGATGGTCTACGAGTCGCGGGTCGGCGACGTGTTCGTGCTGGGCGCGACGTCCTGGCGGATCGAGGACATCACGGCCGACCGGGTGCTGGTCTCCCCGGCGCCGGGTCAGCCGGGCAAGCTGCCGTTCTGGCACGGCGACGCCCAGGGCCGCCCAGCCGAGCTGGGCAGGGCGATCGGCTCGTTCCTGCGCGAGCAGGCCGAGCACGGCTCCACCGAGCGGCTGACGGCGGCCGGGTTCGACGAGTTCGCCTCGGCCAACCTGCTCTCCTACCTGGCGGAGCAGCGCGAGGCCACCGGCTACGTGCCCGACGACCGCACCCTGCTGATCGAGCGGTTCCACGACGAGCTGGGCGACTGGCGGGTGGTCATCCACTCGCCCTACGGCGCGCGGGTCCACGCTCCGTGGGCGCTGGCGATCAACCGGCGGCTGCGCGAGCGTTACGGCGTCGACGTCCAGGCCGTCCACTCCGACGACGGCATCGTGCTGCGCATCCCCGACACCCTGGCCGAGCCGCCGTCCGACGTGGCCGCGTTCGACGCCGAGGAGATCGAGCAGATCGTCACCGAGGAGCTGGGCGGGTCGGCGATGTTCGCCTCCCGGTTCAGGGAGTGCGCCGGGCGGGCCCTGCTGCTGCCGCGCCGCACGCCGGGCAGGCGCAGCCCGCTGTGGCAGCAGCGCCAGCGGGCGGCCCACCTGCTGGGGGTGGCCTCGCGTTACGCCTCGTTCCCGATCGTGCTGGAGACGATGCGCGAGTGCCTGCAGGACGTGTTCGACGTGCCGGGGCTGGTGCGGCTGATGCGTGACATCGCCGCGCGCCGGGTGCGGCTGGTGGAGGTGGAGACGTCGCAGGCGTCGCCGTTCGCCGCGTCGTTGCTGTTCCGCTACATCGGCGCGTTCATGTACGAAGGTGACGCGCCGCTGGCCGAGCGGCGGGCCCAGGCGCTGGCCCTCGACACCGCCCTGCTGGCCGAGCTGCTGGGCCAGGCCGACCTGCGCGAGCTGCTCGATCCCGACGTCATCGCCGAGGCCGAGCGTGAGCTGGCCAGGCTCGACCGGCCGCTGCGTGACGTCGAGGACCTCGCCGACCTGCTGCGCTCGCACGGGCCGCTGCTCGCGCCCGACGTCAGCGTGCGCGGGGGTGATCCGGCCTGGCTCCAGGAGCTCGTACGCGCCCGCCGGGCGATCAGCGTCCGGATCGCGGGTGAGGAGCAGTGGGCGGCGATCGAGGACGCGGCGCGGTTGCGTGACGCGCTGGGCGTGCCGCTGCCGGTCGGCGTCCCGCACGTGTTCCTGGAGCCGGTGGCCGATCCGCTGGCCGACCTCGTCGCCCGCCACGCCCGCAGCCGCGGGCCGTTCCACGCGGACACCGCGGCGGTCAGGTTCGGCCTCGGCGTGGCCGTGGTGGGCGACGCCCTGCACCGGCTGGCCGCCTCAGGACGGGTGGTCAACGGTGAGTTCAGGCCGGGTGGCCGGGGCGAGGAGTGGTGCGACGCCGGTGTGCTGCGGATGCTGCGGCGCAGGTCCCTGGCCAGGCTGCGCAAGGAGGTCGAGCCGGTCGCGCCCGAGACGCTCGCGCTGTTCGCTCCCGCCTGGCACGGCATCACCGGCTCGTCCGGCGCGCCACGTCCGGTGCCCGGCGCCGCCGGGTCGGCGCGGGCGATGGACGCGCTGGTGCGCTCGGTCGAGCAGCTCCAGGGGGCGGCGGTGCCCGCGTCGGCGCTGGAGACGCTGGTGCTGCCCTCGCGGGTGCCCGGCTACCATCCGGCGCTGCTCGACGAGCTGACCTCGTCTGGGGAGGTGATGTGGGTGGGCCAGGGCTCGCTGCCCGGCGGCGACGGGTGGGTGTCGCTCTTCTTCGCCGACACAGCGCCCCTGCTGCTGCCCGAGCCGGCCGAGATCACCATGACCCCGCTGCACACCCAGGTGCTCGACGTGCTCGGTGGGGGAGGGGCGCTGTTCTTCCGGGCGCTGTCCGACCAGCTCGGCTCGCTCGACGACCCGGCACTGGCCACGGCTCTGTGGGACCTGGTGTGGTCGGGGCAGGTGTCGGGAGACACGCTCGCGCCGCTGCGCGCCACGCTCGGGTCCGGCCGCCCCGCGCACCGTCCGGCCACGACGCGGCGCCGCCGGGCGGTGCTGCCCAGCAGGACCGGCCCGCCGACCGTGGGCGGGCGGTGGTGGCTGCTGCCGTCCCCGGCGGCCGACGCCACCCAACGGGCCCAGGCGCAGGCGGAGGTGCTGCTCGAACGGCACGGCGTGGTGACGCGGGGGGCGGTGACGTCCGAACGGCTGCCGGGCGGGTTCACGCCCGTCTACCAGGTGCTGCGGGCCTACGAGGAGAGCGGGCGGTGCCGCCGCGGCTACTTCGTCGAGGGGCTCGGTGGCGCCCAGTTCGCGCTGCCGGGGGCGGTCGACCGGATGCGGGCGATGGCGCCGGGCATCGCGCCCGGCTCGGTCGGGCCTGCCGGCGAGGGTTCGGTCGACGCGTTCGGTCCCGGAGGATCCAGGGCGTCAGGCGCATCCAGGGACCCGGCGCGCAGGGCAGTGGTGCTCGCCGCCGCCGACCCGGCCAACCCCTACGGCGCGGCCCTGCCGTGGCCCGCCCGTTCCGGCGACGCGGGGCACCGGCCGGGTCGCAAGGCCGGGGCGCTGGTGGTGCTCGTCGACGGGTTCCTGGTGCTCTACGTGGAGCGGGGCGGCAAGACGCTGCTGTCGTACGCCGACGACGAACGACTGCGGCCCGCGGTCGACGCGCTGGCGCTGGCCGTGCGCGACGGCGCGCTGGGCAAGCTGACCGTCGAGCGGGCCGACGGCGCCTCGATCGTCGACTCGCCCTTGGCCGCGGCCCTGGAGGAGGCCGGGTTCCATCCGACGCCGCGGGGGCTCCGGCTGCGCGCTTAGCGAACGGTGAGACGCCCTTGACCGACCGTCCGCACTCACCGCCGTGCCCGCCGTGGTCGCGACGGGCGACGATCTTCAAGCTGGCCGACCTGCCCGAGCGGAGCCCGGATGTGCGGGGCTTTTACGGAGATGGCTGCCAAATGGAGAGATGCCAGCCCGTTAGACACGCTTGATAACTCGTTTGCTTGCTCGTGACCTGTTCGACGCATAACCTCGACGGCAGTGAGGAGTTACTCCGCGCAGTGCGGATTGCCATACCGGTGAACAACGGACGAGCGAGCTTGGTTGTTCGAGACAGGCGAGGTGTCGGCTATCGGAGTCGACGCCCGGTCAGTCTTGGCTTGATATCCGTCGTGGTGATGCCGCCGATCGGGCTTTCCGCGCCGCGTACGTGACCCCTCCCGTTTTGAGGCCGCGTTATGGGTGATGGGGACGCGAGGAGGGCGGGGCGCACATGGGGCCGCTTGTCGTGGTGCTTTCGGTGGCGGTGCTCCTGCTCACGTTCGGAATGATCACCGCGCTACTCGTCGTGGTCCGGCGCACCTCGGGCGGCGTCTCAGGTGGCCTGTCGCGGCTTGGCGAGCCCAGTCCTGAGCAGTTGCAGGCCGTACACGAAGAGCTCGAACAGGCGCGTGCGGAGGCCGGGGAGATCCGTGACAAGGCCGAGTCCGACGCCGAGGAGATCCTGCGCAGGTCGGAGGCCGCGGCCGAGAGCGCGGCGCAGATGCGGCGCGAGGTCGAGCAGGAGAGCCGGATCCTCAAGAACGAGCTCAAGGAGCTCAGGTCCGACCTCGAACGCAGGGAGACCCGGCTGGCCGAGCGCGAGCAGCGGCTGGACGAGGAGGCCCGGCGGCAGTCCGAACGTGACCGCAAGCTGGCTGAGACCGAGATCGAGCTGGCCGACCGGCGTTCCGAGCTGCTCAAGGTCGAGGAGGAGCGGCGGGTCATCCTGGAGCGGGTGGCCGGGCTCACGGGCGAGCAGGCCAAGGCCGAGCTGGTCAGGGAGATCGCCAACCAGGCCAAGCGCGAGGCCGCGCTGATCATCAGGGAGATCGAGGGTGAGGCGCGCAAGGAGGGCGAGAAGCGCGCCACCAAGATCGTGACCCTGGCCGTGCAGCGGGTGGCGGCGGAGCAGACGGCCGAGTCGGTCGTCAGCGTGCTGCACCTGCCGGGCGACGAGATGAAGGGCCGCATCATCGGCCGGGAAGGCCGCAACATCAGGGCGTTCGAGTCGACCACGGGCGTCAATCTGATCATCGACGACACTCCCGAGGCCGTGCTGCTGTCCTGCTTCGACCCCGTACGCCGGGAGACCGCCAGGCTCACCCTGGAAAAGCTGGTGCTCGACGGCCGGATCCACCCGCAGCGCATCGAGGAGGCCCACGAACGCAGCCGGGCCGAGGTCCAGGACCTGTGCGCCCGGGCGGGCGAGGACGCCCTGGTCGAGCTCGGCATCACCGACATGCACCCCGAGCTGACCCTGCTGCTCGGCCAGCTCAGATATCGCACCTCCTACGGCCAGAACGTCCTCAAGCACCTCATCGAGTCCGCGCACATCGCCGGCATCATGGCCGCCGAACTCAAGATGGACCAGACGCTGCTGAAGCGCTGCGCCCTCCTGCACGACATCGGCAAGGCGCTCACCCACGAGGTCGAGGGCAGCCACGCGCTGATCGGCGCCGAGATCGCCCGCCGCTACGGCGAGCAGGAGGACGTGGTGCACGCCATCGAGGCCCACCACAACGAGGTCGAGGTCCGCACCGTCGAGGCGGTGCTCACCCAGGCGGCCGACGCGATCTCCGGCAGCCGCCCGGGCGCTCGCCGCGAGTCGCTGGAGGCGTACGTCAAGCGGCTGGAACGCCTGGAGGAGATCGCGCAGTCCTACGAGGGCGTCGAGAAGGTCTTCGCCATGCAGGCCGGCCGGGAGATCCGGGTGATGGTCAAGCCCGACGCCATCGACGACATCCAGGCCCAGGTCATCGCCCGCGACGTGGCCAAGCAGGTCGAGGAGGAGCTGACCTACCCGGGCCAGATCCGCATCACGGTGGTGCGCGAGTCGCGCGCCACCGAATTCGCCCGTTGACGCCCCGGGCCGGCTGAAAAGCCGCTGGCAGAAGACCGCCGGCCCAGGCGGAGCCAGGAGCGGGCGACGCCGGTGGTGGAGATGGGGGACGGCCAGATGGGCATGGCCGCTGAATCCCGCCGGAAGATCGGCGGGCGCGCGGAGTGGTCACCCTACTCGGGTGACCACTCCGAGACGTCAGTCGAGCCCGGATACGCCTCCGGAGGCCGTACGGTCCAGCCCGACCGCCCCCGGCGGTGCGATCGGTGTTGCCGCGGACTTGCGGCTGCGGCGGCTGCGCCGCTCCAGCCGGGTCGCCAGATAGCTCAGGGCCAGGTTGAGCGTCACGTAGATGATGCCGATGACGATGGCCGCCGGGATCAGCGAGCCGAAGAAGACGGCAGGCAGGATCTTGAAGCCGGTGTTGAGCAGGTCGACGTAGGCGATGATGTAGCCGAGCGCGGTGTCCTTGAGCAGGACCACGAGCTGACTGATGATCGCCGGCATCATCGCCGTGACCGCCTGCGGCAGCAGCACCAGTCGCATCACCTGGTTCTTGCGCATGCCCACCGCGTAGGCCGCCTCGGACTGGCCCTTGGCGACGGCGTTGACGCCCGCCCTGACCACCTCGGCCAGAACTGACCCGTTGTAGAGCGTCAGGCCGAGCACCACCGCGGCGAAGGCGTAGTCGCCGCCGCCGAACAGGGTCGGGGCGAGGTAGAAGATGAAGAAGATCAGCAGTAGCAAGGGGATGGCCCGGAAGACCTCCACCACCAGGCCCGCAGGGACCCGGATCCAGGCGTGGTCGGACATCCTGGCCAGGCCGAAGATCGCGCCGAAGGCCAGGGCGAGCACCGCGGCCACCGCGGCGGCCTTCAGCGTGCCGATGAGGCCGGGGATGATGTAGAACTCCCACGTCTCGGCCTCCAGGAACGGCTGCCAGATCTTGGCCTCGAACTGGCCCTTGGCGTCGAAGCCTCGGTAGACGCCGTAGAGGGCGGCGCCGACCGCCACGATGCTGATCACCGTGAGGAGATGGTTGCGCACCCTGGTGCGCGGCCCGGGAGTGTCGAACAGGACAGAGGTGCTCATCGGACCACCGCCAGGCGTCGGGCCAGCCAGCCGGTGTAGTAGCCGATCGGCAGGGTGAGGACCATGAAGGCCACGACGAGTCCGATGAAGATCGGGATCGAGGCCCCGGTGGTGTCGAACGTCTCCTTCATCACGGCCGCGGCGTCGGCGAGGTAGCCGCCGGCGGTGGCGACCGTGGTGTTCTTGATCATCGCGATCATCACGCTGCCGAGCGGCGCGACGACCGCGCGGAACGCCTGCGGCAGGATGATCAGCGTCAGTGACTGGAAGAAGGTCAGCCCGATCGCCCGGGCCGCCTCGGCCTGCCCCAGCGGCACCGTGTTGATGCCTGCGCGCAACGCCTCGCACACGAAGGCCGAGGTGTAGACCGCCAGGCCCAGCGCGACGATCCAGAACGAGTTGGTCCTCGGCACGTCGGAGAAGACGAGGCCGAGCTGGTCGCTCAGGCCGAGCGCGGAGAAGGCCAGGACCAGGGTCAGCGGGGTGTTGCGCACCACGTTGACGTAGATGGTGCCCGCCGCGCGCAGCACCGGCGTCGGTGAGACGCGCATCGACACCAGGATCGTGCCGAGGAGGATTGAGACGACCCCGGCCACGAGGGAGAGCTTGACGTTCTCCAGGAACCCCTCCGCGAGGGCGGGGGCGTACTTGATCAGTTCGTCCATCGTGCTCCACCGCATAGAAGGGCGGCGGCCGGGTCACCGACCGCCGCCTCTGGTGTGACTAGGCGCATCCCTCAGCCGGCGGAGCGGCCTCCGACACCTTCAGTCCTTCGATGCCGCCGAACCACTTGTCCAGCAGCTGCTTCATGGTGCCGTCGTCCCACAGCTTCTTCACCGCGGTGTTGACGGCCTCACAGGTCTTGGTGTCGCCCTTCTTCAGGCCGATGCCGTACTTCTCGTCGGTGAAGCCCTGGCCCAGGACCTTGAAGTTGCCTCCGGCCTGCTTGGCGAAGCCCGCCAGGATCAGGTCGTCGGTGGTGACGGCGTCGAGGTTGCTGCCGCCCAGCTTCTGCACACACTCGGAGTAGTTGGCGGCGTCGACCGTGGTGGCGTCGAGGTCGAGCTCACCGTCCGGCGGCGGGTCGGTGATCCGCTTGTAGGAGTTGGAGCCGGCCGCCTTGCAGATCTTCTTCCCCTTGAGGTCCTGCGGGGTGTTGATCGACGTGTCGTCCTTGCGGGTCATCACGTCCTGGTGGGCGATGACGTACGGCCCGCCGAAGGTGACCTTGCCCTTGCGCTCCTCGGTGATGGAGTAGGTGGCGACGACCATGTCGACCGTGCCGTTGGCCAGGAACGGCTCGCGGTTGGACGAGGCCGACTCCTTCCACTCGATCTCCACGTCCTTGCCGCCGGCCAGCTCCTTGACCAGGGCCTTGGCCACGTCGACGTCGAAGCCCTCAGGCTCGGCGCCCTTCTTCAGGCCGAGGCTCGGCTGGTCCCACTTGGTGCCGACCACGATTTTGCCGGCCCCTTGGACCTTGTCGACCACGGTGGAGTAACTCTCGTCACCGCCGCCGCAGGCGGCCAGGCCGGCGACCAGGGCCGCGATGGAGAGCGCGGCTCCCATTCGACGCATGTGCATGTGTACCTACCTCAATAGTCAGTGCGTGAGGATCTTCGAGAGGAAGTCACGCGCTCGGTCGGTCTGCGCGTTGGTGAAAAACTCGTCGGGGGTGTTCTCCTCCACGATCTGTCCCTCGGCCATGAAGACCACCCGGTTGGCCGCCCGGCGGGCGAACCCCATCTCGTGGGTGACGACCATCATGGTCATCCCGTCACGGGCCAGCCCGACCATGACGTCGAGCACCTCCTGCACCATCTCGGGGTCCAGCGCGGAGGTCGGCTCGTCGAACAGGATCATCTTGGGATCCATGGCCAGCGCTCTGGCGATCGCGACCCGCTGCTGCTGGCCGCCGGAGAGCTGGGCAGGGTATTTGTCGGCCTGCGCCGCGATGCCGACTCGTTCGAGCAGCTCCATGGCCCGCTCGTCGGCCGACCTCTTGGCGACTCGGCGCACCTTGAGCGGCCCCAGCGTGACGTTCTCGCGGATGGTCTTGTGCGCGAAGAGGTTGAACGACTGGAACACCATGCCGACGTCGGAACGCAGCCTGGCCAGCGCCTTGCCCTCCTCCGGCAGGACCTCGCCGTCGAAGGTGATCGTGCCGCCGTCGATGGTCTCCAACCGGTTGATCGCCCGGCACAGTGTGGACTTGCCACCGCCCGAAGGACCGATGACGACAAGGACCTCGCCACGGGAGACCGTCAGGTTGATGTCCTTCAGAACGTGGAGGGCCCCGAAGTGCTTGTTGACGTTCTCCAACTGGACCAGTGGAGTGACGTCCCCGTTCTCCGTCATGGTCAAAACCTAGGGGGCCTTAGGACGCTGGTCACTAACCGAGCGGTACCGATCCGATCACATCATGCCACCGAGCTGCTGTTTTGTATCGTAGCGGCTGGCGCAGGACGGACAGCGACTACCCTTGGACATGCCATGACTGTGACCCAGGAGAGCGCCCGCACCTACGAAGTGCGCACATACGGGTGCCAGATGAACGTCCACGATTCCGAGCGCCTGTCAGGACTGCTGGAGGACGCCGGTTACGTCCGCGCGGCCGACGGCGAGAGCGCCGACGTGGTCGTCTTCAACACCTGCGCGGTGCGCGAGAACGCCGACAACCGCCTCTACGGCAACCTCGGCCATCTCCGGCCCGCGAAGATGAGCAACCCCCGCATGCAGATCGCGGTGGGAGGCTGCCTGGCGCAGAAGGACCAGGGAGAGATCGTCCGCAAGGCGCCCTGGGTCGACGTGGTCTTCGGCACCCACAACATCGGCTCGCTGCCGGTGCTGCTGGAGCGGGCCCGCGTCGAGGGCGAGGCGCAGGTCGAGCTGAAGGAGTCGCTCGAGGTCTTCCCCTCGACGCTGCCCACCAAGCGCGAGTCGCCCTACGCCGCCTGGGTGGCCATCTCGGTCGGCTGCAACAACACCTGCACCTTCTGCATCGTGCCGTCGCTGCGCGGCAAGGAGAAGGACCGGCGGCCCGGCGACGTTCTCGCCGAGGTCCGCACCCTGGTCGACCAGGGGGTGCTGGAGGTCACCCTGCTCGGCCAGAACGTCAACACCTACGGCGTCGAGTTCGGCGACCGGCTGGCGTTCGGCAAGCTGCTGCGCGCCTGCGGCTCGGTCGAGGGGCTGGAGCGGGTCCGTTTCACCTCACCGCATCCGGCCGCGTTCACCGACGACGTGATCGCCGCCATGGCCGAGACGCCCAACGTCATGCACCAGCTCCACATGCCGCTGCAGTCGGGCTCCGACCGCGTGCTCAAGGCCATGCGCCGCTCCTACCGGGCCGAGCGCTACCTCGGCCTCATCGAGCGGGTCCGCGCGGCCATGCCCGACGCGGCCATCTCCACCGACATCATCGTCGGCTTCCCCGGCGAGACCGAGGACGACTTCCAGGCCACCCTCGACGTCGTACGGCAGAGCCGCTTCGCCAACGCCTTCACCTTCCAGTACTCCATCCGTCCCGGCACCCCCGCGGCCACGATGGACGACCAGATCCCCAAGCAGGTCGTCCAGGAGCGCTACGAACGCCTGGTCGCCCTCCAGGAGGAGATCTCCTGGGAGGAGAACAAGAAGCAGGTGGGGCGCACCCTGGAGGTGCTCGTCGCCGAGGGCGAGGGGCGCAAGGACGACGCCACCCGGCGGCTCTCGGGCCGGGCGCCCGACAACCGGCTCGTGCACTTCGCCGTCGGCGACGTGACGCCGCGGCCCGGTGACATGGTGACGGTCGAGGTCACCTACGCGGCGCCGCACCACCTGGTGGCCGACGGCGCCGTCCGGGAGGTGCGCCGCACCAGGGCCGGCGACGCCTGGGAGATCCGCCAGGGCGCTCCGGCCAAGGGCTCCGGCGTGCTCCTG
The DNA here is from genome assembly GCF_059358955.1 of Nonomuraea sp. CX421. NCBI lineage: Bacteria > Bacillati > Actinomycetota > Actinomycetes > Streptosporangiales > Streptosporangiaceae > Nonomuraea > Nonomuraea sp. CX421. Next base: position 263,224 of record NZ_JCADBK010000005.1, on the reverse strand, counting down.
GGGATGCCGTCCATCGGCCGTCCCGAGCCCGTGCCGGCGTCGGGCGGCTGCGCCGCCCACTGAGCCCGTGCCGGCGTCGGGCGGCTGCGCCGCCCACTGAGCCCGTGCGCGTGCGCGGCGCTTGAGAGGTTCGCCGCCTCCTGAGTTGTACGTGGCGCTTGGGAGTTCGCGGCTCATGGAGTTCGTGACGTGCGCGTTGAGCCGCAGGGGTCAGCGGTGGAGGCCGTCGAGCAACTGATCGCAGTACGGCCGGCGGAAGTCGTCGAAGGTGGCGCACGGGTCCGCGCCCCGTATCCGTGGCGCGGGCGGCTCCGGTGGCGGTGTGCGCCTGGCCGTGCCGGGCGGCTGGGTGGCGGCCGGACGCACGGGCGGAGTCACGCTGGGAAGCGCCGGCAGCGTGGTGACCGTGGTGACCGTGGTGACCGTGGTGACCTTGGGGGCCGGCTGGGTGGCGGCGGCGCGGGGTTGCGTGGGACCGGGTGCGGGCGACCCGGCAGGACCCCGCTCCGAGGTCGCCGATGTCGCCTCGCCGTCGCGAGCCGGCGGGACGGTCGCGTCCATAGCGGCCTCCGCCGGCAGGGCCCCGGCGGCGGTGGCCCCGGGCGGGGGGAGGACCTCGAGCCAGCGGGTGACCGGAGCCGGGTGACCGCCGGACGAGACCGTGCGGACCTCGGCGGGACGATTCGCCTGCCCGGCCGCTCCTGTGTGCTCGCCGGGACCCGGGACGGTGGGCGACGGGGCCGGATATCGCGCCTGCGGTGTCGGTGAGGGAATGCTCGACGCGCCGGAAAGCACGGCTTCCTGATCGTTTATCGGCGCCTTTTTCGAGGCCGGCCTGGAGGTGCCGGTGAACGCGAGGAATATGCCGAGACCGGCGATGGCGAGTACTCCGGCCACGCCCGCCACGGGTGCCAGGCGCCCCCGGCTACCTGGGCGAATGGATCTAAGGGAGGACAAGTCGTGATTCCTTTGTGATGGGTGCGCGAGCATTCCACTGCTGCGGCTAGTGTGGTCCAACACCCGCGGAAGCCGGAGAGCTTTCCCGATACGACCGCAGGGAGTTGTCACCCATGCAGGATCCGACCGAGCCGGATCGCCAGGAGATCCTCACCGGGCCGGGCGACGCGCCCGGCTCCCCCCGCAAACGCAAGCCCCTCGTCCTCGCCGCCTCGGCACTCGTGGCCGTCCTCGCCGCCGGCGGTGTCGGCTACGCGCTGGCCGGCAACACCCCCGCCCAGGTCGGCCAGTCCGTTCAGCCCCCGTCCACCGGGGATGCCCCGGAGGAGGTCCAGGAGACGGACGACGGCGCCACCGGTGATGCCACCACCGACGTCCCGCAGGACGGCACCGCCTCCGACGCCGACACTGACACAGGTGCCGACACGGGCACCCGCCCCGACGCGGGCCCGGTCGACGAGCCGGCCGACGAGCCGGTTGACCGGGGCTCGGCGGGCACCGACGCCAAGCGCTCGACCAACGTCGGCACCGGCAAGAAGCCCACGTCACCGCCCAGTGCCCCGGTCGAGGATGATCCGGCCGACAACCCGGCCGACGGTCCGGCGGGCCTGGTCAGCGGCGAGTGCGCCAAGAGCGGCTGCTGACGGCCGCGGCGGCCGGTTCGCTGAGACCAGGTAAGAAGGCCATGCGGCGGCCGGTCCGCCGACGCGGGGCCGCCCTCCGTATGGGCCGGACGCCTGGTCAAGTGGCTCACTACTTTCAGCCCGTACTGGATCTACGGCGAAGGCCACTTCGTGCGTAGGGTCCCGGTATGACCACTGACAGAGCCGCTGCGCTGCGCGAACTCCATGTGCCGGGAAGGCCGCTGATCCTGCCGAACGTCTGGGACGCGGCCTCCGCCCGCGCCGTCGTGGAGGCGGGTTTCCCGGTGGTCGCCACCGGGAGCGCCGCGGTCGCCGAGGTGCTCGGCTACGACGACGGCGAGGCGACGCCGGTCGCGGAGATGATGGCCGCGATCGCCCGCATCGCCCGTGCCGTCGCCGCGCCCGTCACCGCCGACGTGGAGCGTGGTTACCGGCTGCCGCCCGCCGAGCTGGCCGAGCGGCTGATCGCCACGGGAGCCGTGGGCTGCAACCTGGAGGACACCGACCAGGCCACCGGTGCTCTGGTCGACGTCGAGGAACAGGCCGCGTTCCTGGCCGCCGTACGCGCCGCCGCCGGGCCGGGCCTGGTGATCAACGCCAGGGTGGACACGTACCTTCGGGGCGAGCGCGCCCGTGAGGTCGCCGTCGCGCGGGCGCGGCGCTACTTGGAGGCGGGCGCCGACTGCGTCTACCCGATCGGCCTCGCTGACGAGAAGGAGATCGAAAGGCTGGTCGCCGAGGTCGAGGGCCCGGTCAACGTGCTGTTCCGGCCCGGGACACCCTCACTCGCCCGGCTGGCCGAGCTGAGGGTGGCGAGGGTCAGCTTCGGCCACGGCCTGCACGCGGCCGCGCACGCCCACGCCCGCGCTCTGTTCCAGGCGGTCGCCGAGGGCCGCGACCCCTACGCGTAGGCATACCCTGGCGTTGTGCTTGCCGCCGCGGCCGTCTGCCCGCACCCGCCGTTGATCGTGCCCGAGCTGGCCGGCGCCGCCGCGCCCGAGCTGGACGAGCTGCGTTCGGCCTGCCACGCCGCGATCACCGGGCTCCTCGCCGCCGACCCCGACCTGCTCGTCGTGGTGGGCGGCGCCGACACCACCAGCCGCTACGACGGCGGAGCCGCAGGCACGCTGCGGCCCTGGGGCGCCGACGTCACCGTGGGCCACGGCGACCCGGTGCTGCCGCTGTCGCTCACCATCGGCCGCTGGCTGCTGGAGGACCACGACGTGGCCGCCTTCCAGGCGGTGGCCTTCGACGCCGCCCCCGGCGACTGCCTGGCACTGGGCGCGGATCTCGTCAGGGACGGCCGGGTCGCGCTGCTGGTCATGGCCGACGGCTCCGCCCGCCTGACCGAGCAGGCGCCGGGCCACCACGATCCGGCGGCGCAGCCGTACAACGAGGTGATCGCCCGCGCCATCGCCGACGCCGACGTGTCCGCGCTCGCCCACCTCGATCCCGCGAAGGCCGACCGGCTGTGGGTGGCCGGGCGGGCCGCGCTCCAGGTGCTGGCGGGGGCGGCCGGCCCGGGTGACGTCAAGGGGCAGCTGCTGGCCGACCTCGCCCCCTACGGCGTCGGCTACTTCGTCGGCCTCTGGCGCTGACCCACGTTCGTGACGGCCGCCGGGGCGTCGCCCTTGTAGCGTGGTGGCGAGGTCGGGGGCCGAGATGGGAGAGTTCGGCATGCGCTGGCAGGTCCACTCCGAAAAGTCCCTCTATACCGACCGTTGGCTGGACGTCCGGGTGGCGGATGTCGAGCTGCCCGACGGCGGGCGGCTCGACCACCGGCTGATCCGGACCGCGCCGGCGGCCGGGGCCGTGGTCGTCGACGACCGGCACCGCGTGCTGCTGCTCTGGCGGCACCGCTTCATCACCGACTCGTGGGGGTGGGAGATCCCCATCGGCAAGGTGGAGGAGGGAGAGGAGCCGCGCGCCGCCGCCGCTCGGGAGGTGGAGGAGGAGACGGGCTGGCGGCCGGGCCCGTTGCGCCCGCTCCTGTACGCGCAGCCGTCCAACGGCATCTCCGACGCGGCCCACCACATCTTCCGTGCCGACGGCGCCACCCACCTCGGGCCGCCCAGCGACCCGTGGGAGGCCGAACGGGTCGAGTGGGTGCCGCTCGCGGACGTCCGCCGGCTGATCGACCGGCGCGACCTGGTCAGCGGCACCAGCATCGCCGCCCTGCTCCACGTGCTGACCGAGGGGCGGTAGCGCTACGGGACGGTGAGGTGGCGCCGGCGTTTGGGGACGGGGACGGTCATCAGATCGCGGGCGAGGGTGACCGGGCCGTCGTAGCTCTGGCGGACCTCGTCGAGGAAGGCGGGTTCGTCGGCGAAGCCGTAGCGTTCGGAGAAGTGGGTGAGGACCAGGTGACGGGTACGGGCCTCGGCGGCGACCAGGCCGGCCTGGTGAGCGGTGAGGTGGCCGTACTCCTTGGCGAAGGCGGCCTCACCGGACAGGAAGGTCGACTCGATGATGAGAAGGTCGGTGCCGGCGGCGAGCTCGAAGACGGCGTCGCAGAGGCGGGTGTCCATGATGAAGGCGGCGCTCTGACCGGGCCGGGGGACGCTGCACTGGGCGAGGGTGACGCCCCGGACGGAGCCGCCGCGCTGCAACTCGCCCACCTCCGGGCCGCGGATGCCGAGGGCGGCGAGCCGGTCGGGCAGTATGCGGCGGCCGGCGGGCTCCTGGAGGCGGTAGCCGTAGGACTCGACGGGATGTGACAGACGGCGGGCGGTGAGGGGGCCGATGGCGGCATGGTCGCCGGTCACGGGGTGCTCGGTGATGACGTCGGTGTCGGCGAAGGCGGCGGCGTGGCGCAGGTTGCGCCAGTAGCTCTCGCCGGAGGCCGGGAAGACGGCCTGGACGGGGTGGCGCACCTTGTCGCGGGCGATGCGCTGGACGACGCCGGGCACGCCGAGACAGTGGTCGCCGTGGAAGTGGGTCACGCACAGCCAGTGCACGTCGGTGGCGCTGACCCCGGCGTGTGCCATCTGGCGCTGGGTGCCCTCGCCGGGATCGAACAGGAACCCCTGGCCGTCCCAGCGCAGTAGGTAGCCGTTGTGGTTGCGGTGCCGGGTCGGGACCGCGCCGGCCGTGCCGAGCACCACGAGTTCGCGAGATGACACGAGCGCGATGCTAGACGTTCGGGACGGATGTCGTCAGATGGCGGGCGTACGATACGACCGGAATGCCACGTACGACGAGTTCACCTGAGGACATGATGGCCACGGTCGTGTTCGCCGAGCTGGCGACACCGGTGGGGCGGTTCGTGCTGGCCGTCACCGAGGACGGCCTGGTCGCGTCGGGATGGGGGTCGCGGGCGCGCCTGAGCGAACGTCTCGGGCTGCCCGAGGTGCACGACCCTGCCCGTGCCGCCTCGGCGGTCGCCGAGCTCGACGCCTACTTCGCCGGTGAGCTGCGGGTGTTCGAGACGCCCGTCGACTGGCGGCTGACGTCGGGGTCGCGGCGGCAGGTGCTCACGGCGCTGCACCGCGTCCCGTACGGCACGGCCGTGACCTACGGCGAGCTGGCCGGCCTCAGCGGGTCCCGGGTGCCGGCCCGCGGCATCGGCTCGATCATGGGCGCCAACCCGATCCCGATCGTGGTGCCGTGTCACCGGGTCGTGGCGGGCACCGGCCTCGGCGGTTTCAGCGGCGGCGAGGGCGTCGAGACGAAGCGCTGGCTGCTCACCCACGAGGGCTACCTGCAGCCAACGCTCCTCGACCTCTGACCGGTCAGACCTCCTCGTCGCCGGTCTTGTCCTGGGCGGCCGGCCCTGTCTGGCCGCCGCCGGCGGTCTCCTCACCGTGTGCGCGAGGCTCGCCGGGCATGTCGCCCGGCTTCTCCTGCCTGCTCTGCTTGGGGATGTGCTGCGCCTTCTCCTGCAGGCCGCCGAGCATCTCCTTGACCTTGTCCAGAATCGACATCTGACCCCCCGATCAGTCGGCCCTGGCCGGCGCCAGGGCGCCGTCTGTCACCCCCTACCCCGACTCTTGACACACTTACCGGTGTGCGCCAGCAGCCAGTCATCGCCGTCGTGGGTCCCACCGCGGCCGGAAAGTCCGACCTCGCCGTGGACATCGCGCTCCGGCTGGGAGGTGAGTGCGTCAACGCCGACTCCATGCAGCTTTACCAAGGAATGGACATCGGCACCGCCAAACTCTCCCTCGCCGAACAGCGAGGCGTCCCGCACCATCTCCTGGACGTCTGGGACGTCACGGTCACGGCCAGCGTGGCCGAATACCAGAAGCTGGTCCGGCCGCTCATCGAGTCGCTGCCGGTGCCCGTGCTCGTCGGCGGCAGCGGCCTGTACGTCCGGGCCGCGATCGACGACCTGCGCTTCCCGGGCACCGATCCGGAGATCAGAGCCAGGCTGGAGGCCGAGCTGGCCGAGACCGGTCCCGCGCCGATGCACGAACGGCTCACGCGACAGGACCCGGCCGCGGCCGCCGCGATCCTGCCGAGCAACGGCCGCCGCATCGTCCGCGCGCTGGAGGTGATCGAACACTCCGGCCGGCCGTTCTCGGCCACCATGCCGTCCTACCAGGCGGTCTGCCCCAGCGTGCAGATCGGGCTGCTGGTGCCGAGGCCCGAGCTCGACGAGCGGATCGCGGTCCGTGTCCGGCGCATGTGGGCGGCGGGGCTGGTCGAGGAGGTGCGGGGGCTGCTCGGGCGGGGCCTCGCGGAGGGCCGTACGGCCGGCCGCGCCCTCGGCTACGCGCAGGTGCTGAGGTTCCTGGAAGGGGAGTGGACCGAGGAGGAGGCCCTGGAGGAGACGATCAGGGCCACCCGGCGCTTCGCCCGGCGCCAGGAGTCGTGGTTCCGGCGTGACCCCCGGGTGCGCTGGCTGCCTTATGACGCTCCCGACCTGCTCGAACGATCCCTGGCGCAGATCGCCCGGCCAGACTCGGCATAAAATTCGGATATGCGCTTCCTCAAGGGCCACGGCACCGAGAACGACTTCGTCATCCTTCCCGACCCCGACGGCGAGCTGGACCTGCATCCCGCGCTCGTCGCCGCGATCTGCGACAGGAGGGCCGGCCTCGGCGCCGACGGCGTGCTGCGCGTGATGCGGACCAAGCTCAGCCCCGAGGTCTCCGACCAGGCCGGCCAGGCCGAGTGGTTCATGGACTACCGCAACGCCGACGGCAGCATGGCCGAGATGTGCGGCAACGGCGCGCGGGTCTTCGCCCGCTACCTCGTCGAGGCCGGCCTGGCCGAGCCGGGCGAGTTCGCCCTGGCCACCAGGGGCGGCGTCCGGAGGGTACGGCTCGGCGCCGACGGCGACGTCTCGGTCGAGATGGGCAAGCCCGTCGTACGCGGCCGGAGCGTCGCGGGCGTCGGCGGTCACGAGTACGAAGGCGTGCACGTCGACCTGGGCAACCCCCACCTGGCCTGTCCCATCGGCGACCCGGTCGTCCAGCTCGACCTCGGCCACCAGCCCGCGTTCGACCCGGGCGTCTTCCCGAGCGGCGTCAACATCGAGCTGTTCAACCCCGTGGGCGAGGCGCGCGTGGTCATGCGGGTCTTCGAGCGGGGCGTCGGCGAGACGCGCTCGTGCGGCACCGGCGCGGTCGCCACGGCCGTCGCCGCGGCGGGGCTGAGCGGCGAGACCACCGGCACCTGGGCGGTGGAGGTGCCCGGCGGCACGCTCACGGTCACGCTGGAGGCCGAGACCAGCTATCTGTCCGGCCCCGCGGTGCTCGTCGCGGCCGGAAACCTGACGCTTGCAGAATGATGTTCTCCTGAGGGATGCTGAGTCCACTTTTTGAACCGAAGGGGTGGACATGGCGGACCCGCGCACCACGGCGAAGAGTGTGAAGGCGCCCATAGGCCAGTACGGCGGCGGCTTCATGATCTCCAGGGAGGCCAAGGCGGTCTGCGAGGAGTACGGCCTCGGCGCGCGCGAGTTCTACTTCCGCGGCCGGTGCGGAGTGCTAGGCGAGTGCGACGCCGGCGTGGTCGCCGCGGTCGCGGTGTTCTTCCCTCCCGGCCATGTCGAGGAGAGCTGGAACGGCGGCCGCAAGCTCCCCGTGGACAAGGCGGTCGAGCTCTACACCGAGGTCTGCCACGCCTGGGGACGACGCAGGCTCGGCCACTTCGACGGCTGCGCCAGGCTCGCCGAGCTACTCGAACCGGTCGTCCGGCGGGCTTCGATGATCGGGGCGCCGCTGGCCGCCGGTTGGCGGGCGGTGCCGCTGCCCGAAGATCCGCCCGCCCGCGCCACGCAGCTGATGCACGTCGTGCGGGAGTTGCGCGGCGGCCTGCACGCCAACCTGGTGATCGGGGCGGGGCTCGGCCCGCTGGAGGCCGCGCTCGCCACCGGGCACGACGCCACGCCGTTCGGGCAGGTGACAGGCGTCGACCTCGCGAGGTTCTTCCAGTGGCCCGAGCCCTATCCGACGCCGGGGCCGGACACGGTCGCTCGCCGGGCGGCGGTGGAGGAGGCCACAGATGACCTGATGGCATCGGTATTTTCGGTTCTCAACGACACCGAATCGGACGAGCTCATCGAGCTTCTGCGTTTGGGGCACGCGCATTGACCTGGCAGACTGACCTGCCATGGACGTGGACATCTGGGCCTGGGTCGGCGAAACCCAGCAGCAGCTTTCCGAAGCGGGCAACGTGGGGCTCGCCATGGCGCTGGGAGACCTGCCCGCACAGGCCTACGAGGGCCGTTTCCCGCAGCTCGACGTGATGGCCCCGGCCATCGCCCAGCAGGCGGAGGCGCTGGAGCTGCCCTGGCTGGAGTTCTACGCCCGCTACTGGCATCTGCTCGGCCGGGTCGGCGACCGTGCTCAGGGCGCGGTCGCGATCGGCGACGCGGAGCAGTTGCTGGCCTTCGCCCAGCGCGAAGGGGTGCGCGACTGCCCGTCCGCTCCGGCGGCCGTCGAGGCGCTCGCGATGGCGTGGGCCAACGCTGACGGCCCCGGCTACGCCACCGAGCGGATGGAGACGCTCGGCGCGGTCATCGAGGGACTCCAGCCGGCCGACCCCGCCTACACCGGTCTGGTCACGCAGTACGTGGCCGCGCTCGTCGACGCGGGCAGGGCCACCGAGGCCGTCGGCTACGCCGAGGCCGCCGTAGAGCGGCTGCGCGCCGCCGACCGCCAGGCCAGCTGGGAGCTCGGCGCCGAGAGCGCCCGCGCGCTGCTCGCCGCCGGCCGCGCCGAGGACGCGCTCGCCGCGCTGCAGGCGGCGACCGACTTCCAGGCCGACGACCCGGTGGCCAAGCCCCGCCGCGACGGCGTGCGCCGCGCGTTGATCCTGGCCACGCTCGGCCGCATCGCCGAGGCCGTCGACGCGCTGCCCGACCTCGACGTGGTCGGCGAGCACCCGCGCTCCTGGGTCGAGTGGTCCGAGGCGGTCGGCAAGCTGGCCGGCTCCACCCAGATCACCAACACCTGGCAGCTCGGCCGGGTGCTGCGCCAGTGGATCGACTACTTCGGCATGATGGGCGGCTACCGCGCCCGGGTCGAGCTCTCGCTGATCGCCGGCCACCTGGCGCTGGCCAGGCAGGGCGCCTGGCAGGCCCGGCTGCTGGCCGATCTGGCCGAGTCGGGCACCGCCGAGCTGCGCGAGAGCGCGGGCCTGGCCGAGCGCATCGCCGCGCTGCGCGCCGCCGCTGACGCGACCGCCGAGCCGGAGGCGCCCGGTCCGCTCGACGAGCGGGTCGCCTACTTCGACGCCGCCGACGGCTACAACGCCGACCCCGAGCGCTGGGTCGGCTGGCTCGCCCCGCTCTCCGGCCAGGATCTCGAGACGACCCGCCGGCACACCACCACGCTCGGCTTCCTGGGCTACCCGGCCACGGGCGCCGACATCTACTGGAAGCTGCTGGTCGACTCCGGCGACATCGCCACCGCCGACCCCGAGGACATCGGCTACCTGACCACGCTGCTCACCGAGGCGAGGCAGGACGAGCGGCTGGAGCAGATGGCCGCGATGCTCGCGCACGACCAGCAGCACCTGGCGCTGGCCCGGCTGCACAGCGCCCGCGAGCGCTGGGCCGAGGCACTGGACGCCGCCGAGCACGCCGTCGCCGCCGGGGCCGGCATCGAGGCCCGCCGCCTGGTCGCCTCCGCCGCCCAGCAGCTCGACCAGAACGCCAGGGGCGCCGACGTGCTGCGCGAGGTCCTCGACGAGCTGACCGAGGAGGACGTCTGGCGCATGATCGTCATGGCCACCTCGGCCGAAGACTGGGACACCGTGCGCAAGGGCGCGGCCAAGATCGGCATGCCGGTCAAGTCGGCCGAGGGCCCGATCGAGGAGGAGATGGGCCTCATCAGGGTCATCCTGCCCGCGCCCGACGGCGGCCAGCGCCAGGTGCTGTCCATCCGCACCGGCCCCGCCACCGCCAGGCTGGCGCTGCCGCAGCCGCGCGGCATGGACTACAACGCCGGCGACCTGGTCGTGTTCGACCCGCAGCTGCTGGAGCCGCTCCCCGAGGACCCCGAGGAGCAGCAGAACTTCGTGCCGCCCTTCGCCGCGGTGCGCATCCTGCGGCCCGGCGGCTACACCAGCTACTTCTTCGACGGCGCCGCGCCGAGCGAGGCCGACTGGGCGGAGTTCACCGAGGTCATGGCCGAGCGCGGCTGGCCGATGTGGGTCTACAGCGACGAAAACTACACGGTCACCCACCCGACCGGCGGCGATCCGCTGCCGGGCGTGTTCGGCTGGGTCGCGGTGCCGCCCAACGTGTCGGCGGTCGAGGTCGACGCCCTGCTCGACGACGCGACCGAGCGCTGGTCGCACCCGCTGGCCTGGCTCGACCTGGCCCGCGAGGTCGATGTCGAGGTCGAGCGCCACGAGCGCATCGTGAAGGAGTACGGACTCTAAAATGCTGCGCAGCTTCAGCCTTGAGGGCAAGGTGGCCGTCATCACCGGGGCGTCCTCCGGGCTGGGCGTGGCCTTCGCCCGGGGGCTGGCCGAGGCCGGCGCCGACGTGGTGATCGGCGCCCGGCGCCTCGACCGGCTCGCGGACACGCGGCGGCTGGTGGAGGAAGCCGGTCGCCGGTGCCTGGCCGTGCGCACCGACGTGACGCGGGTCGAAGACTGCGACGCGCTCGTGGCGGCGGCGGTCGCCGAGCTGGGCGCGGTCGACGTGCTGATCAACAACGCCGGCGTGGGCACCGCGGTGCCCGCCCTGCGGGAGACACCGGAGGAGTTCCGGCAGGTGATCGACATCAACCTGCTCGGCACCTACTGGATGGCCCAGGCGTGCGCGCGGGTGATGCGGCCCGGATCGTCGATCGTCAACATCGGCAGCATCCTCGGTGAGACGACGGCGGGGCTGCCCCAGGCTGCCTACAGCGCGTCGAAGGCCGCGGTGATCGGGCTGACCCGCGACCTGGCCCAGCAGTGGACGGGACGGCGCGGGATCCGGGTCAACTGCCTGGAGCCCGGTTTCTTCGAGTCCGAGATGACATCCCAGTACAAACCGGGCTACCTGGAGGAGCTGCTGGAGCGGCGGGTGCCGATGGGCCGGGCCGGCGACCCCGCCGAGCTCGTGGCGGCAGCCGTCTTTCTGGCGAGTGACGCCTCGTCGTACATCACCGGTGTGACGCTTCCCGTGGACGGCGGGATTTTGATCACCTGATAGCTTGCCCTCTTGGCCCGGACGTTTCGGGTTCGTCGGCTTGCGAAGCGGGAGGGACGATGCAGGAGATCGACAGGCTGGCCGCGGTGATCCGGGACGAGCGTCCGTGGGGCGGCTTCGAACGGTTCACGCTCAACGAGACGTCGACCGTGAAGATCATTGATGTCGCGCCCGGCCAGACGCTCAGCCTGCAGCGCCACGAGCACCGCGACGAGCTCTGGGTCGCCCTCGACGCGGGCTGCGTCTTCGAGGTCGACGGGCAGCGGCTGGAGCCCGAGGTGGGCGAGCGCATTCTCATCCGTCGCGGGCAGACCCACCGGCTCAGCTCCTCCGGTCCGGCCACCCGTATCCTGGAGATCGCCTTCGGGCACTTCGACGAGGACGACATCGAGCGTCTTGAGGACGCCTACGGCCGTTCCTGACGTTCAGCGATCGGATCGGCGGCAGATCGGCGGAAGACCGGATCAGCGGGCATAAAGGCCGGTCAGGGCGGTCTCCACCACCGCGTCCGCGTAGTCCGGCGTCAGCGGGCCGCTGCGATAGAGCCAGCGCCGGTGGACCGCGCCCCACAGCAGGTCGACGGCCACGTCCAGGTCGAGGTCGGCGGGTAGCTGGCCGGCCTCCTGGGCCTTGCGCAGCCGGGCCTTCTTGAGCGCTTTCATGGGCTCCTCCAACTGCTCGGCGTAGCGCGCGGCGAGCGCCGGGTCGGTCGCGATCTCGGTGTTGAGCGCGCGCATCGGCTCGTCGAACCGGGGGTCCGTCAGCTCGGCGACCGTGGCGCGGAGCACCTCCTTGAGGTCGGCCTCCAGGTCGCCGGTGTCGGGGAGCGCCGCGTCGCCCTCCTGCCCCTCGGACAGCGACAGGAAGGCGTCGAACAGGACCGCGCCCTTGGACGGCCACCAGCGGTAGATCGTCTGCTTGCCCACTCCGGCGCGAGCGGCGATGCCCTCGATGCTGAGCCGGGCGTAGCCCACCTCTCCCACCAGCTCGAACGCGGCCATGAGGATGGCCCGTCTGGACGCCTCGCTGCGTCGGGTGGCGTCGGGAGGTGTTCGTCGGCGGTCGGTCATGGGGGGCAAAGTATCACGAGACGAGACGGTTCGGCTTGACAGCTCCATGATGGGGAGGCATAGTTCAGGACGCGAGACGAACCGTCTCGTCTAAAGAAGGAGGTGCAGGCCATGACCGATGGACGCGTGTGGTTCGTCACCGGTGCCAGCCGCGGGCTGGGCAGGGCGTTCACCGAGGCGGCGCTCGGTGTGGGTGACCGGGTGGTCGGGCTCGCCCGTGACGTGGAGCCGCTCGCCGGACTGGCCGGGGACCGGTTGCTCGCGCTGCCCGTGGACGTGACCGATCGCGACGCGGTGTTCGCCGCCGTACAGGTCGCCGTCGAGCGGTTCGGGCGGCTGGACATCGTGGTCAACAACGCCGGCACCCTGCACATGGGCATGATCGAGGAGTTCGGCGAGGCCGAGGCCCGGGCGCAGATGGAGACCAACTTCTTCGGCGCGTTGTGGGTGAGCCAGGCCGTGATGCCGCGGTTGCGGGACCAGGGCTCGGGTCACCTCGTCCAGGTCTCCAGTATCGGCGGCCTCGGCGGCCACCCGATGACGGGGATGTACAGCGCGAGCAAGTTCGCCCTGGAGGGGATGAGTGAGGCGCTGGCGATGGAGGCCGCGCCTTTCGGGGTGAAGGTCACGATCGTTCAGCCGGGTGGCTACTGGACCGACCTCTATACCCGCATGCGCTCCACCACGCCGCTCCCGGCCTACGACGGGCTCCGGGCCGAGATGGAGAAGCAATGGGCGGGGGGATCGGTCGACAGCGAGCCGCGCCTGGCCGCCGAGGCCGTGCTCAAGCTGGTGGACAGCGCCGACCCGCCGCTGCGGCTGCTGCTCGGGAGCGTGGTGTACGACCTCGCGTTCGACCTGTCCCGGCGGCGGATGGCCACCTGGGAGGCATGGGAGGCGGTCAGCCGGGCGGCCGAGCACGCCGTCCCCCAGCCTGGCTCGTGAGGAGGCCCGCCGGACGGCCAAGGTCGACACCCTTGTCCGGCGGTGTTCTGGGCTCTATGTTCGTTGCGTAGTCCGGTGTTTGTTGCGTAATAGGGAACAACCGGAGGGCGCATGGCGAGCCGGCCTCGTTTGGTGATCATAGGAGCCGGCATCGTGGGCTGTGCCCTGGCCGACGAGCTCACCGGGCGGGGGTGGACCGACGTCACCGTCGTCGACCAGGGGCCGCTCTTCGCCACCGGCGGGTCCAGCTCGCACGCCCCCGGCCTGGTCTTCCAGACGAACCCGTCGAAGACGATGACCGAGTTCGCCTCCTACACCGTGCGCAAGTACACCGGGCTCGATCTCGCCGGGCGTCCCTGTTTCGACCAGGTCGGCGGGCTCGAGGTGGCTACCACCGCCGACCGCTGGACCGACCTGCACCGCAAGGCGGGGTGGGCCGAGTCCTGGGGGGTGGCGGGCGAGCTGGTCGACACCGACCGGTGCCTGGAGCTCTGGCCGATGCTCGACCGGAGCCTGGTCCTGGGCGGCTTCCACGTGCCGAGCGACGGGCTGGCCGCGGCCCTCAGGTGCGCGGAGGCGCAGGCCGGCCGGGCCGCGGAACGCGGAGCGCGGCTGCTGGCGAGGCACACCGTGGTCGGCGTCGAGCAGCGGGGCGGCCGGGTCACCGGGGTCGCGGTCGAGACCGGGGACGCGAAGTACCGGGTCATCCCGGCCGACGTGGTCGTGTGCGCCGCCGGTTTCTGGGGGCCGTCCGTCGGAAGGATGGCCGGGCTCACCGTGCCGCTGCTGCCGCTGGCCCACCAGTACGCCAAGTCCGGGCCGCTGGCCGTACCCGAGGGGCCCATCCTGCGGCACCAGGATCGCGACCTGTACTTCCGCGGCCACGGCGACCGCGTCGGGATCGGGTCCTACGCGCACCGGCCGATGCCGGTCGGGCAGCACGAGATCGGGCCGAAGGGCACCGTGATGCCCTCGGTGCAGGCGTTCACCGAGGAGGACTTCGAGCCGGCCTGGCGTGACGCTGTCGAGCTGCTGCCCGCGCTCGGCGAGTCCACCTGGACCGACGGCATCAACGGGATCTTCTCCTTCACCCCCGACGGCTTCCCACTCATCGGGGAGGCGCCGGAGCTGGACGGGTTCTGGCTGGCCGAGGCGGTCTGGGTGACGCACTCCGCGGGCGTCGCCAAGGCCGTGGCCGAGCTGCTGGTTGACGGGTGTTCGAGCTTCGACCTGCACGAATGCGAGCTCAGCAGGTTCGAGAAGGTCCAGCTGGCTCCGGCCTTCGTCGAGGAGCGCGGCAGGCGGAACTTCGTCGAGGTCTACGACGTGATCCATCCGCTGCAGCCGATGGAGTCGCCGCGGCCGATGCGGACCAGCCCGTTCTACCAGCGCCAGACCGAGCTGGGCGCGGCCTTCCTGGAGGCCGCCGGGTGGGAGCGACCGCACTGGTTCGAGGCGAACGCCCCGGCGCTGGAGGAGCTGATCCGGCGGCGGGGCAGTGGCGGGGAGGCGGACGCCGAGCGGCTGCTCGGCCTGGCCCGGCGGGGGGAGTGGGCCAGGAGGTACTGGTCGCCGGTGGCCGCCGCCGAGTCCTACCTGACCAGGGAGAAGGTCGCCCTCTACGACATGACGCCGCTGAAGCGTATCGAGGTGCGCGGGCCCGGGGCGGTCTCGTTCCTGCAGCACCTGACCACCAACAACGTGGACAAGAAGCCCGGCTCGGTCACCTACGCGCTGCTGCTCGACTCCCGTGGCGGGGTCCGCTCCGACCTGACGGTGGCCCGGCTGGCGGAGGACCGCTTCCAGGTGGGCGCCAACGGCAACCTCGACCTCGACTGGCTGACCCGGCACGCGCCCCGCGACGTACGGGTCCGCGACATCACGCCGGGCACCTGCTGCGTCGGCGTGTGGGGCCCGCTGGCCAGGGAGCTGGTCCAGCCGCTCACGGACATGGACCTGTCCCACGAGGGCTTCCGCTACTTCACCTGCAAGGAGGGGTACGTCGGGCACGTGCCGGTCATCGCGATGCGCGTGTCCTACGTGGGGGAGCTGGGCTGGGAGCTCTACACCTCGGCCGACCTGGGCCTCAAGCTCTGGGACACGCTCTGGGCCACCGGCCTGCCGATCGCCGGGGGCAGGGCCGCGTTCAACAGCCTGCGCCTGGAGAAGGGCTACCGGCTGTGGGGCGTCGACATGACCCCCGAGCACAACCCGTACGAGGCGGGGCTGGCGTTCGCCGTCCGCGAGGACAAGGACTTCCTGGGCCGCGACGCCCTGTCCGCCGACATCACCCGCAAGCTCGTGCCGCTGCTCAGCGCCGAGGTGGTCATGGGCAAGGAGCCGGTACGGCACGCGGGCCGTACGGTCGGATACGTCACGAGCGCCGCCTACGGGCACACGATCGAGCGGCCCATCGCGTACGCCTGGCTGCCGATCGAGCTGACCACCCCCGGCACGCATGTCGATATTTCATACTTCGGGCGGCGAGTCCCCGCCGAGGTCGCCACCGAACCGCTGTTCGACCCCAAGATGGAGAAGATCAGACGTTGACCCATCCCGACTTCCTCTGGCGCGACCCCGACCCCAGGCCCTCCTACGACGTGGTCATCGTGGGCGGCGGCGGACACGGTCTGGCCACCGCCTACTACCTGGCCCGAAACCACGGCCTGACGAACGTGGCGGTGCTGGAGAAGGGCTGGCTGGCCGGCGGCAACATGGCCCGCAACACCACGATCATCCGTTCCAACTACCTGTGGGACGAGAGCGCGGCGATCTACGAGCACTCGCTCAAGCTGTGGGAAGGGTTGAGCGAGGAGCTCGACTACGACCTGATGTTCAGCCAGCGCGGCGTGCTCAACCTGGCCCACAGTCTCGGCGACGTGCGCGAGGGCAGGCGCCGGGTCAACGCCAACCGGCTGAACGGGGTCGACGCCGAGTGGCTCGACGCCGACGAGGTCAGGAAGTTCTGCCCGATCGTCAACGTGTCGTCCTCCGCTCGCCATCCGGTGCTGGGCGCGACCCTGCAGCGGCGCGGCGGCATCGCCAAGCACGACCACGTGGCCTGGGCGCTGGCCCGCAAGGCCGACGCCTACGGCATCGACCTGATCCAGGGCTGCGAGGTGACCGGCTTCGACATGGAAGGCGGCCGGGTACGGGCCGTGCGCACCTCGCGGGGCCGGATCGCGGCCGGGAAGGTCGCGCTGGCCTCCGCCGGGCACACCTCGGTGCTGGCCGAGCGGGCCGGGATCCCGCTGCCGCTGCAGTCGCACCCGTTGCAGGCGCTGGTGTCGGAGCTGCTGGAGCCGGTGCTCGACTGCGTGGTCATGTCCAACGCCGTGCACGTCTACGTGAGCCAGGCGCACAAGGGCGAGCTGGTCATGGGGGCGGGCATCGACGCGTACAACTCCTACGGCCAGCGCGGCGCGTTCCACGTGATCGAGGCGCAGATGGCGGCGGCGCTGGAGCTGTTCCCGATCTTCAGCCGGGTGCGGGTGCTGCGGACCTGGGCCGGCGTCGTGGACGTCTCGCCCGACGCCTCGCCGATCATCGGCCGCACTCCCGTCGAAGGTCTGTACGTCAACGCGGGCTGGGGCACCGGCGGGTTCAAGGCCACCCCCGGCTCCGGCTGGGTCTACGCGCACACGATCGCGCACGACGAGCCGCATCCGCTCGCCGTGCCGTTCGCGCTCGAACGGTTCACCACGGGCGCGCTCATCGACGAGCACGGCGCGGCCGCCGTAGCGCACTGAGAGGGGAGCGCCGATGCTGCTGATCGACTGCCCGCACTGCGGGCCGCGCGACGAGAACGAGTTCCGGTACGGCGGCCAGGCCGGGATCGCCTACCCCGAGCGGCCCGCGGAGCTGACCGACGACGAATGGGCCGGGTACGTGTTCCGGCGCGACAACCCCAAGGGCTGGTTCCACGAGCGCTGGTTCCACGCGCACGGCTGCCGCGTCTGGCTGACCGTCGAGCGGCACACCGTCACCCACGAGATCCGGAAGCCACGATGACCCGTCTCCCTTCGGGCGGTCTGGTCGACCGCTCGGTCACGCTGTCGTTCCGCTTCGACGGCCGCGCGCTCCAGGGGCACCCCGGCGACACCCTCGCCTCGGCGCTGCTCGCCTGCGGGGTGCGCGTGGTGGGCCGCAGCGTGGAGCTGGGACGGCCGCGCGGCGTCTTCTCCGCCGGCGCCGAGGAGCCCAACGCGCTGGTCCGGGTGGGAGCCGACCCGATGGTGGCGGCCACCACGGTCGAACTGCGCGACGGGCTGGAGGCGTGGAGCCTGCGCGGCAAGGGCCGGGTGGACCTCGACACGACCGACGACCGGCGCTGCGACAAGGGCTACCTGCACTGCGACGTGCTCGTCGTCGGCGGCGGGCCCGCCGGGCTGGCCGCGGCGCTGGCGGCGGGGCTGACGGGCGCGCGGGTCATCCTGGTGGACGACCAGCCGCGACTCGGCGGCGACCTGCTGAACAGTCGTGTGCGGCTCGACGGCGCCCGGGGCCTGGACTGGGCGGCGCTGGTGGCGGCGCGGCTGGCCGCGCTGCCCGAGGTCAGGGTCATGACGCGGACGACCGCGATCGGCTACCACGACCACAACTACCTGGTGGCCGTCGAACGGCGGCCCGGCGGTGAGCGGCTGTGGCACTTCCGGGCGCGCCAGGTGGTGCTGGCGACCGGCGCGCACGAGCGGTCGCTCGCGTTCCCCGGCAACGACCGGCCGGGCGTCATGCTCGCCTCCGCCGCCCGCGCCTACGCCAACCGGTACGGCGTGCGCCCCGGCCGCCGGGTCGTCGTCTTCGCCTGCGCCGACTCCGGCTACGAGGCGGCCCGCGATTTGGCCGCCGCCGGAGTGGAGGTCGCGGAGATCGTGGACTCGCGCACGCCCGGCGGCGAGGTCGTCACCGGCACCACCGCCGACGCCGGCGGGCTGCTCGACGGCGTCCGGATCGGGTCGCGGCGGGTCGAGGCCGACCTGCTGGCCGTGGCGGGCGGCTGGAACCCCGCTGTGCACCTGTTCAGCCAGTCGCAGGGCACGCTCTGCTTCGACGAGAGGCTTCAGGCGTTCGTGCCCGACGTGTCGGCGCAGGCCGAACGGTCGGCGGGGGCCTGCCGGGGGCTGTACGACACGGCCGAGGCGATCGGGGACGGCTTCGCCGCCGGGGCGCAGGCCGCCGAGCAGGCGGGATTCGGCCCCGCTCACCTCCCGAGGGTGCCGGACGGCGACGAGCCGGTGCCGCGGGCCCCGGCGGCGCTCTGGACGACCGGTCCCGGCGCGGCCGGTGAGCCCTCGTTCGTGGATCTGCACCGCGACGTCACCGTGTCCGATCTGGCCAGGGCCACGGGCACCGGGATGCGTTCCCCCGAGCACGTCAAGCGCTACACCACCGCGGGCACCGGAGCCGACCAGGGCAAGACCTCCGGGGCCGTGGTGACGGGGGTGATGTCCGCGCTGCTCGGGGTCGGGCCTGGCCAGGTGGGCGGCACCACGTACCGGCCGCCGTACACGCCGGTGTCGTTCGCGACCCTGGCCGGGCGCGACCGGGGGCCGCTGTCCGACCCGGTGAGGACGACCGCCCTGCACGGCTCGCATCTGGCCAGGGGAGCGGTCTTCGAGGACGTCGGCCAGTGGAAGCGCCCGTGGTACTTCCCCCGCGACGGCGAGGGGCTGAATGAGGCCGTACGGCGGGAGTGCCACGCGGCCCGCACCGGGGTCGCCGCGATGGACGCCTCCACGCTCGGCAAGATCGACATCAGAGGCGGCGACGCGGGCGGGTTCCTCGACCGGATCTACACCAACCTGTACTCCACGCTCCCCGTCGGAGCCTGCCGCTACGGGGTGATGTGCGGCGCCGACGGGATGGTCTTCGACGACGGCACCACCAGCCGGCTCGGCGACGACCACTACCTGATGACCACCACGACGGGCAACGCGGCGGCCGTGCTCGACTGGCTGGAGGAGTGGCACCAGACCGAGTGGCCCGCGCTCGACGTCTCCTTCACCTCCGTGACCGACCACTGGGCGACGGTCGCGGTGGTGGGGCCCCGAGCCCGCGAGGTGCTCTCCGTGATCGCGCCGGACGCCGCCGGGCTGGCCTTCATGAGGCACACGGCCGCCGAGGTGCTCGGGGTGGAGGGGCGGGTGTTCAGGATCAGCTTCTCGGGCGAGCTCGCGTACGAGGTCAACGTGCCCTCCTGGTACGGCCGGAGCCTCTGGGAGGCCGTTCTGGGCCTGGGGGCGGTGCCGTACGGGACCGAGACCATGCACGTGCTGCGGGCCGAGAAGGGGTTCGCCATCGTCGGCCAGGAGACCGACGGGACCGTCACCCCGCAGGACCTGGGGCTGTCCTGGCTGGTGTCGAAGCGTAAGCCCGACTACGTGGGCAGGCGCTCACACGCGCGGCCGGACACCTCGCGCGACGGTCGCAAGCGGCTCGTCGGGCTGCTCGCCGACGACCCGGCGGCGCCCATCGAGGAGGGCGCGCAGCTGGTGGCCGGGCCCGGCGACCGGGTGATGCTCGGCCACGTCACCTCCGGCTATGCCAGTGCGGCGCTCGGCCGGACGTTCGGCCTGGCCCTGGTCCGCGACGTCACGACCGGCGACCGGCTCACGGCCGTCTCCGGCCAGGCGGCCGTTCCGGTGACGGTGGTGGAGCCCGTCCTCTACGACCCGGAGAACACCCGCCGTGACGGCGACCCGTCCGTGGCCCGTGGCGGAGGAGACGCGAGCCCTTCCCCGGCCGGTCCCTCAGCGGAGGCGTGCCGGGCGGAGAGCCCGGCGGCCGGGTTCGCGGAGCGCTTCGCGGCGGCCGGCGGCGACCGCGTACGGGTGCGGGAGGCGCCGTTCATCCCGATGTGGGAGGTGCGTGGCGCGGATCCGGGCACCGGGCTACGGCTGGGACCCGCCTGGTGGCTGGTGACGGGCGAGCCTGAGGGGCGGCCGGGCTGGGTGGACGTGTCCGCCCAGCGGACGGTGCTGGAGCTCGACGGGCCGGGCGCGCTGGACGTGCTGATCACCGGCTGCCCGGTCGACCTGCACCCCTCGGTGTTCACCGGACCCGTCCAGACGCTGCTCGGCCAGGCCCCGGTCATCCTGGAGCGGACGGCCTCCGGCTACCGCGTCTACGTGCGCGCGTCGTTCACCGCGTACCTGGCCGAATGGCTTCTCGATGCCATAGCGGGAAATTTGGTGATTTTGGGGTAATAGCTCTACCTAGACTTTACGAAAACTATAAGTCTGGGAGACAGTGTGCGGTTTCGTGTTGGATTGGCCGGATTAGCTGCTGCGGCGTTGCTCACCGGATGCGGAGAACTGGAAGCGCGGATCGATGCCGACACCGGCTCCGCCGCCGACTCGAAAGGCTCCCACTCCAAGGGCGACATCACCGACGCCCTCAGGAAGCTGGACAAGCTGGCCGTCAAAGGCCGTGCCCCGCGCACCGGGTTCGAACGGGAGAAGTTCGGCCCCGCCTGGGCGGACGTCGACCGCAACGGCTGCGACACCCGCAACGACATCCTCAAGCGCGACCTGACCGACGAGACCTTCAAGCCCGGCACCCATGACTGCATCGTGCTCACCGGCACCCTGAAGGACCCCTACAGCGGCAAGACCATCTCCTTCAAGCGTGGCCAGGACACCAGTACGGCGGTCCAGATCGACCACCTGATCCCGCTCTCGGACGCCTGGCAGAAGGGCGCCCAGCAGTGGACGGCCACCAAGCGCAAGGAGTTCGCCAACGACCCGCTCAACCTGCTCGCGGTCGACGGCCCGCTGAACGGCCAGAAGAGCGACGCCGACGCCGCGACCTGGCTGCCCCCGCGCAAGGCGTACCGGTGCGCGTACATCGCCCGTCAGGTCGATGTGAAGGCGAAGTACGACGTCTGGGTCACCGCCGCCGAGAAGACCGCGATGAAGGACATCCTGGACGCCTGCTGACACAGCGCGGATCGCGCCGGAGAACCGGCGCGATCCGGGACGGTCCAGGGACGGCGGAACGGCGGGACGTCAGGGCGCCGAGCCGGACGGAGTCCCCGCCGCTCGGCCTTCGACGTCTCACGCTGGTCAGTCGTCGTCGGAGTCGTCGGAGGCGGTCGCCTTCGCCGTCTCGTGCTTGAGCACCTTCCCGCTCGTCGCGTCGAGGTCGAACTCGTGCTCCACGTCGCCCTTGATCAGGTCGACCTCCCACGTCGCCGCCTTCGCGTCCCGGTCGAGGGACACGTCGTCGATCCACCCGCCCGGCACCTGCCCGTGGGCGATCTTGATGGCCTGCTCCGCGGTGACCTTGGGGGCCACGGGCGGGGCGGTGGCGGACGTGGCGGCGACGGCGACCGCCGTGCTGCCGCCCGCGATGAGGAAGACGATTCCGGTGCCGACTGCGATGACTCTGTTTGTGATGCGCATGGCCCCACTTCATCGTGATCGCCGGTAAGAGCGCGCTAAGGACCGGTTAACACCACCTCCACGACCGCCCCGCCCCCGGCGGCGTGAGAGACCGACAGCGACCCGCCCGTGGACTCGGCCGCGCGGCGGGCGATGTCGAGCCCGAGACCGGTCGAGCCGCCCGCGCTGTCACCCCGCCTGGCCAGGGCGGGATCGAACCCCGGCCCCCGGTCGCTCACCGTCAGCGCGGCGCCGGAGCCGTGCGGAGCCAGCCGCACGGCGAACGGCACGCCCTCGGGGGTGTGCGCGAAGACGTTGCCCAGCAGCGCGTCCACGCAGGCCGCGAGGTCGGCCGCGCCCACCGCCACGGGCAGCTCAGCGACCGGCAGGGACACCTCCACCTCGCGCCCCTGGTCCTCGGCCAGCACCGACCAGAAGCGCACCCGCTCCCGCACCACCGCCGTCGCGTCGCAGCTCTCCCGCCCGGCCGAACGACGCCGGGCGTCGGTGATGACGGCGCTCACGGCCCGCTCCAGCGCGTCGACCCGAGCCGCCAGCCTGGCCGCCTCCTCCGGCTCGCGCAGCGCCTCCACGTCCAGCCGCAGGGCCGTCAGCGGAGTGCGCAGCCGGTGAGACAGGTCGGCCACCGACTCCCGCTCGGCCGCCAGCAGGTCGTCGATGCGGATGGCCAGGTGGTTGAGGGCCAGGGCAACCGAGCGGACCTCAGGCGGCCCGCCCGGCTCGGCCCGCGCGGCCAGGTCGCCGCTCGCCAGCCGGTGCGAGACACGGGCCAGCCCGTCGACCGGCCTCGTCACGGCCAGCGCCAGCCGGTCGGCCAGCACGATGCCGAGCAGGACCAGCGCCAGCCCCAGGACCAGCAACGCCGCCCATGCCTCGCCGACGCCCCGCGTCAGCTCGGCGTCGCTCACGAAGACCCTGATCACCGCCGTGCCCTCGGGGGTCTGGGCGGACGACAGTACCTCGCGGCCGCCGGGCGCGTCGGCGGTGACGCTGCGGCCGGTCGCGGCCAGGCGCACCGCGTCGGAGCGGGGAGCGGCGGCGCCCAGGGTCCGCCCGTCCGGCAGGAACACCGTCACCGGCCGCGGCACCTGCTCGACCGCCAGCGCCAGGTCGGGCGTGCCGACGGCGACGCTCACCGACTCGGCGGCGGCGGTGGCGCGGTTCATCGCGCCGTTCTCCGCCACGGACCGGATCAGCAGCGCCATCGGCACCAGCAGCGCGATCAGCACCAGCGACGTGGTGGCCGCCACCAGCAGCGCCAGCCAGCGCCTCATGACGGCTCGGTCAACTTGACCCCGACCCCGCGCACGGTGTGCAGGTAGCGGGGGTCCGCGGCGGTCTCGCCCAGCTTCCTGCGCAGCCACGACAGGTGCACGTCGACCGTCTTGTCCGCGCCGCCGTAGGGGAGCTGCCACACCTCCGTGAGCAACTGCCGCTTGCTCACCACCTCGCCGGGCCGGGCGGCCAGGTAGTGCAGCACGTCGAACTCACGCGGTGTCAGATCCAGCTCCTGTCCGTCGAGCGTGGCCGCCCTGGCCCGCGGGTCGACGCGCAGCCCGCCCACGAGCAGCGGCTCGGCCGCGGGCTCCGCTCCCGCGCGCCGCAGCACGGCCCTGATCCGCGCGTCCAGCTGCGCCGCGCTGTACGGCTTGATGACATAGTCGTCGGCCCCCGCGTCGAGCACCGGCACCATCTCGGAGTCGCCTTCGCGGGCCGTCGCGACGATCACCGGCACCCGGCTCACCGCGCGCAGCATGCGCAGCAGGTCCACGCCGTCGAGGTCGGGCAGCCCCAGGTCGAGCACGACCAGATCGGGCCGGTCGTCGACGGCCAGCCGCAGCCCCTCGAAAGCCGTGGGGGCCGAGGAGACGGCATGGCCGAGGTCCCGCAGGCCGCGGCTCAGCGCGCTGCGGATCGCCACGTCGTCCTCGATGAGCAGGATGTCAGCCATATGGGGAAACCGTAGACGGTGAAACACCATGCGAGGAGCGCTCTTAGCGTTGTCTTAACCAGGCATTAGCCGCAGATGGCGGAAACTGGCGCAGTGAAGCGACTCGTGCTGGCCTGGGTGGTCACGGCGGTGGCGGCCACCGGTGCGGCCGTGGCGGTGCTCGGCCTGCTCGGCAGTGCCCTCACCGGCTCGTCCGGCCGCGTGCTGAGCCAGGGGGAGATCCGCGCCGCGCTCTCCTCCGTGACCCCGCGCCCGGCCGCGCCCTCCACCACGCCACCGGCCACACCGTCGGCCACACCGTCGGCCACACCGTCGACCGCGCCGTCCATCCCGCCGTCCGCGACCCCGACGGTCACGCCGCCCGGGGCGAGCTCGCCCCCCGCGCCCCGCGAGGAGCTGATCCGGACGCGCGGCGGCACGGTCGTCGCCGCCTGCCAGGGCGGCCAGGTGACGCTCCGGTCGTGGAGCCCGGCCCAGGGCTACTCCGTCGACGGCGTCGAGCCGGGCCCCCGCCACGAGGCCACGGTGGAGTTCGAGCCCGACGAGGGGGAGGACGTCGAGGTGACCATCGGCTGCTCGGGCGGCCGGCCGGTCATGCTTCCGCGCTGAGCGCCGCCTTCGTCAGCTCGGCCTGCCGCCGGATCTGCACCATCACGATGGGGTTGATGCCCTTGGCCGCGAACCTGGACACCATCTCGTCCAGCACCGTGCCGGCCCGGCCCAGGTCGCCCTGTCTGGCCTCGGCTCTGGCCAGGCGGCGCATCACCAGGTTCAGGGTGATGTTGTCGATGCTCGCCTCACGGGCCACCGCGGTCAGCTGCTCGATGCCCTGCTTGGGGTCCGGCGGCCGGATCCGCAGCCGCTTGCCGGCGGTGAGCGCCTTGAACTCCCGCTCGGCGTTCAGGCCCTTGACCAGGCGGGCGTAGACGGCCAGGGGATGCCCGCCGTACCTGTCGATCAGCTCGTCCAGCGCCTCGTTGCCGGCGCGCAGCGACGGCGAGTCGGAGCCGAGCAGCGAGAACAGCTTGCCCTGCTCTTCGCCCAGCATCAGCTCCGCCACCCGGTGATCGTCGCCGGTGACCGGGTAGCGCACTCTGACCAGGCAGGAGGGCGAGACGATGCGCGAGCCGTCGGCGGCGATGTACTGCCCGCGGACGTGGTACTCGCCGGGCTGCTGGAAGTAGTGGCCGTCGCGGCCGTGCCCGATGTAGGCGCTCCGGTACATGGCCGGGTTGCCCTCGTCGAGCCGCACCTCGTTCGACGAGTCGACGCAGTGCCGCATCATCGGCCGGTAGAGCAGGGTCCGGCCGTCGGGACGGGTGACGCAGATCTGGGTGAACTCGGTGTCGGGATGCAGGTGGCTGTGCGTGGTGCGCGCCTCGCCCGTGCCTGACAGCTTGAGCTCCACCACCACCGGCTCTCCGAAGCCGAACGCCTCCTTGGCCCGCACCTCCAGCCGCAGCCCGGAACGGTCCTCGACGGGCTGCTCGAAGGGCGTGATCTCAGCCGCGCCGGTGCCGAACGCGTTGGCGCCCATCGCCACGTCCCGGTAGAACCCGTGGCGCAGGTGCACCAGCTCGGGATCGGTGAACTGGAAGGGGAACGCCGACCAGTAGCCGATCTCGCCCCCGGGCCGGTAGTTCTGCACGTAGTTCATCCACGACAGGTCGCCGAAGCCGCCGCCCGGGCCGAGCGGCTGGGGCGGCGTGGCGAGGTTCTTCTGCCACGAGTGCAGCAGGTTGAACGCGTGCCCCAGCTCGTGCACGTACGTGCGCAGTTGCGCCCGCTGCGCCTGCGGCGAGTCCCCCTTGATGGCGTCGTAGAACACCGCGGACCCCTGCCGCTGGTGGGCGTCGTTGTAGTCGAACATGATGCCCCGGTAGCCGCCCACGTGCCTGCTCGCCACCAGCAGCCACACCCGCCAGGCCACGGCGTCGCCGAACCCGCTGAACTGCTGCGTCATCGCGTGGTGCAGCTCGGCGTCGTCCCACGCCAGGTCGGCGCCCGATCCGTCGACCGGGATCACGCCCGGCCGGGCCACGGTCAGCCGGACCCCGGCCTCCGCGAACGCCTCGACGACGCCGAGATCGCGGGCCGCGGTGCCCGGCGGGCAGGGCAGCGCCCCGGTGTTGTAGGCGGTGAACGGCTCGGTGCCCGTCACCGAGTCCTGTTCCAGCAGCACGCTGCGGAAGTACGGCGAGTCGTAGGACACCGGGTAGGACCGCCCGGCGACCACGGCCCGGCCGGCGCCGTGGCTGATCGTCACGCTGACGTCCCTGACCGGCGCGTCGAAGGTGAAGACGCCCCGTCCCTCGATCCGCGCCTCGTCACCCTCGGCCCGTACGGCGACGGAGTTGACCACGAACGAGCCGACGTACGCGGTGGTCGAGCCCGCCACGGAGAACACGTCGCCGCTGACCCGGCCGGTCGGGCGCAGGCCGTCCACATCGATCCGGAGCTCCAGGCGCGCGTCGCCGTCCTGACCCTGATACAGCCCGCTGATCATGGGATGCTCCCTGGAATCGATGTGGGGGTACATCGGGGAGACTTATCCCGGCGGTCGGCCCTGTCAACGGCCTCCACGAACATGCAGCGCCCCGAGCAACTCCTCGGAAGCCCTGGTGATCGTCTCCACCGCCCGGTCGAACGCCTCCGCGTTGTGTGAGGCGGGCGCGCGGAACCCGGAGATCTTACGGACGTACTGCAGGGCGGCCGCCCGGACGTCGTCTTCGGTGACGTCCTCGGTGTAGGGCGGGCGGAGGGTCTTGATGCTTCTGCACATGCCTCTAACGGTAATGGCCGAGCTGCCGCCCGATCTCCCGCGCGCCCTCGGCCAGCAGCTCGCCCACCTCCGGCAGCCGGTCCGGAGTGAGCCGGTAGGACGGCCCGGAGGCGCTCACGGCGGCCACCACCGAGCCGTCGCCGCCCACGATCGGCGCGGCGACCGCGTTCAGCCCGGCCTCCAGCTCCTCGACCGTGCTCGCCCAGCCGCGCCGCCTGATCAGGTCGAGCTCCAGCCGGTCGGCGTCGGTGATGGTCGCGGCGGTGTAGCGCTCAAGCCGGGGCGGCAGCGGCAGGGTCCCGAACGCCAGCAGCACCTTGCCGCTCGACGTCGCGTGGGAGGGGGTGCGCTGCCCGACCCAGTTGTGGCCGCTGATCGCCGAGGGGCCGCGTACCTGGGTGATGTTGACCGTGTCGCCGTCTTGCGGCACCGCGATGTTGACCGTCTCGCCGACGGCCTCGGCCAGCCGCAGGCAGACGGGCCTGCTCGCCCGCGACAGGTCGAGCTGGGCCGTGGCCGCGCCCGCCAGGCGCACCACGCCGAACCCGAGCCGGTAGCGCCCGCGCGAGCCGTTCTGCTCCACCAGCCCGCCCTGCTCCAGCGCCGCGAGCAGCCGGGACGCCGTGGACTTGTGCACGTCGAGCTCGACCGCGAGATCGGTCACCCGCGTCGAACCCTCCCGGGCCAGAATCTCCAGGATCGTGATCGCCCGGTCGACTGACTGAACGGAGGTGCTCATAACGCAACACACTAATCCGCGGCGGGCGCCGGGCTGAGCTCGGCGCCGAAGTCGTGCGCGATGCCCCGCAGGCGCTCGGCCAGCTCGTCGCGGTCCAGCGCGTCGATGCGCTCGGCCGGTCCCGACACCGACATCGCGGCCACCACCCGCCCACCGCCGCGCACCGGCACGGCCAGGCAGTGCACGCCCAGCTCCTCCTCGCCCAGGTCCATCGCGTAGCCACGGTCCCTGACCAGGTCCAGCTCGGCCAGCATGGCGTGCACCTCGGTGATCGTGTTGGGCGTGCGGCGCGGCATCCCGGTCCGTTCCAGCAGCGTGACGGCCTCCTCGGCGCTCCGGTCGGCGAGCAGCACCTTGCCCACGGCCGTGCTGTGCGGCAGCACCCTGCGGCCCACCTCGGCGAACATCCGCAGCCTGCGCGGCGACTGCGCCTGCGCCACGTACACGATGAAGTCGCCCTCCAGCACCGCCAGGTTCGCCGTCTCGCCCGACAGCTCCACCATCCTGGTCAGGTACGGCTGCGCCCACTCGCCGACCATGCCCTCGGCGATGCCGCCCAGCCGCACCAGGCCACCGCCCAGCGCGTAGCGGCGGCCTGAGTCCTGGCGCACGTAACCCCGGGTGAGCAGCGTCTGCAACAGCCGGTGAATCGTCCCGTACGGCAGGCCCGTCCTGGCGGCGATCTCCGACAGCCCCGCCTCGCCGCCGTGTTCGGCCAGCGCCTCCAGCACGTCGAGCGCCCGCTCGACCGACTGCACGCTCATGCGGTCACCGGGCTCACAGGGAGACCCCGCGCAGCGAGGCGTCCAGCACCTCGGCCGTGTGCGCCACCCTGATCGTGGCGCCGCCTCGCCGCATGGCGGCGGCGATCTGCATGGTGCAGCCCGGGTTGGCCGACACCAGCAGCTCGGCGCCGGTCGAACCGACGGCCTTGGCCTTGCGGTCGCCCAGGTCGCGGGCCGCCTCGGGCTGGAAGATGTTGTACGTGCCCGCCGAGCCGCAGCAGATGGCCGCCTCGGGCACCTCGCGCAGCTCCAGCCCCGGGACGCCGCGCAGCAGCTCGCGCGGCTGGGCCCGGATGCCCTGCGCGTGGGCCAGGTGGCAGGCGTCGTGGTAGGCCACGGTGAACGGCAGCGGATGCCGCTCGGCGACCGGGCCCAGCTCGACGAGGAACTCCGACAGGTCCATCACCCGGAAACCCGGCTCGGCGCCGAGCAGCTCGGCGTACTCCTTCATCGACGACCCGCAGCCGGCCGCGTTGACCACGACCGTGTCGACCCCGGCCTTCCGGAACGTCCGCACCGTCCGGCGGGCCAGCCGCCTGGCCTGATCGGCCCGTCCGGCGTGCACGCTGAGCGCCCCGCAGCAGCCCTGACCGGCGGGGATCAGCACGTCGCAGCCCTCCAGCGCGAGCACCCGCGCGGTGGCCGCGTTGACCTGTGGGAAGAACTCACCCTGCACGCATCCCGTCAGCATGCCGACCACGGCCCGGCGCTCGCCTCTGGCCCTGACCAGCCGCGGCATCCGCTGCCGCCGTTCGACCCGGGGCGCCAGCCCGGCCATCGCGCCCAGGCTCGGATGCGCCCGCTCCAGGAAGGGCGCCAGCCGCTCGGCCAGCCACATGCCGGGCCGCAGCAGCCGCAGCCTGCGCGGGTAGGGGAACAGGCCGAAGACCAGCCCGCGCACCGCCCGCTCCCGGGGCTCGCGCTCGTGCGCGCGCTCCACCTCGGCCCTGGTCTGCTCGATCAGCCGGTCGTACTTCACGCCCGACGGGCAGGCGGTGACGCAGGCCATGCAGCCCAGGCAGGCGTCGAAGTGCCCGGCCATCTCGGGCGTCACCGGGGTGCCCTCGACGTGCTGCTTCATCAGATGGATCCGGCCGCGCGGCGAGTCCATCTCCTCTCCCCACAGCACATACGTGGGGCAGGTCGGCAGGCAGAAGCCGCAGTGCACGCAGTCGTCGATCAGCTCCGGATCCATTTCAGATCCCTCCCACGAAGCGGCCGGGAGACATCCTGCGTCCCGGGTCGAACCGTTCCTTGACCCGCCGCATCAGCGGCAGCGCGCCGACGGGCCCCCACCGCTCCACGCTCTCGTACGGCGAGGCCGGCACGGTCACCACGGCCACCCGCTCCCGCAGCCCGGCAACCGCGGCCGCCAGCGCCTCCTCGGTGACCTCGTCCACGGGCGCCAGGTGCAGGCGGCCGGACACCGGCGAGCCGCGCAGCCGGAACCCCGCGTCGCGGGCGGCGTCGAGCACCCCGTTCAGAGCGTTCGGCGGGAACCGTACCTCGACCAGCACCTCACCCGCCGGGCGGGCGGCATCCGGTGTCTCGCCCGCCGACCGGCCGCCCTCCGGCGTCTCAACTCGTGTCTCACTTCGCGTGTCGCCCGCCGGGCCGTATCCGGTCGGCGGCTCGCCGTCGGGAAGCAGCCCCCACCAGGGCGGCGGGCCCGGCGTGATCTCGCCGCCGCCCGCGACCTCCCGCAGCGCGCGCGCCCGGAGGTCGGCCGCCGACCCCTCGATCAGCGCCGCCACCGCGACCGGGCCGCCGGGGTCGGGCCGGTCGATCTCCACGGCGCTCGGCTCGGCCTGCGAGGCCGCCAGCGCCGCCGCGAGCTCCCGGACCCGCTCGCGGGCCACCCGCGTCACCAGCCAGCGCCGGTCGGCCGGCAGCGGATGCAGGCGGAACGTGGCCTCGGCGATCACGCCCAGCGTGCCGTAGGAGCCGGTGAAGAGCTTGCCCAGGTCGTAGCCCGCGACGTTCTTGACCACCTTGCCGCCGGAGCGGGCGATGGTCCCGTCGGCCAGCACGACCGTGATGCCGATCAGCAGGTCGCGCGGCGTGCCGTAGCGGAAGGAACGCGGCCCGGCCGTGGCGGTGGCGAGCGTGCCGCCCACCGTCGCGCCCGGTGCGGCGTCCAGCGCCAGCTCCTGGCCCTCGGCGGCGAGCGCGGCGGTCAGCGCGTCCATGGTGACCCCGGCCTGGGCGCGCACCACCAGGTCACCCGAGGCGTGTTCGAGGATCTCGTTCAGGCAGCACAGGTCGAGCAGCACGTCGCAGCGCTCGGGCGGGCGGCCCCAGTGCAGCTTGGTGCCGCCGCCGACGGGCGCCAGCGCGAGGTCCTGCTCGGCGCAGACGCGCAGCACCGCCGAGACCTCCTCGACCGTCTCGGGCAGCGTCACCCAGCGTGGCACGACCCCGGCCACGGCGTCGCCCTCGTCGGCGTCCCTGATCGTGACCCCGGTCCTGTCCAGCGACTCGCGTGATTTCAGCCGTGACATCAGAACTGCTCCGCCTTGCCCGACTCGACCAGCGGGTGCGCGCCCTTGCGCACGCCCGGCACCTCACCGCACAGGCGCGGCGTGGGGAACACCTTGCCGGGATTGGACAGGCCGCGCGGGTCGAAGGCGCACCGGACCAGCTGCATGGTGTCGAGGTCGGCCTCGGAGAACATCCTCGGCATGTAGCGGGCCTTGTCGACGCCCACGCCGTGCTCGCCGGTGATCGATCCGCCGTGCTCGACGCACAGGTCGAGGATGGCGCCGGAGACCACCTCGGCCCGCTCGCCCGCCCCGGGCTCGCCGTCGTCGAACAGCACCAGCGGGTGCAGGTTGCCGTCGCCGGCGTGGAACACGTTCGCCACCCGGATGCGGTGCTCGGCCGACAGCCGGTCGATGGCGGCCAGCACCTCCGGCAGCGCGGTGCGCGGCACCACGCCGTCCTGCACGATGTAGGCCGGGCTGATCCGCCCCACGGCGGCGAACGCCGACTTGCGGCCCTTCCAGATCGCGGCCCGCTCGGCCGGATCGGCCGCCACCCGCAGCTCGAACGCCCCCGAGCAGATCTCCTTCAGCCGGTCGAACTGCCGGGCCACCTCGGCGGCGGGCCCGTCGAGCTCCACGATCAGCACCGCGCCCGCGCCCTCGGGATAGGAGCAGGCCACCGCCGCCTCCGCGGCCTCGATGGACAGCGCGTCCATCATCTCGATCGCGGCCGGCACGATGCCCGCCGCGATGATCGCCGACACCGCGGTGCCGCCCTGCTCGATGCTCTCGAACGCCGCCAGCACCGTGGTCACGCTCTCGGGGGCGCGGCTGAGCCGTACCGTGATCCTGGTGGCGATGCCGAGCGTGCCCTCGGAGCCGACGAACGCGCCCAGCAGGTCGTAGCCCGGGTCCATCCGGTCGAGCGTGACCAGGTCGCCGTCGGGGGTGACGATCTCACAGGCCTCGACGTGGTTGACGGTGAAGCCGTACTTCAGGCAGTGGGCGCCGCCGGAGTTCTCCGCCACGTTGCCGCCGATCGAGCAGATCTGCTGGCTGGACGGGTCGGGGGCGTAGTAGTAGCCCTGCTCGCGCACCGCCTCGGTGATGGCCAGGTTGGTGACGCCCGGCTCGACCACGGCCCGGTGGTTGGGCAGGTCGATCTCCAGGACGCGGCGCATTTTGGAGGTGACGATGAGCACGCCGTCCTCGCGGGGCAGCGCGCCGCCGGACAGCCCGGTGCCGGAGCCCCGGGCCACGAACGGCACCGCGAACTCGTTGCACAGCCGCACCACCCGGGCCACCTGCTCGGCGGTCTCCGGCAGCACGACGACGCCCGGGGTGGCCCGGTGGTAGGTGAGGCCGTCGCACTCGTAGGTGCGCAGGCGTACCGGATCGGTGATCACCGAGTCGGCGGGCAGCGACGAGCGCAGCGCCGCCGTCAGCGGGTCGAGCGCGGCGGTCGCAGGCGGGGCGTCTCCAGCATGCAAGGGGTCTCCAGGTCGCCCGTTTCCGGTCTCAGTTCATCTTTGGTTATACCCGTCCGCTTATGTCCGGTGCCGATGCACCGGACATAAGCGGAAATTTCTTTACATAGGGGTTTCTACGGCATTCGAGCGTACGCGGGCAGGGTCAGGAACTCCGCGAAGTCGTCGTCCAGCGCGACCTCCTTGAACAGCGCCGTCGCCTGGGCGTAGAGCTCCTCGTCGTAACCGGGCTCAGTGGCGATCTTGGACAGCTCGTCCTCGATGATCTGCTCGACCAGCGCCTTCGTCACGGTCGCGCCGGTGTCGGCGAGCGTGATGTCGTTGTGGATCCACTGCCAGATCTGCGAGCGGGAGATCTCGGCCGTGGCCGCGTCCTCCATCAGGTTGTGGATGGCCACCGCGCCCAGCCCGCCCATCCAGGCGGCCAGATAGCGCAGCGCCACGTCCACGTTGTTGCGCAGGCCGGCCTCGGTGATGTCGCCGGGCGTCTCCGACACGGCCAGGAGATCGGCCGCCGAGACGCTGACGTCCTCGCGCTTCCTGTCGAGCTGGTTGGGCCGGTCGCCGAGCACGCCGTCGAACACCTCGCGGCAGATCGGCACCAGGTCGGGGTGCGCCACCCACGAGCCGTCGAACCCGTCGCCCGACTCGCGGGTCTTGTCGGCCCGGACCTTCTCCAGCGCCACCGCGTTGACCTCGGGATCGCGCCGCGACGGGATGAACGCCGCCATGCCGCCGATCGCGTGCGCGCCGCGCTTGTGGCACGAGCGCACCAGGAGCTCGGTATAGGCCCGCATGAAGGGCGCGGTCATCGTGACGGCGTTGCGCTCGGGCAGCAGGAACTCACGGCCCCGGGTGCGGAACTTCTTGATCACGCTGAACAGGTAGTCCCACCGGCCCGCGTTGAGCCCCGCCGAGTGCTCGCGCAGCTCGTACAGGATCTCCTCCATCTCGAACGCGGCCGGGTACGTCTCGATGAGGACGGTCGCCCTGATCGTCCCCTTCGGGATGCCGAGGAGCTCCTGGGCGCGGACGAACACGTCGTTCCAGAGCCGCGCCTCCTGGTGCGACTCGATCTTGGGCAGGTAGAAGTAGGGGCCCTTGCCCTTGGCGAGCTGCCGCTGCGCGCAGTGGAAGAAGTAGAGGCCGAAGTCGAACAGCGAGGCCGAGACGGGCCGCGAGTCGACCTGGGCGTGCTTCTCGTCGAGGTGCCAGCCGCGCGGCCGGACCACGATGGTGGCCAGCTCGTCGTCCGGCCTGAGCGCGTAGGACTTGCCGCCCGACTCGAAGTCGATCGTCCGGTCGAGCGCGTCGCGCAGGTTGAGATGGCCGCTCACGCAGTTGGCCCAGAGCGGGGAGTTGGCGTCCTCGAAGTCGGCGAGCCAGACCTTGGCGCCCGAGTTGAGGGCGTTGATCGTCATCTTCCGGTCCACCGGGCCGGTGATCTCGACGCGGCGGTCCTCAAGGCCGGGGGCCGGCGTGGCCACGCTCCACTCGCCCTCCCTGATCTCCTTCGTCTCGGGCAGGAAGTCGAGCGTGCCGCCCGCCGACAGCTCGGCCTGCCGCGCCTGCCGGGCCTCCAGCAGCTCCAGCCGCGTGGCGCCGAACTCCCGCTGCAGGGTGCCCACGAACTCGAGCGCCTGAGGCGTGAGGATCTCGTCGAACCGTTCGAGAATCGGACCGGTGATCTCCATGTCTCCTCTTTCCGTTATGTGGAAAACAAGTTCTGGATTATGGAAGTGGAAGCTACTTTACCCGGCGTCACCCGGTCAAAGTCCGGGGGGTCGCCCGAGGGAGATGTCGGGGGCATCCCCGATGCGCGGGAACCATGCCCGGGAGAAGATCCAAGGCATGAAGACAATCGTGATCGCGGGCGGGCTGCTCGCCTCGGCGGTCCTGCTGACGGGCTGCGGGCTGCAGAGCCTCGCGGGCCCCGCCAACCAGGACGTCGTCAACTACGAGGTCGCCGACAAGGTGGCCAAGCTGGATCTCAGGACGGCCTCCGGTGATGCCGTGATCACCGAGCACGACGGCACCGCCGTCCGGGTCACCGAGACCCTCCAGTGGAGCGACACCAGGCCCGAGGCCGAGCACCGGGTCGACGGCGACACCCTGTTCATGACCTACACCTGCAAGGGTGCGGTCAACTTGGGCAGATGCGCCGTCAACTACAAGATCGAGATTCCCAAGGGCCTGCGCGTCATGGTCGACACCGGTTCCGGCGACATCACGCTCAGGTCGCTGACCGGCCCGCTGGAGACCTCCTCCGGCTCCGGCGAGGTGTCCGGCACCGGCCTGGCCGGCAAGACGCTCGTCGTCGAGACCGGCTCGGGCAACCTCGACCTGAAGTACGCGTCCCCGCCCGACAGCGTCGAGGTCAAGACCGGTTCGGGCGACGTCGTGCTGCACGTCCCCGACGGCTCCTACGCGGTGTCCACCGAGACGGGCTCGGGTGACGTCGCGGTGTCGGTCAAGGATGACGACGCGTCCCCGCACAAGATCTCCCTCAAGGGTGGTTCGGGCGACATCAGCCTGCTGCCCGGATAACTAGGTGCTTACGCGGGGATGTCATGCCACGATCGGGGAAGACACTGCGGTGTCCAGACGTTCCCTCATAGAGATGACACGAATGCACGAATACTCCGAGCTCGACGAGTTCGAGACCGGCGACATGGACCTAGAGGAGCGCCAGGCGCTGCGCCGCGTGGCCGGCCTCTCCACCGAGCTGCAAGATGTCTCCGAGGTCGAATACCGGCAGCTACGCCTTGAGCGGGTCGTGCTGGTCGGCGTGTGGACCTCGGGCACCGCCGTCGACGCCGAAAACTCGCTCCTCGAGCTGAAACTCCTGGCCGAGACCGCCGGATCCGAGGTGCTCGAAGGCCTCGTCCAGCGCCGCCAGAAGCCCGACCCGGCCACCTACATCGGCTCCGGCAAGGCGCTCGAGCTACGCGACGTGGTCGAGTCGACCGGCGCCGACACCGTGATCTGCGACGGTGAGCTGACCCCCGGCCAGCTCCGCCAGCTGGAGGAGACGGTCAAGGTCAAGGTGATCGACCGCACCGCGCTGATCCTCGACATCTTCGCCCAGCACGCCAAGAGCCGCGAGGGCAAGGCCCAGGTCGAGCTGGCCCAGTTGCAGTATCTCCTTCCGCGTCTGCGCGGCTGGGGTGGCAACCTGTCCCGGCAGGTCGGCGGTCGCGCCGCGGGCGGCGTCGGCATCGGCGGGCGTGGTCCCGGTGAGACGAAGATCGAGCTCGACCGGCGCCGCATCCGCGAGCGGATGGCCAAGCTACGCCGCCAGATCGGCGGCATGTCGACCTCTCGCGAGACCATGCGCCAGCGGCGCAGCCAGCGCGAGGTCCCGGCGGTCGCCATCGCCGGCTACACCAACGCGGGCAAGTCCTCGCTGCTCAACCGCATCACCGGTGCCGGTGTGCTGGTGGAGGACTCCCTGTTCGCGACCCTCGACCCGACGGTCCGCAGGGCGCGCACGCCCGAAGGCAGGGTGTTCACGATCGCCGACACCGTCGGCTTCGTCCGGCACCTGCCCCACCAGCTGGTCGAGGCGTTCCGGTCCACGCTGGAGGAGGTTGCCGACGCTGACCTGATCCTGCACGTGGTCGACGGCTCACACCCCGACCCCGAGGGGCAGCTGGCCGCCGTACGCGAGGTCTTCGCCGACATCGAGGGCGCCTCCGACGTGCCCGAGATCGTGGTGATCAACAAGGCCGACGCGGCCGACCAGGACGTGCTCGACCGCATCGCGAGGCGCGAGCGCGACAGCATCGTGGTCTCCGCCCGCACCGGCGCCGGCATTTCCGAGCTGATGGAGCTCATCGAGCGTGAGCTGCCCAGGCTCGACCACGAGGTGCTGCTGCTCGTTCCCTACGACAGGGGCGACCTCATCTCGCGGGCCCACAAGGAGGGCGAGGTGCTCTCGGTCGACCACGGCGGCGACGGTACCGTCCTGCACGCCCGGGTGCTGCCCGGCCTGTTCCAGGAGCTGGTGCGTGTCGGCAAGCCGGTCGAACGCGTCTCGTAGGGCTCTCAGAGGGGCGGCTGGGGCAGCTCTCGCCGATAAATAGCGCAGAGTTGCCCAAAAGCGACAGTGGTCCTCGCATCGCGGGATTGCTAGGATAAGCCAAGCCTTTCGACGCTAATGACGCGGGTTCCGGATGATGGCTGGTGTGAATCATGTTGCCTGCGGGGGCCAGAGGGGGAAGCCGGGGCATGGTGGTGCCTGGGATGATTGGGCTATCTTCCGAATAACCCTGTACAGCGAGCCAGCCTGTGAAATAACGTAACTGAACTGAAATCGCCGGATCATGAGTCCGGCGATACGGTCACCGCACAGCCTTACGCGGATGAGAGCAGGAGACCCCCCATGTCGTCCGTACCCGGAGCCGGCTCAGCGGGCGCGGCGCCAGCCGTGCGCTGGGCGTTGTGCTCGTGCGGGGCGGTGGTGCGGTGACTGTTCGGCTCCTGACCAACATCGGCCGCCTCTGGACCGGCAACGAGGTCCTCAGCAACGCGGCCATCCTCGTGCACAACGACCGCATCGCGTGGGTCGGGCGAGCGCCCGACCTGCCGCAGAGCGTGCCCGGAGTCGTCGACGACATCGTCGACGTCGACCACGTCGAAAACCTGGGCGGCGCCCTGGTCACGCCCGGTCTCATCGACGCCCACACGCATCCCGTCTACGCCGGCAACCGCTACGCCGAGCTGGCCATCCGCACCGGTGGCTCCACCTCCTCGGCGATCACCGCCGCCGGTGGCGGCGTGGGCTCCACCGTCACCGTGACGCGCGGCACCGACCCGTGGACCCTGTGCAACGGCGTGCGCGAGCGGCTGCGCGGCTGGCTGCTCAACGGCACCACGACCGTCGAGGCCAAGACCGGCTACCACCTGACCCGCGACGGCGAGCTGGCCGACGTGCGCCTCCTGCGCGAGCTGGAGAAGGAGCCGATGATGCCGCGGGTGCACGTCACCTTCCTCGCGGCGCACGTGGTGCCTCCCGAATACTTCGGCCGCCAGCGCGAATACGTCGAGGCCGTGGGCGCCTGGTGCGCCGACGCCGCGGCGGCGGGCGCCGACAGCGTCGACGTCTACTGCGACGAGGGCCACTTCACCACCGAGGAGTCCCGCTGGGTCCTCGCCTCGGGCCGCAACGTCGGCCTGCTGCCGCGCATCCACGCCGGTCTCTTCAGCCGGCGCGGCGCCGTGCAGCTGGCCGCCGAGCTCGGCTGCGCCTCCGCCGACGGGCTGCACCACATGTCCGACGAGGACATCGCGATCATGTCCCGCTACGGCGTCCCCGCGGTCGTCTGCCCCGCGACGGCGCTCCAGCGCGGCAAGGTGCCGCCGGTCCGGCAGATGATCAAGCACGGTGTCCAGATCGCGCTCGGCAGCGACCACAACCCCGGCTACTGCGGCATCACGTCGATGTCGCTGGTCATCGCGATGGCCGTGTCGGCGTTCGGGATGAGCGTCAACGACGCGCTGCGGGCCGCCACCCTGGGCGGCGCCACCGTCCTGGGCGCGCCCGACCGCGGCGTTCTCGCTCCCGGCCGGCTGGCCGACATCGTCCAGTGGGACGCCGACCACGAGGGTGCCTTCGCCTGGTCCTTCGGCCTCAAGCCGCGCCGCGTCTGGCGGGGTGGGACCCCGGTCCAGTAGTTAATCTCGGTGTATGCCGCAATCGGTCGCCGTAGTCACTGATTCCACCGCTTACCTGCCGTCTGTCTCCGATATCTCGGTTGTGCCCGTGCAAGTGATCTCGGCCGGCGTCTCGTACGACGAGGGTTCCTTCACCGGCGACCTGACCGGCGCGACCACCTCACGCCCCGCGCCCGCGCGCTTCGCCGCCTGCTACTCCGCCCTCGCCGCCGATGGTGCGGCGGCCATGGTCTCGATCCACCTCTCCGGCGACCTCTCGGGCACCGTGGAGGCGGCAGGGCTGGCCGCCCAGGAGGCGCCCGTGCCGGTCGAGGTGATCGACAGCCGGTCCATCGCCATGGGGCTCGGCTACCCCGTGCTGGCAGCCGCCCGGACCGCCTCCCTCGGCGGCACTCTGGAGGAGGTGGCGGGCGCCGCCCTGCGTTGCGTGTCGCGGACGCGGTCGTTCTTCTACGCCGACTCGCTCGACCGGTTGCGACGCGGCGGGCGGATCGGCGCGGCCGCCTCGCTGGTGGGCTCCGCCCTCGCCATCAAGCCGCTGCTGCACGTCGTGGACGGGCGGGTGTCGTTACTGGAGAAGGTACGCACCTCCGCCAGAGCCATTTCGCGCCTGGAGGATCTGGCGGTGCAGGCCGCCGGGCCGCAACCGGTCGAGGTGGCCGTGCAGCACCTGGAGGCGCGGGAGCGCGCCGAGTCGCTGGCCGAACGGCTGCCCAAACGGCTGCCGGGGCTCGTGGAACTACGCGTGGTCGAGGTCGGCGCCGTCATCGGGGTCCATGTCGGGCCCGGCATGCTGGGTCTGACGGTCACCCTGCCCGGCTGACGCCTTCCTGGCCGGGGATCACCCGGCGTCGCGCGGTCCATGGCGTCCGTTTTCCGTCCCCGCCGCCTCGGTGACGACCGTCCGGGCCCTGGTGGGAGACACAGCGTCAGCGCGTGGCGCCGGTCTTTGGCGCCCGCCTTCCGCCGGCTGGGCTGTCCGGGCCGTTGGTTCTGGCTTGTCCACAGGACCGTGACCCCCTGCCGGGTTGTCCCCAGAACGTCGTTCGCCCCAACGCTCCAGGACCCCGGGCTTCTACGTTCGTCCGCGTGCGCACCCACGACCCGACGGCCGAGCAGACCATAGCCGAGTCGCGTCTCCGGTCGATCACCACGCCCGAGCGCCGGTCCGAGCGCGCCGCTGTGCCGTCACTGGATTCACGTTCCCAGACTCCGATCGCCACCTCCGGCATCGCCACCCCCGGTTCGGCTCCCCGCCCTCCGGCCGTGCCGCCCATCTCCGTCCCGCCGTCATTCGCGGCCTTCCGCACCGCCATCGCGACCCAGGCTCCGGCGCTCGACCCCGGCCGTCCAGGGCTCCGCGTCCTGCTCGTGCTGGGCGTGTTCGCGGCGGTGGTCGCGGGCGTCTTCCTCTGGCGATCCCAACCCGCCCCGGAGCCCCTGACCGCCCCATCGCCCATGCAGCCACTGCCCATGGCCACGCCCGCCGCCTCCACCCCTACGGCACAGCTGACCGTCCACGTCACCGGCAAGGTGCGCAAACCAGGCGTCTACACCCTCCCCCTAGGCGCCCGGGTGACCGACGCGGTGACCGCGGCCGGGGGTGCACGGCAGACGGCCGCCACGGGCTCGGTCAACCTGGCCAGACGCCTGATCGACGGCGAGCAGATCGTCGTCGGCGCCCCGGCGGGCCCCACGGCCCCCGGTGCGGCGCAGGCAGACCCGGCCACCGCCGTGCTCGACCTCAACGCGGCCACACCGGACCAACTGGAGCAGTTGCCGGGCGTCGGCGAGGTCCTGGCCGCCCGCATCGCCGAGTTCCGCACCGCCCACGGCGGATTCACCAGCGTCGACCAGCTACGGGAGGTGAGCGGCATCGGGCCGCGTACCTATGACGAGCTCAAAGGCAAGGTCCGCGTCTGACATGTCCCGCGATCTACCTGCCACCCCATGCGGCGAAAGCCGGCCAGGAGACCCTCCCGCGAGCTCCCCGGGCGACGCCGCGAGCGCCTGCGGCGACGCCGCTCTGAGCAGCCACTCGCCGCACCTGCTCGGTGACGGCTCTCTGAGCAGCCACTCGCCGCACCTGCTCGGTGACGGCTCTCTGAGCGGGCGCTCGCCGCACCTGCCCGGTAACGCTCCTTTCAGTGAGGACGCACCGCCTCCGCCTGGTAGTAGTGGTCTTCTCAGCGAGCATTCCTGGGTTCTGGTCCTGCCCGCGCTCACGGTGTGGGCCGGTGCGCTGGTCCTGCTCGGGTGGTCCGCGACGGCCAGCCTGATCGTCTTCGCTGTGACCTCGCTTGGAGCCCTGGCCACGGCATGCCTCTTGCGTACAGGCAGGCAAGCCCCAGCATTCCGGGGCACGGCATGGTTCCGGCGCGCGCGTGGGGTGGCTCCAGCCTCCCACCCGCTTCGCCATGTCCGCCCGACCTGCGCCCAGCTGAAATCCTGGCTGGCCGCCTCACTTGGCCGGAGGATCGTCGGCGCTCGCGGGCAGCGCTGGTTCACCTCCTCGGCCCCGTGGCCCTGGCGCAACGTGACCATCGCGGTGCTGGCGTGCCTGGCGGCCACCTCGGCGGCGGTGGGTCTCCGGGTATACGCCGTCAGCACCGGGCCGGTGGCCGAGTTGGCGGCGAAAGGGGCGACGGTCACCGCAGAGGTCACGTTGACGGACGACCCGAGGGTGATCAGTCGCGGGCGTTTCCACCGGGAAAGGGTGGTGGTTCCCGCCGAGCTCGAGGTCTATCGCACCGCCCGGCAGCGCGTGGTGACGCGGACGCCCGTCACCGTCTTCGCCAACGGTGCCGAGTGGCGTTCCCTGCTCCCGAGCCAGCGTCTGGAGGTCACCGCGAGGCTCGCCCAGGCGACCCCTGGCGACCTGGTGAGCGCCGTTCTGCTGGTCCGGGGCCCACCCAGGGTCCTCACCCGGCCCAGCCGGCTGCAGGCCGTGGCAGGCACGCTCAGGGCCGGCCTGCGCACCGCCGCGGACGCGCTCCCCGCCGACCAGCGTGGTCTCCTCCCAGGGCTGGTCGTCGGTGACGTCTCCCGGATGGATCCTCAGGTCAGCGCTGACCTCAAGGAAGCGGGTCTGAGTCACCTCAACGCGGTGAGCGGCACCAATCTGTCGATCGTGGCAGGTGCGGCACTGGCCCTCTCGCGCCTGGCGGGCCTTCCCCTCGTTCTGAGAGCCGTCTTCGCCGCCATCGCCATGATCGCGTTCGCGGTGGTGGCCCGGCCGTCTCCCAGCGTCCTGCGCGCACTCCTCATGGGCCTCGTCGCCGCCGTCGCCCTCGCCACCGGCCGCGCCAAGGACGGCGTGGCGGCACTTTCGGCGGCGGTTCTCCTGCTGATCCTCTTCGCCCCCGAGCTCGCCCGTTCGTACGGCTTCGCCTTGTCCGTCCTCGCAACCGCCGGAATCCTGCTCCTCGCCCCTCGCTGGCGAGACCGCCTGTCGAAGCCATCACCTCAACCGACTCCACCGGCCGGTCCACATCCCGACGACGGCCTCCCGCCACGGACGAGTCCACGGAGCATCGCCTATCTGGCACGGCCGATACCGTCCGACAACGGCGAAACCACGCCTGAGCCCGACGCGGCGGACTTGAGGCGATCGGCAAGGCGTCGCGAAGAGCGGGCGCGACCGGCCGGCTGGGATCGGCTGCGGGCACGGCTGGGTCACGAGCGTGGAGCGCGTGTGCGGCGGGCCGGACGACAGGTACCTACGCGGTTGGCCTGGCGCCGGATATTCGTGCGGTTGGCCGGGCGCTGGACACCCGCCTCGGTGGCGGAGGGCCGGATGCCCGCGCGGGCGGCGGAGGGCCGAGTGCACCTGCGGGTGGCGGAGCGACGGACGCGGATGCCGAGGTGGGTGGCTGAAGCCGTGGCGGTGCCCGCGGCGGCGCAGGTGGCGGTGACGCCTGTGCTGGTGTTGATGGCCGGTCAGCTGTCGCCGGTCGCGGTGCCGGCCAATCTGCTGGCCGGCCCGGCCGTGGCGCCCGCGACCCTGCTGGGCTTCACCGCCGCGCTGATGGCCCCCTTCTGGCCCGAGGCCGCCCGGCTGCTGGTCGTCCCCGCCGGTTACGCGGTGGGCTGGATCATCACGGTCGCACGGGGGGCGGTGAACATCCCCATGGCGACCCTGCCGTGGCCGGGTGGCGTTCAAGGGCTGGGTCTGCTCGCGATCACGGTCACCGCTGTGGTCGTCCTCTGGAGACGCCACGCCTGGCGAGCGGTGGCCCTGGCGGTGGCCGGGGGAGCCCTGGTCGCGGTGTACGTCATTCGCCCCATCGCCGCGCCCTGGCCGCCCAAGTCGTGGTTGATGGTGATGTGCGATGTGGGGCAGGGCGACGGCCTGGTGATCGCGGCAGGGCCCGGGCGAGGCGTGGTGGTCGACACCGGTCCCGACCCCGTGGCCATGGATCGCTGCCTGCGCACGCTGGGGATAGACGAGGTGCCTCTGGTGATCCTCACCCATCCCCATGCCGATCACGTCGACGGTCTGCCAGGTGTCCTCAGAGGCCGGCGCGTCGGCGCGGTGGTCGTGAGCCCTTACCGCCCCGGCTCCGGCGATCCGGCCCCCGGAAACTCACACTCACATTGGCCTCAGAAGGGTCATGAGTCTCATGGGTTCCACTCCTATGAGTCCCTCGGGTCCGACCGGTCCCGTCCGTCCCGGCTGTCGGACGATCTGGCCAGGCGTCGCATCCCCGAGTGGACGGCGGCGGCAGGCACCCGGTGGCGCCTGGGCCCCTCGGAGCTGACCGTCCTCGGCCCGGCGCAGGGGCACGCCAACAGGGGACAGGGCGAGGGGAGCGAGATCAACAACTCCAGCGTCGTCGTTCACGTACGCTGGCGAGCCGGTTCGGCCCTGCTCAGTGGCGATATCGAGATCGAGGCCCAAGACCGGCTGCTCCATGGTCCCCTGCCCGTCGCCGACATCCTCAAGGTCCCGCATCACGGGTCCCCCCGGCAGGATCCGGCCTTCTTCGCCGCGGTGGGCGCCCGTGCGGCACTGATCAGCGTGGGCGCCGGCAACGACTACGGCCACCCGGCCCAGCCCACGATCGCCCTCCTCAACCGCCTCGGCGCCCGCGTCTACCGCACTGACAGGTCCGGCGACCTCGCGGTGGTCGAGCAGGACGGTGCCCTCGCCGTCGTGGCCCGAGGACGGTGACGGTCGAGTACCAGATTGGCGGCGGGGCGTGGCATGCTGCTCGACATGGCGCGTACCGATCCAGCACTCGTGACCCTGGTCGTCGGCGACGAGGAGCTGCTGGCCGAGCGGGCGGTCGCCGCGGTCGTGGCGGCGGCGCGAGCCGGTGAGGCGGGCGCCGAGGTGCACGATCTCGTCGGGTCCAAGGTGACGCCGGGCGAGGTGACCCAGCTGACCTCGCCGTCCCTGTTCGGGGACCGGACCGTGGTGGTGATCCGGTCCGCGCAGGATCTGGTGAAGGACGTCATAGCCGAGGTCGTGGCCTACGCCGCGGATCCCTCCGAGGACGCCGTTCTCGTCCTGGCGCATCCCGGCGGAGTCAAGGGCAAGGCGCTGGTCGACGGGCTCAAGAAGGCCAGAGCCGAGGTCGTCACCGTCAACAAGGTGACCAAGGCGGGGGAGCGGCTCGACTTCGTCAAGGGTGAGATCAAGCGGGCGGGGCGGGGCATCTCCGCCGACGCCGCTCAGGCGCTCCTCGACGCCGTGGGCAACGATCTCCGGGAGTTGGCGGCGGCCTGCAGCCAGTTGGCGTTCGACACCGAGGAGAAGACGATCGACCTCGCGGCCGTGGGCCGCTACCACAAGGGGCGGGCGGAGGTCACCGGGTTCAACGTGGCCGACTCGGCGATCGAGGGGCGGCTCGGTGAGGCCCTTGAGCAGCTGAGATGGGCGCTCGGCACCGGTGTGGCGCCGGTGCTGCTGGTGAGCGCGCTGGCCGGCGGGCTGAGGTCCGTCGCCAAGGTCGGTGGAGCGCCCCGCAATCTGCGCGGCGGGCAGCTCGCCAGCCATCTGGGCATGCCGCCGTGGAAGATCGACCGGGTCAAGCGCCAGCTCAACGGCTGGGGCCCCGAGGGCCTGTCCCGGGCCATCCAGGCCGTGGCCGAGGCTGACGAGCAGGTCAAGGGCGGCGGCGCCGACCCCGCCTACGCGCTGGAGCACACCGTCCAGGTCATCGTGGCCAACCGCACGGGCCGCTGACCCGCCTCTCGGCTGACGCGTCCCGCACGGGCCGCTGACCGGCCACTCGGGTGACGCGTCCGCCATGCGGTGCGATCGCGTGAGCTGACCCATCGGCGCCGACTGTCAGGACTCCTGCAGCGCGGCCTCTCGAAGCACGCCGTCGCGGATCTCCAGCACCCGGTCCGCGAGCGTGATGAGGCCGGGGTCGTGCGTGGCGACCAGCGCGGTGACGCCCTCGCTGCGCACGAGGGCGCGCAGCAACTGCATGATCTGGCGGCCCGTCTGGGAGTCGAGCTGCCCGGTCGGCTCGTCGGCGACCAGCAGCTTCGGCCGGTTGGCCAGCGAGCGGGCGATCGCGACGCGTTGCCGCTGGCCGCCGGACAGCTCGTACGGGCGTTGGTTGGCGTGCTGCTCCAGCCCGACGAGGGCGAGCAGCATGCGGATCCGCTTCTCCCGCTCCGCCACCGGCGTACGGCGGAGCCGCATGGGCACCCCGACGTTCTCGGCAGCCGACAGCACGGGGATCAGCCCGAACGACTGGAACACGAACCCCACCACGTCGCGGCGCAGCTCCAGCAGGTCGCCGTCGGACATGGAGGTGACCTCCCGCCCCTCCACGACGACCCGGCCGGCGTCGGGCCGGTCGAGTCCGCCGATCTGGTTCAGCAGCGTGGTCTTGCCGGAGCCCGACCGGCCCCGGATGGCGATCAGCTCGCCGGGGAACGCCTCTAACGACACCTCGCGTAGCGCGAC
Source organism: Nonomuraea sp. CX421 (assembly GCF_059358955.1). Taxonomy (NCBI): domain Bacteria; kingdom Bacillati; phylum Actinomycetota; class Actinomycetes; order Streptosporangiales; family Streptosporangiaceae; genus Nonomuraea; species Nonomuraea sp. CX421. The sequence continues at coordinate 218,783 of NZ_JCADBK010000005.1, read as the reverse complement.
GACCTCCTTGGGCCCGCTCCGGTAGACCTTGCGCAGGCCCTCCACCAGGACCAACGGCTCACTGCTCATGGGAGGGCTCCTCTCGGGCCGGCCATACGCCGATATGGTCGGACTCGAGTTCGAGGCGTACCCGGCGTTCCATCTCAAGGGCGTTCATGAAGTCGCGGGGGAGCTGTAGCCGGCCCACCCGGTCGAGCACCGCGTACTCCTCCGCCACGAGCCGGCCCTCGGCGTCCTCCCGGCGCAGCGTCTCGCTGCTGGTGCGCCCGTCGCGGATGCCGATCGTACGGTCGACCTGCTCCGACACGAGCGGGTCGTGGGTCACGATGACCACGGTGACGCCCAGCTCCCGGTTGGCCTTGCGCAGCGCGTCGAACACCTGGGCCGAGGTCTCGCTGTCGAGCTCACCGGTCGGCTCGTCGGCCAGGATGAGCTGGGGGGAGTTGGCCAGGGCGACCGCGATGGCCACCCGCTGCTGTTCGCCACCGGACAGCTCGGCCGGTCCGTGCCCGGCGCTGTGGCCCACGCCGAGCAGGTCCAGCAACTCCAGCGCGCGGCCTCGGCGGGCCTTGCCGGCCAGCTTCATCGGCAGCTCGACGTTCTCCCGCGCGGTCAGGTAGGGGAGCAGGTTGCGCGCGGTCTGCTGCCAGATGAACCCGACCACCTCGCGCCGGTAGCGCAGCCGGTCCTTGGCGGTCATCGCGAGCAGGTCCATGCCCGCGACCCTGGCCACGCCGGCGGTGGGCACGTCGAGGCCGGACAGCACGTTGAGCAGCGTCGACTTGCCCGAGCCCGACGCGCCCACGATGGCGACCAGCTCGCCGCGCTGGATGAGCAGGTCGAGCCCCTGCAGGGCGACCACCTCGACGCCCTCGGTCTTGTAGATGCGCACCAGGTTGTCGCAGACGATGTGCGCGTCGCCGCCGAAGGCGGCCCGTTCGACGCTCGCCTGGGCTTCCAGCTCGGACAGGGTCGGATTCACGTGAGCTCACCCACTCGAAGCGTGGCGCCGAGGGCGCGGCGGCGGCTGATGGCGGTGTGGACGTAGGCGCCGAGCACGGCCGCGAAGGCGAGCCCGGCGGCCAGGAACGCGGGCGTGACCAGGTCGAGTTCGAATTCGCCGACGGCCACCCCGCCCGCGTAGGAGGACAGGTCCACGCCCGGCCCGAGCGCCGCGGGCAGGCCGAGGCCGAGCGCCAGGCCGACGACCGCGGTGATGAGGATCATCGGGAGCACCTCCAGCACGGTCAGCCGTCGCGCCTGCCGGTCGGACAGCCCGAGGGTGCGCAGGAACGACAGCGCCCTGGCCCGCTCGGCCGCGCCGATCACCAGCGTGACGATGACCGCGACGAGCGCGTACGCGGCCAGCGCGATCGTGGTGACGAGCAGCACGCTCCGGACGGTGGTGGTCAGCGGCCCGCCCTCGATCGAGGCCAGCTCCCCGGCCTGCGTGGTGACGGTGGCGCGCGGCGATCCCGACGCCTTGAGGACGGCCGCCGGATCCGCGTCGCCCTTGATGAGCAGCGCGTTGACCGACGGGCGTTCGTTCACCTCGAAGGGCAGCACCAGGAACGGCTTGCCGGAGAAGAACCCGGGCACCGAGGAGACCACGCCGCGCTCGGTGACCTTGGCCCGCCTGAGCCAGCCGACGTCGATGGTACCTCGCCCGCGCAGCTCGGGCGAGACCAGCGCGGGGACACCGGACGGCACGCCCGGCATGGCCGGCACACTGATCGGCGCGCCTGCCAGTACCCGCCGCCACCCGTCCAGGTCGACCGCGATGGCGTCGGCCCGCTCGCCGCCGTAGCCGAGCTGAACCTGGGCCGTCTGCGCGGGCACGACGAGCTCCACGCCCGGCACCCGGCGGACCCGTTCGACGGCGTCGGGCGGCAGCTCGACGGCCGAAGTGAGCCTGATGGGCGCCCCCGCGTTCTGCCAGGAGGCCAGCCGCTGGGTGTCGGCGATGCCGCCGGAGATCACCGAGGCGAACACCGAGACACCGAGTGCGGGCAGCAGGATGAGCACCGGCAGCACGCTGCCGGACCGCGCCCGGGCCGCCCTGGTCAGCCCCAGGAACGGAACGGCCGGTCGGCGGCGGGCGGCCAGGCGTACGAGCAGGCGCAGTGGATACGGGTAGCAGCGGATCGTGATCAGCGCGGCGGCCACCGTCAGGGCGATCGGCACGAACAGCAGGAACGGGTCGTCCCCGGCGCCCTCGGCGGTCAGGCCGCGGCTGCGCAGCAGATAGGCGCCGGCCAGTGCGAGCACCACGACCAGCGCCTCCAACGTGATCCGCCGGGCCGAGGTGCGGGTGGTGACCACGTCGTCACGGCGTTCGTGCAGCGGCGCGCGATGCGTGAGCGCCAGTCGCGCGGCGGCGAACCCGGCGGCGGTGACGACCACCAGCGCGGGCCCGGCGTGCACGATCCACGTCACCGGCCCGGGGATCAGGAAGGACAGGGCGTAGCCGGCCAGCGCGGCGGGCGCCACCACGCAGGTCGTCAGCGCCGTGCCCGCCCCGGCGACCTGCCGCAGCGACCCGCCGCGTGCCCGCGCCAGCGCCAGCGAGTGGTCCATCCGGTCGGTCAGCAGGTGCACGGACAGCACGATCACGCCGAGGGCCACCGCCAGCAGGCCGCCGAGCACCAGGAACATCACGGTCCGCGCGGTGGCCATCGCGGCGCTGAAAGCGGTCAGCAGCTCGGGCAGGTGGGTCTCCAGCCAGGTCCGAGTGGACACGCTCACCGACCGCAGCGCGACCCCGCGGTCGAAGACGGTGATCGCGGTGGCGATCTCGGACGTCCCGAGTGACGAGAACGCCTCCGGGTCGACCGGCAGGACCCAGCCGTAGCGCAGGTTGCGGTCGGCGCCGCTCAGCTTGGCCAGGCCGCTGTCGGAGATCAGCGCGGTCGTGCGCCTCTCCGGGTCGAGCTTGCCGGGCGGCTGTGTCTCGGTGACGCGCAGAACGTCGCCGTGGTGGCTCCAGTAGCGGTCGGCGGGGTCGGTGGCCGCGAACACACCGACGATCCTGACCGCCGCGGGGTGACTCTCCCCGATGATCGCCACGTCGCCGAGCCGGAGGCCCATCTTGGCGCGGGCCTCGTCGACGACGCCCACCTCGAACACCGGGATGGTCGCCTGCTCGTACGCCATGGCGGAGGGCGCGCCGGGAGCTCGGCCGTCGATCCAGCGGACCCGCCGGTCGGCGTCGGACAGCCAGGCCAGGTTGACGAACCGCATGCCGCCGGACCCGCGGACCGGCGTGTCGTACGTCTTGGCGCTGGCGTGGCCGGTGGAGGCGCCGGCCGGGACCACGAGCGGACGCAGCGGCCCGGGCAGGAGCGCCCGGTACTCCGCGTCCCTGGAGTCGAACTGGGCGCGCTCGATCAGGTCGTCCTCGCGGGAGTTCGTCGCGACCCGTACGGTGAGATCGACCTGTGAGGCCCCCGCGCCGCGCAGCGACTCGCGCAGCGCGTCATCGAACGAGCCCTGCACGAGCCGGGGCAGCCCGGCGACGAGCAGGCAGGCGCTCAACGTGAGCACGGCGAGCACCGCCATCGTGCCGAGGTGCGCCCGGGCGAGCGGCAGGATCCTCACTGGTCCTCCCCGATGCGGAGCACGCGGCCGAGCCCCTGACCTCGCAGGTGCCGCGCCAGCCCGGCGACGATGGCGAACAGCAGCATGGCCACCCCTGCCAGCAGGCCGCCGGTCGCGAGCCACGGAATGTCGAGGACCACGCCGGGCGTGACGGCAGCCGCCTGCCCCGTGAGCACGATGTGCGGCACCACGAGGACCCCGACCACGACCGCGAGTACGGTCCCGGCGATCAGCGACAGTCCGATGACGAACGTCTGCTCGATCGCCAGCAGTCCGAACACCTGCCGGAAGCTCACGCCGAGCGCCCGCAGGATGGTGAACTCCGACATCCGCTCCCTGGCCGCGACCACGGCGTTGACCAGGAACCCGAGGGCCGCGAACACCAGCGCCGCGACGAAGCCGAGGATCAGCGCCCCCTGCAGGCCGGTGGCCAGCGGGTCGTCCTGGAGTTGGGCGGCGAGCGCGCGCTGCTCGACGACGGTGACGTCCCACCCGGGATTGCGCTTAAGCGCCGCGTGCGCGGGCCCGGCGTCGCCGCCCTCGGCGGCGAGCCACCACTCGGTCGCGGGCCGGGCGAGCTGCCCGGCCGCGAGCCCGATGGCCTGCAGGTCGCCCCAGTCGACGAGCACCGCCTGCTGGTCGGGTGCCGTCGCCGGCATCCGGTCCACGATGCCGGCCACCCTGATGTCGACGGTGTTGCGATCCAGGCTGACGCGTCCGACCTCGCCGGTGGCCAGGTCGAGCGTGGCGGCGAGGTCGGCCGTGAGCACCACGGGCAGCGCCCAGGCCGTCGAAGACGCGCCCAGGGCGAGCGCGACCGGCTGCGATCCGACGACGCCCAGGGTGGCGGGTAAGGGGATCGGCCCACCGTCGGCGCTCAGCCCGGTCAGCGTGACCGTCGGGGCGCCGCTCTGGGGCCGGCCCGTGACCAGGCCGCGGATCGACAGCGGGTAACTGATCTTCCCGCTCCGCCCGGCCAGCGTCGTGAGGTCCACCTCGATCCGGTTGTCGCCGGTGCGCAGCACGCCCAGCGGCAGCTCGCGCCACACGTCGAGGGCGTCGGAGACGACCAGCCGGAGCGGCGCGTCCATGTCCGTCCGCGCCCGTACGGTCAGCGTGGCCGGGCGGCCCCGGAGCTCCAGGGCCGCGGCGCGCGGGACGCCCTCACGAAGCGCGCGGGACAGGTCGGCGACCGGCCGCGCCGACAGGTCGGGACGGAGCTGGAACACGTCCTCCAGCTTGGCCGCGTCGAGCCCGAGCAGGACGGCGTCCTCGCCGCCGAACTCGACCTGGCCGCGGAAGGCGGGCGAGAGCGCCGTGACGCCCGGCAGCGCGGCGAACGCCGTCCCCCGGCCGAACGTGCCCAGCTCGGGCCCGTTCGGCGGCCCCGAGATCCGCAGGTCGGCCCCGGCCTGATGGCGGGCCTGGTCCTGCTGCGAGGTGCGCCAGGTGGACGCCGTGGCCATGGACACGATGCCGATCGCGATCGCCATGGTCAGCAGCAGCGCCGGGCCGGCGTACCTGAGCGGGCGCCTGCTCACCTGCCGGGCGCCGAGCGCGGGGGCGAACGTGGTCCGCACCTCGGTCAGCCGTTCGGCGAGCTTCGACACGCGCGGGACCAGGCGCAGTCCCAGCATGCCGCCGGTGAGCAGCGCCAGCGCCGGCCCGGAGATGATCAGCGGGTCGATGCCGAGGTCGCCGCCGGCCGTGGTGGTGACGGGGGCGCCGTAGTGGCGCAGCTGCCAGATGGCCAGCCCGGCCACCACCAGCAGCGCCAGGTCCGCGCCCGCCCGCTCGATCAGCCCGCGCCCGCCGCCGCGCCCGCGCGCCGACTGCTCCTCCACATAGGTACGGCGCGCGCCCGCCAGCGCCGGCAGCACGAGCAGCACGGCCGCCGCCAGGGCGACGCCGAACGAGACGAGGAACGTGCCCAGGTCGATCGGCGGCGCCAGCCGCACCCCCGAGGCGCTGATCCACGGCAGCGAGTTGACCAGCGCCAGCAGCGGCGGCCCGAGGAACGGCGCGATGATCGCGCACGGGATCGCCACCAGCAGCGCCTCACCGCCGGCCAGGGACGCCAGCCGCGGCGTGCCCGCGCCCCGCGAACGCAGCAGCGCGATCTCCATCCGGCGGTGGTCGGCCAGCAGCCGGGCGGTCAGCATGAGCGCGTACGCGGACAGCAGGAGCAGTTGCAGCACCGGGATCAACATGGTCGAGCGCGCGACCAGGGAGGCGGTGCCGAGCTGGGTGAGGAGCTCGGGCAGCCGGCTGGCGGCGGTGCAGGAGCCGCAGCCGTTCGCGTGCAGCGCCGACCGCAGCTCGGCCACCCGGGCGGCGAGCGGGCGCAGTTGCTCCGGCGTCAGCGCGCGCAGGTCGGGGACCGCCGTCCAGGTCGCGTTGACGTTGGTGGCGAAGCGGCCGAGGAACGTCTCGCGGGGCACCATGAGCGGGCCGTAGGTGGTGTACTCGCCTGTTTCGAGGCCCCGGCTGAGCAGTTCCTCGCCGCTCCAGCGGTCGCCGAAGGGGTCGTTCAGCTGGAAGACGCCGGTGACGCGGACCTTGACCGGGTCGCCGTCGAGGCGGCTCTCGGTGGTGAACTCCTGGCCGGCCTTGAAGCCGGTCGCGGAGGCGGCCGACAGGGAGATGGCCGCCTCGACCGTGTCGCCCTTCCCGGCGGCGGCGCCGGGCCAGGCGCCGGAGACGAGCCTGGCGTGCCGGTCGAGCCCGTCGTAGCCACCGAACCTGAGCAGCTCTGGCCGCTGGCGGCGCTCCTGGCCGGGCAGCACGTAGGAGTCGGAGCGGAAGCTGGTGGTGAGGTCCGCGGGCGCTCCGGCGTACGCCTCGCCGAACCGGGCGCGTACGGCCTGGTCCAGCCGGGGGAACGTGGCCGCCGTCACCGGCGCGCCGACGGTCGCGGCGACCTGGCCGAGCGAGGCGGTCTCCATGGTCCGGCGCACGCCCGCCTCGGCGATGGAGGAGGCGTACATGGTCAGCGCGACGAGCGTCGTGGTGGCCAGCAGAATCGAGCCGAACGCGGCCAGCAGCAGCATGGGCTGGCTGAACGCGCGCTTGACCACCAACAACCCTCGCATGTGCCCCCTCTCGCCCGTTTAGATGAACTCTGGGCAAGGGCCGGACGGAGGGCAAGGGATCTTTCCATCGGTGACACAGCCGATGCGCCGCGGCGACGCGCGTGTGATATCGAAACTGTGACACAACCTGGGCAGTACGCCCATGTCGCTGAGCTAAGGAGACACGGAAACGCCGCACCCCTGAGGGAGTGCGGCGCTCGAAGAGACCAGGATTACTTGGCGGCCAGGGAGGCGGCCTGCTTGGCGATCGCGGACTTGCGATTGGCAGCCTGGTTCTTGTGGATGACGCCCTTGCTGACGGCCTTGTCCAGCTGACGGGCGGCGACGCGCTGGAGCGCGACGGCCTGCTCGACGTCACCCTGCTCGGCGGCCTCGCGGAACTTGCGGACAGCCGTCTTCAGGGAGGACTTGACCGCCTTGTTGCGCAGGCGGGCCTTCTCGTTCTGCTTGTTGCGCTTGATCTGGGACTTGATGTTCGCCACGAAGAAGCCTCGGTGAAAGTCTTGGTGATGGATGGGGCGCGCGGGCTCGAGAGAGGGCGCGCCACACGCAGTTGACCAGAGTACCAATAATCCAGGTCGTCGCTCAAATCAACGGCCCGGGGCGCTGGACTCAGGTCAGCCACTCGGTAGCGTACTCCCTCCAGTCCTCCTCCGTGGCGGCGAAGTCGACATAGAGGGCCAGCCCGAACCTTTCGCGCGCGCCGTGCGCCGACAGGGCCAGCTTGGCGCCCCGCGCGGCCGTGGCCACGCTCTCGACCGCGTCGCTCCACGCCACGCCGTGGTCATGGTAGGCGGGAGCGCCCACGAACACGTGCTTGTCCTTGGGGGTCAGGTCGAGGGCCAGCTCGGCCTGCCGTACGACGTGGCCGCCGTACAGGGACTCCAGGGGCATGGCCGAGTCGTAGGTCATGATCGCCACCTGGTCGACCCGGTCGGCGACCTGTTTGAAGTACGCCTGCGACCAGTACTTGTCGTGGCCTCTGGCGATCCTGAACGCGGTGCGGGTCAGGGGATAGGGCTCGATCTGCGGGGTCGAGGTGGACAGCAGGCCGGTGTGCCGCCTGGTCTGCTCCAGCAGGTCAAGGAACTCGGTGTCGTCGTCGCCGATGGGCTCGAAGTTGTAGTGGACGCCGTCGAAGCCGGTCTTCATGACCGCGGCGACGCCGTCCAGCACGTTCGCCCTGGAACGGGGGTCGTCGAGGTCGAGGCGGCCGCCGTTGACCTTCTGGCCGAGCCAGGCGGAGACGCGGACACCAGGGAGATACTTCTTCACCCATAGGACGAAATTTCGGGCGTTGGGGTAGCGGGCGGGATCGAGGCGGCCGTCGTAGCCGAACGGCCCGGAGTGCACGTACAGGTCCTTGATCCCCGTACGGCCGAGCCGGGCCGCGAGGTCCTTGACATCCTGCTCCGTGCGCCGGCCGTCGACCCACATGTGGCCCATCCAGAGGGCGTCGTCGCCGGTGCTCTTCGCCCATGCCGCCGGGTCACCGGTAAACTGGACGCGGTACGCGCCGGCCAAGAGGCCGAGCAGCGCGACCACGACGACCATGGCAAGCGCGATCAGGCGCAGGCCGCGGCGAATGACGGTTCGGGCAATCATCCGAGCATGTCACCATGAAAGACGCTTGACCTCAACCCTGTCGAAACGAGCTTCGGTGCGCACTCAGCCTGGCCAGACCGACCCCGCGTTGATCCGCAACTTCTGCATCATCGCGCACATCGACCACGGCAAGTCGACCCTTGCCGACCGGATGCTGCAGATCACCGGTGTGGTCGACGACCGTTCCATGCGCGCCCAGTACCTCGACCGGATGGACATCGAGCGCGAACGCGGCATCACGATCAAGTCCCAGGCGGTCCGGCTGCCATGGGACGGCCACGTGCTCAACATGATCGACACGCCCGGCCACGTCGACTTCACCTACGAGGTCTCGCGGTCGCTGCAGGCCTGCGAGGGGGCGGTGCTGCTGGTCGACGCCGCTCAGGGCATCGAGGCGCAGACGCTGGCCAACCTCTACCTCGCCATGAACGCCGACCTGCACATCATCCCGGTGCTCAACAAGATCGACCTGCCGGCCGCGCAGCCCGAGAAGTTCGCCGACGAGCTGGCCGGCCTGATCGGCTGCGATCCCTCCGACGTGCTGCGCGTGTCCGGCAAGACCGGCGTGGGCGTGCGCGAGCTGCTCGACCACGTCGTGCAGACGGTGCCCGCCCCGGTCGGCAACGCCGACGCCCCCGCCCGGGCACTGATCTTCGACTCGGTCTACGACACCTACCGAGGCGTCGTGACCTACCTGCGGGTGATCGACGGTCACCTGGGCAAGCGCGAGCGCATCCTCATGATGTCCACCAAGGCCGCGCACGAGACGCTGGAGATCGGCGTCATCTCGCCCGAGCCCAAGCCGTCGGACCTCGGGCTGGGCGTCGGTGAGGTCGGCTATCTGATCAGTGGCGTCAAGGACGTGCGCCAGTCGCGGGTCGGCGACACCGTGACCACGGTCGTCAAGCCCGCCGAGGAGATGCTGGCGGGCTACGACCATCCCCGCCCCATGGTCTTCTCGGGCCTCTATCCGATCGACGGCGACGAGTACCCCGAGCTGCGCGAGGCGCTCGACAAGCTCCAGCTCAACGACGCCTCGCTCATCTACGAGCCGGAGACCTCGGCCGCGCTCGGGTTCGGCTTCCGGGTCGGCTTTCTGGGCCTGCTGCACATGGAGATCATCCGCGAGCGGCTGGAGCGGGAGTTCGGCCTGTCGCTGATCTCCACCGCGCCCAACGTCGTCTACCGCGTGGTGATGGAGGACGGCTCCGAGCTGACCGTGACCAACCCCTCGGAGTTCCCCACCGGCGGCAAGATCGCGCAGGTCTTCGAGCCGGTCACCAAGTCCACGATCCTGGCCCCGGCGGAGTTCATCGGCGCGATCATGGAGATCTGCCAGGGGCGCCGCGGCCAGCTGCTCGGCATGGACTACCTGTCGGAGGACCGCGTCGAGATCCGCTACACGCTGCCCCTCGGCGAGATCATCTTCGACTTCTTCGACCAGCTCAAGTCACGCACCCGCGGCTACGCCTCCCTCGACTACGAGCCCGCGGGCGAGGAGGAGTCCGACCTCGTCAAGGTCGACATCCTGCTGCAGGGCGAGGCGGTCGACGCCTTCAGCGCCATCGTGCACAAGGACAAGGCCTACACCTACGGCGTCGACATGGCCAAGAAGCTGCGCGAGCTGATCCCCCGGCAGCAGTTCGAGGTGCCGATCCAGGCGGCCATCGGCGCCCGGGTCATCGCCCGCGAGAACATCCGCGCCATCCGCAAGGACGTCCTGGCCAAGTGCTACGGCGGCGACATCTCCCGCAAGCGCAAGCTGCTGGAGAAGCAGAAGGAGGGCAAGAAGCGGATGAAGATGGTCGGTCGGGTCGAGGTGCCCCAGGAGGCCTTCGTCGCCGCGCTGTCCACCGACTCCGGCGGCGACAAGCCCAAGAAGTAGCCGCGCGCCTGTCCTCGCGGCGCGGCGAGCCCGCGAACGGGGCCACGCGGGCGAACGTTGCCGGGCCCGCGAACGGAGCGAGGCCCGGCGAACGTGGTCGGCCTGCTACGGCCATCGCGCGCGCGAGATCTCCTTCCGCGCCGGGGATTCTGTCGGTGGGGTCGTCTACCTTCTGTCTCGAACACTCTTGCGACTGGAGTTAACGAGTGGAGGGTCCACAGTGATGCTTGACGTGATGGCCACTGAGCGGTTCGAGCGCGCCGCTGTGCTGGGGGTCGCGATGGCCGAGGAGTTGCGCCGGTTGCTGAGGCTGCACCTGACTCCCGCCGAGGTCGCGGAGGACGGCACCGTTCTGGTCGACGTGCCCTATCCCGACGCGGCCGTGGTCCTGGCGGTGCTCGACGTGGCCGCCGACTGCTTCGGCGCGCGGGGTGAGTCGGTCGAGGAGGTACGCCAGGCCGCGCTGGAGACGCTCTTACAGCTGGCGGGATTCGAGACCGGGTCCCGGCTCCAGCTCGCCGGCTCCGGTGCCGCCACCTCCGGCCCGTGGGGGCGGGGTTGACGGCGGGGCCCCGCCACCTCCCGGCCCGCGAGGGCTGACGCTCAGCGCGCGCCCGGGATCGGGGACACGAGAAAGAGGCCATGAACGGATCGCCGTCCAGGCGGAGCCTCGGTTAGCGTCTGAAGTATGCGCGTTATCTCGGTAAATATCGGGCGATCAGTCAAGGCGGAGTGGGCAGGCAAGGCTGGATGGACGGCCATCGGCAAAACGCCGGTGAGCCATCGGGTGGCGGTGCACGACAACGGGCTGACCGGTGACGAGCGGGCCGACAAGGAGGGCCATGGCGCGCCCAGCCATGCGGTCTACTCCTACGCCAGGGAAGACTACGACTGGTGGGAGGGGCAGCTCGGGCGTGAGCTGCCCGATGGCAGGTTCGGCGAAAACCTCACGACGTCGGGCCTGGACGTCAACGGCGCGCTGCTCGGCGAGCGGTGGCGGGTCGGCACCACTCTGCTGGAGGTGACCGGCCCCCGGGTGCCGTGCGTCGTCTTCCGCAACTGGATGGACGAGCCCGGGTGGATCAAACGGTTCACCCAGGCCGGGCGTCCCGGGGCCTACCTCAGGGTGGTGGAGCTGGGCGAGCTCGGCGTGGGTGACGAGGTGGAGATCGTGGCGCGGCCCGCCGAGAGCGTGACCGTCGCGGAGTCGTTCCGGGCCTACCACGGAGACAGGGAGCTGATGCGGCGCATCGTCGCCCTCCCGGGCCACGCGGCCTCCTGGGACAAGGCCGCGGCCCGCGTCCTGGGTGCCGGCGCGCCCTGACGCCCGTGCGGCGCGCCCCGGAGGGCGCGCCGCGATGGGTCACTCAGCAGAGGCACCCGCGCGGGATCACCCAGCAGGGATCACCTGAGCACCGAATACAGGGCGGTGGTGAGCGAGGCGCGGTCGTCGTCCTGGTCGAGCGACCACATCATCGACCCGCCCAGGCCCTTGAGCCGGATGTAGGCGGCCTTCTGCACGAGCACCGCCGGATCGTCGTACGACCACAGCTCGTTGCCGTCGTACGACCAGAGCGTGCCGGTGCGCAGGTCGCGGTGCCGCTTGCCGGGTTTGGCCACCAGGTCCTTGTAGTCCTCGGTGCCCGCGGCCCACTTGCCTGGCGCCGGGCCGGTGGCGGGCTGATAGAGGCCGTCGCCGCCGGTCACCCCGGTCCAGCCCTGGCCGTAGGCAGGCACTCCGACCACCAGTTTGCGTCCGGGCGCACCACGTGACAGGTAGTCGCGTACGGTCTGGTCGACGCTGTAGCGCACCGGGTTGGGGTCTCGCCGGTCGGTGAGCAGGTTGGCGTTGTGCCCGGTCCGGGTCTCCCAGCTGCCGCGCAGGTCGTACCCCTGAACGGTGGCGAAGTCGAGCTGCCTGAACACCCGCGCCACCTCGAACCCCGCGTCGATCTTGGCCGTGGCGGCGGGCAGGAAGGCGGTCAGCAGCGAGGAGGCGGAGAAGGCGCGCAACTGGGCGCGCAGCTCCTCGACGAACAGCGTGAAGTTACGCCTGTCCTCGGGCCGGACGGTGTTGCCCTCGGCGCCGGACGAGCCGGGCCACTCCCAGTCCAGGTCGATGCCGTCGAACACGCCTGCGGCGGCCCCGGCCTCCAGGCCGGGCAGGTTGCCGCGCATCCACAGGTCGACGCACGACCGGGCCAGTCTGGCCCGAGACTCGGCGGTCAGCACGGCGTCGGAGAAGTGCGCGGACCCGGTCCACCCGCCGAGCGAGATCAGTGCCTTCAGGTGCGGATGCCTGGCCTTCAGCTTGCGCAACTGGTTGAGGTTGCCGTTGAGCGCCTGGCCGGCTTCGTCGGCCACCCCGTCCACGCTCTGCTCGGCGGGCACCGGGCGCTGCCAGTCGGCCCACGGGTCGGCCGAATAGCAGTCGCCTTCGGCGTTGACGAAGCCGAAGGCGTAGTTGAGGTGGGTGAGCTTGGCCGCGGCGCCGCTGGTGTCCACGTCTCTGACGTGGAAGTCGCGGCCGTACACACCCCATTGGATGAAGTAGGCGACCCGTTTGAACCCGGTGTGCGCCTCGGCGGGCACGGCGACCGCCGAGAGGCCGAGTAAGAGCGAGAGTACGAGCAGAAGCTTCTTCACGAGGCGGCTCCCGGAGACCTACTTATAGGAAACTTTCCTATAAGTAGACCGGATAGTAGGCCGGTGGGATCGGGCAGTCAATGGCAACGGGCAGACTGGAGGGGTGCCATCCACCCTCCCCGACGGAGATCCCGCGCCCTCCACCGGCGAGCTGCCCGAGAGCGCGCTGCGCGGCCTCGGCTCACGCCCGTTCGGCTTCTACGTGCACGTGCCGTTCTGTGTGACGCGCTGCGGCTACTGCGACTTCAACACCTACACCGCCGACGAGCTCGGCCCCGGTGCCGCGCACCGCGACTACGCCGACACGGCGATCGCGGAGATCCGCCTCGCGCGGCGGGTGCTCGGAGACGCCGACCTGCCGGTGCGGACCGTGTTCTTCGGGGGCGGCACCCCCACCCTGCTGCCCGCGGCCGACCTGGGCAGGATCCTGGCCGCGATCGACGCGGAGTTCGGCGTCTCGCCGGGCGCGGAGGTGACCACCGAGGCCAACCCGGAGTCGGTCGACCCCGCCTACCTGACGGAGCTGCGCGGGGTCGGCTTCACCCGGGTCAGCTTCGGCATGCAGAGCGCCCGGGAGCACGTGCTCAAGGTCCTCGACCGGCGCCATACCCCCGGCCGGGCCGCGCAGGCCGTCCACGAGGCCAGGCGGGCCGGGTTCGAACACGTCAACCTCGACCTGATCTACAGCACGCCGGGAGAGACCGACGACGACTGGCGCGCCTCACTGGACGCCGCGATCGAGGCCGGGCCCGACCACGTCTCCGCCTACTCGCTCATCGTCGAGCAGGGCACCAGGCTGGCCGCCAGGATCCGGCGCGGCGAGCTGCCGATGCCCGACGACGACGTGGCCGCCGACCGCTACCAGCTCGCCGACGAGCTGCTGGAGAAGGCCGGCTTCCGCTGGTACGAGGTGTCCAACTGGGCGACCTCCGACGAGGCGAGGTGCCTGCACAACCTGCTCTACTGGACCGGCGGCGACTGGTGGGCGGCCGGCCCCGGCGCGCACAGCCACGTCGGTGGCACCCGCTGGTGGAACGTCAAGCACCCCGCCGCCTACGCCCGGCGGCTGGCCGAAGGCGCCTCACCCGCGCACGCCCGCGAGGTGCTCACCGCCGACGACCGCGAGACCGAACGCCTAATGCTGGAGCTCCGGCTCGTGTCCGGCTACCCGCTCGCCGACGTGGCCCCGGGCGCCCGCACGACCGTCGCGACCGCGCTCGGCGGCGGGCTGCTGGAGCCCGAGCCGTTCAAGGCGGGGCGGCTGGTGCTCACCCTCAAGGGCCGGTTGCTGGCCGACGCGCTGGTGCGCGACCTGGTCAGCTGACCAGGCGGATGGCGATCGGATAGCGGTAGTTCTCGCCCTTGTTGGCGGCTATCGCGGCCTGGATGTGGAAGATCAGCGACACGATCCAGACGACCGGCAGCAGCAGGAGCCCGATCAGGACGATCGTCAGCAGCCCGGCCACCATGTAGCCGATGAACATCGTGATCTGGAAGTTGAGCGCCTCGGCCGCCTGGTCGCGGACATAGGGCGACTCGTCCTTCTTCATCAGGTAGATGATCAGCGGGCCGACCCAGGACACCAGCAGGCCGAGCAGGTGGGCGAGCATCGCCATGGTGGTGTCGTCGGAGCCGGGGCGCGGGCCGTACCTTCCGGGCACATGCGGCGGCCGCTGCCGCGGGGCGCCGTAGCCCTGGCCGGGGTGCTGCTGGTAGCCGTATCCCGGCTGCTGGTAACCCGGGGGCGGGGTGGGCGGCTGGCCGTAACCGTAACCCTGCTGCGGGCTGGAGCCGGGCTGCTGCTGGTAACCCTGCCACTGGTCGGCGGGAGGCTGATGACCGGGCCGCTCGAAACCGGGCTGGGGCTGGTAGCCCGGCGCGGAGCCAGGTTGCGGCTGGTAGCCCGGTGCGGAACCGGGCTGCGGCTGGTAGCCCGGTGCGGAGCCAGGTTGCGGCTGGTAGGGCCCTTGCGGGCCCGAGCCCTGCGGCGGGATGTCCGACTGTGAGATGCGCCGGGTGGCGTCGTCGTCCGGCTGCTGTTGGGGCGGGTCCTGGCTCACGATGCCTCCGTAACGAAGTCGATCAGTTCCTCGACCCGGCCGAGCAACTCGGGCTCCAGGTCGGCGTAGGTCGAGACGGCGCCGAGGATCCGCCGCCACGCGTCGGCCGGCTCCACGCGCCAGCCCAGGGCGGCGATCACGCCCTCCTTCCACGGTACTCCTCGCGGCACGTCCGGCCAGGCCGGGATGCGCAGCACGGAAGGCTTGACCGCCTGCCAGATGTCGACGAACGGGTGCCCGACGACCAGCACGTCCGGGGAGGTCACCTGGGCGGCGATCCGGCTCTCCTTGGACCCCGGCACCAGGTGGTCGACCAGCACACCCAGCCGGCGTCCCGGCTCCGGCCCGAACTCCTCAACGATCGCGGGAAGATCGTCCACGCCTTCGAGGTACTCGACCACCACCCCTTCCACGCGAAGGTCGTGGCCCCAGATCTTCTCCACCAGGGCGGCGTCGTGCACGCCCTCGACGTAGATGCGGCTCTGCCTGGCCACCCTCGCCCGCAGCCCCTCGACGGTGATCGAGCCGGACGCGCTGCGCCTCGGCTCGCGGGCCGCGGCCGCCGCGGCCGGGCGGGTCAGCGTCACCGCCTTGCCGTCCAGGAGGAACGCCGCGGGCGCAAGCGGGAACAGCCGCCGCCTGCCGAAGCGGTCTTCGAGCGTGACGGCCTCCTTGTCGCAGGACACCACGGCGCCGCAGAAGCCGCTCTCGGCGTCCTCGACGACCAGATCGGGCTCCGCGGGCACCTGTGGGATCTTGCCCTTGCCCGGGCGCCGCCAGTTTTCCCGGAGAACATCGCCGTCGTACACACGGGGACCGTAGCAAATCACCCCGCCATCGCGAGTCGCTTGCGGCTGCCGCTTCGCCGTACCAGCACCACGATCGTCACGACGACTCCGACGAGCAGACCGAGCCCGGGGATGAGCAGCAGCGCCGCCACGCCGCCCACGAGACCGCCCACGGCCGAGGAGGCGTCACGGCCCACGCCGAAGCGCGCGTCGGCCTGCTCCTGCGTCGCGCAGGTGAGCTGGTAGTCGCCCTGCGCGGGCGCGTTGATCACCAGGATGAGCTCCCAGCGGGTGGAGCCGACCGTGACCGTCTGGTTGGCCGGCGTGTTGGCGAGCCTGGCCGGAGCCGGTCCGCCGGAGATCTGGCAGGTGTAGTGCACCCGCGCGGTGCTGGCCAGGTAGATCACCGGCTTGTCGGCGGGGTTGATCGGCACCGTCACGCTTTCGCCGGCCGCGAACGTCGTGGTGGGCGCCAGGTGGCTGACGGTGCTGAAAATGCCGGTGACGAACAGCACCGCCCCGGCCAGCACGCAGACCAGCGCGACGCCCCAGCCGGCCGCGATCCACCACAGCTTCGGCCTGACCTTCTTGGGATCCACCGGCCCGGCGAACTGCGGCGAGCCGCTGAAGGGGCCCGGCAGGTAGGGCTGCTCGCCCTGTGGTGGTGGCGGGCCGCCATACTGCGGCTGACCGTACTGCGGCTGCTCGCCGGAAGGCTGACCGTACGGGGGCGGGCCGTACTGGGGCTGGTCACCGTAGGAGGGCTGACCGTACTGCGGCGCCTGGTCGCCGTACTGGGGCTGACCGTACTGGGGCTGTCCGTACGGTGGTCGGCCCTGCGGGTGCTGGCCGTACTGCGGCTGCCCCTGCGGAGGCTGGCCGTACTGGGGCTGCCCATAACCCGGCTGCTGCCCGTGGACCGGCTGGTCGTACGGCGGCCCCTGCCCGGGTTGAGGGCCCGGCCCTGGCGGGGGGCCGGAGGACGGAGGCTGGGATTCGTCGGTCATGTCGGCCAGTCTGAGGCCTTTGGGCGGACGTACGCCAGCGGCGGGATGGAGATGTGTTATCGCACCTTGTGGGAGAGAGCCGTACACTTGGCACTCGGGAACACAGAGTGCTAGACCTGTCGTTTCCGTTGGGCAAGAGGCAGGAGGTGAGCACGTGCTCGATGATCGGAAACTGGCGGTGCTCCGCGCCATTGTCGAAGACTACGTGTCCACCAACGAACCGGTGGGCTCCAAGGCGCTCGCCGAGCGCCACAATCTGAAGGTCTCTCCGGCGACGGTCCGCAACGACATGGCCGCGCTGGAGGAGGACGGCTACATCACCCAGCCGCACACCAGCGCGGGCCGGGTGCCGACGGACAAGGGCTACCGTCTGTTCGTCGACCGGCTCTCGCAGGTCAAGCCGCTCTCCGGGGCGGAGCGCAGGGCGATCGAGACCTTCCTCGCGGGCGCCGTCGACCTCGACGACGTGGTGACCCGCACGGTGCGGCTGCTCGCGCAGCTGACCAGACAGGTCGCGGTGGTGCAGTATCCGACGCTGACCCGCTCGACGGTCAGGCACGTCGAGCTGGTGCCGCTGAGCGAGCGGCGCGTCATGCTCGTGCTCATCACCAACACCGGCCGCGTCGAGCAGCGCGTGATAGAGCTGCCCGAGGTGGTGGAGGACACCCGCATCGCCCACCTGCGCGCGGTGCTCAACTCCTGTCTCGACGGCTGCGGCCTGAGCAGTGTGCCCGAGCAGGTGGCCGACCTGCCCGAGCGGCTGCCGGTCGAGGACCGGCCCGTGGTGGCGACGATCCTCTCGGTGCTGCTCGAGACGCTCGTGGAGCGCCACGACGAGAAGATCGTGTTCGCCGGCGCGGCCAACCTGGCGGGCGCCGACTTCACCACCGGCCTGCGCGACGTGCTCGAGGCGCTGGAGGAGCAGGTCGTGCTCATGCGGTTGCTCGGCGAGACTTCCCCAGACATCCCGTCCGCGCTCACCGTGCGCATCGGCTCCGAAAACCCCTATCTCCACGGCACGTCCATCGTCGCGACCGGATACGGTTCTGGCGACAAGCAACTGGCCCGGCTCGGCGTGCTGGGGCCCACAAGGATGGACTATCCCGTGACGATGGGCGCCGTACGCGCGGTGGCACGCTACGTCAGCCAGATCCTGGCTGCATCATAAGAGGTCGATAAGTGGCAAACAGCGACTACTACGCCACCCTCGGGGTGCGACGTGACGCCGGTCAGGACGAGATCAAGAAGGCCTACCGGAGACTTGCCCGCGAGCTGCACCCTGACGTGAATCCCGACCCTGAGACCCAGGAGCGGTTCAAGGAGATCACGCAGGCCTACGAGGTGCTGTCCGACCCGAACAAGCGCCAGATGTACGACCTGGGCGGCGACCCCTTCGGGGGTGCGGGCGCGGGCGCCGGAGCGGGCGGTTTCGGTGCGGGCTTCCCGTTCAGCGACATCATGGACGCCTTCTTCGGCACCGCCGGCGGCGCGCGCGGGCCCCGGTCGCGGGCGCGCAGGGGCCGCAACGCCACGATCCGCGTCGAGCTCGACCTGCGCGAGACCGCGTTCGGCACCACCCGTGAGCTGGTCGTCGACACGGCCGTGCTGTGCGAGGTGTGCCAGGGCGCCGGCGCCGCGCCCGGCACCCACCCCGACGCCTGCGACATGTGCAACGGCCGCGGCGAGATCTCCCAGGTCACCCGCTCGTTCCTCGGGCAGGTCATGACCTCCCGGCCGTGTCCGCAGTGCGGCGGCTTCGGGTCGATCATCCGGCACCCGTGCCAGGAGTGCTCGGGCGACGGCCGCGTGCGCACCCGCCGCACCATCAAGGTCCGCATCCCCGCGGGCGTCGAGGACGGCACCCACATCCAGCTCGCAGGCGAGGGCGAGGTCGGTCCCGGTGGCGGCCCACCCGGAGACCTCTTCCTGGAGATCGTCGAGCGACCGCACGAGATCTTCGAACGGCGTGGTGACGACCTCCACTGCACCGTCCAGATCCCGATGACCGCCGCCGCGCTCGGCACCATCCTCGCCGTGGAGACGCTCGACGGCTCCGAGGAGGTCGACGTGCGGCCGGGCACCCAGTCGGGCCAGGTCATCACCATGTACGGCCGGGGTGTGCAACGGCTCAACGAGAGCGGCCGCGGTGACCTGCTGATCCACGTCAACGTCGAGACCCCGTTGCGTCTCGACCCGGCGCAGGAGGAGCTGCTGCGCGAGCTGGCCAAGCTGCGTGGCGAAGAGCGCCCTCCCGGCAAGTTCGCCCCTGGGCAGCAAGGTTTTTTTTCCCGTCTGCGTGACGCGTTCAACGGGAGGTGAGGTCGCCGCGCCGCGGCCGGAAGGATCGTCTCCGCGGGTCACCACCCGCGGAGCTGGGCGGGCGCCGGGTGGCGAGCGGGGCGATCGGCCACATCGCCGACCCCGCGTGAAGTGACGACGCGCGCCGATTCGCCGGGTGCTCGATTGACCGCCCATCGTGAGGATTCGAGGTGATCGCCGGTGACCGTGCCGGTTTTCCTGGCCGCCGATCTCGCGGAGCTCAAGGGACCCGAGGTGGTGCTCGACGGCCCCGAGGGGCGGCACGCGGCCGTCGTGCGCCGGATGCGGGCCGGGGAGCGGGTCGATCTGACCGACGGTGCGGGTGCGGTCGCCGAGTGCGTCGTGAGCGAGGTGCTGAAGGACGCGCTGAGGCTTGAGGTGACCGCTCGCCGGCAGGTGGCGGCCCCGAGGCCCCGACTCGTCGTGGTGCAGGGCCTGCCGAAGGGCGACAGGGGTGAGCTGGCGGTCGAGATGATGACCGAGGTGGGCGTCGACGTGATCGTCCCCTGGGCGGCCTCGCGCAGCATCACCCAGTGGAAGGGCGACAAGGTGGCCAAGGCGCTCGGCCGGTGGCGCTCCACGGCCCGTGAGGCGGGCAAGCAGGCGCGCAGGTTCCACCTGCCGGAGGTGACCGAGCCGGCGTCCACGGCGCGGGTCGAGGCCCTGCTGGCCGAGGCGGCCCTGGGGTTGGTGCTGCACGAGGAGGCGGCCGAGCCGTTGTCCAGCAGGGAGTTGCCCGCCGATGGCGACGTCGTCGTGGTGGTGGGGCCCGAGGGCGGGGTCTCGGAGGACGAGCTGGCCAGGTTCACGGCGGCGAAGGCGGTGCCGGTGCTGCTCGGATCCACGGTGTTGCGGACCTCGACCGCCGGGGTGGCGGCGGCGGCCGTGCTGCTGACCCGCAGCGGCCGCTGGTGAGCGCGGCCCTCAGGGCGTCGCGGGCGGCGAGCCGCCGAGCGGGCTGGCGATGTCGCCGGGGGTGGGTATCGGGTCGGCCGGCGGGCACTCGGTGTCGGGGCAGGCGCTGACGGGCGAGTCAGGCTCGGTGAGCGTCGGGGTGGGCGTGGGCGTAGGCGTGGCGGTCGGGCAGTCGTCATGCGGCTCGGCCGGCGTCTCCGGGACCGTGGGACATGGCGTGCGGGTCGGCGTCGGGGTCGGCTTCGGCTTGCTGGTCGACTTCGCGGTCTCGGACGGCTGCTGAGGCGGCCGGCTGGTCGGGGGGACGATCACGACGTTAGGTGGTTCGGTCCGCTCCGTCGGCTCGGGCGACACGGCCCGGTTGGTGGAGGAGTTGGCGGGGGGAGTGGAGGTGTTCCTGATCTCCTGGACGGTCTCCTGCAGGACCTGCTGG
This sequence comes from Nonomuraea sp. CX421, assembly GCF_059358955.1. NCBI lineage: Bacteria > Bacillati > Actinomycetota > Actinomycetes > Streptosporangiales > Streptosporangiaceae > Nonomuraea > Nonomuraea sp. CX421. The sequence continues at coordinate 198,436 of NZ_JCADBK010000005.1, read as the reverse complement.
CGCAGCTCGGGGACGACCATCACGATCGTTCCGGCCACCAGCACCGCGCTGGCCGCGGCCGCGCCCGCCCGCCACCAGAACAGGTTGCGCATCCCGCGCCGCTCGATGCGGGCACGGATGATCTCCAGACCTTCCGGCGAGGGCACGACCGTGTCCGCCTCCGCGCGCAGCACACGGCGTAGTACGTCGCCGTACTCGTCGGGGGGCTGGGTCATGACATCTTCTCCAGGACAGCTCGCAAGGCGGCCATGCCACGCGCGGTGTGGCTCTTGACCGCGCCCTTGCTGATGCCCATGGCGTGGGCGATCTCAGCCTCGGACAGATCACCGTAGTAACGGAGGACGAGTGCTTCTCTCTGACGTGTCGGCAGGGATCGGAGGGCCTCGATGACCGCTGAGCGTTCGAGCTCGCCGATCGCGCCGTTCTCGGCGCTCGGGGCGTCGGGCAGACCCTTGGGAGCGTACTTCTCGACGACCGCGCGGTGACGCAGCACGGAACGGGACCGGTTGACGACGGATTGTCGTAGGTAGGCGAGTGCTTTGTCGGGATCGCGCAGCCTGCGCCAGGCGCCATGAATGGCGACGAACGCGTCCTGCACGACTTCCTCGGCGGTTGCCATGTCGCGCACCAGCAACACAGCGAGACGCACTAACGACCGAAAGTGCGCGCTGTAGAGCGCGGTCACGGCCATGTCGGCATCCCACCCGACCGGCACCGCCCCCATCGACCTGTCGGCCAGAAGGGTTTCGGTGGTCACATCAGTGGGACGCGCGGCCTTCCCAGTGGGTTTACGCTCTTCCGGTTCCTTTGGGGGCATTACCCAGTCGTGTCCTCGCCAGGTGGCCTCGCCCGACCCTGAATCGTCCTACTTTGCTGAAGTGTGGCACACCCACCCTAACCGCGAGGATCTTCCGGCGCACGGCACGCGGGATTACCGATTCGCAACGAGGCGCGGCGAATCGGACCCGCCAAGGTGGCGACGGGTCCGGTCGGTAAGGTGCTCCTGTGACCGACTGCCTCTTCTGCAAGATCGCGGCCAAGGAGATCCCAGCCGAGATCGTACTCGAGACCGACAGGGCTGTGGCGTTCCGTGACATCAACCCGCAGGCGCCCACCCACGTGCTGGTCATACCGAAGGAGCATCACGCCGACGCGGCGGCGCTGGCCCAGGCCGACGACGGGCTCGCCGACGATGTGATCAAGGCCGCGCACGCCGTGGCCGTCCAGGAGGGCGTGGCCGAGGGCGGCTACCGCATCGTGTTCAACACCGGGCCGGGCGCGGGGCAGACGGTCTTCCACGTGCACGCGCACATGCTCGGCGGGCGCGGCCTGTCGTGGCCGCCCGGTTGATATTGGCGCGAACGCCAGGCCTGGTCCCGGCTACGATGTGTGGAGAAGTACATCCGAACAGACCGGGAGGCATCAGGCCACGGGCCTGCCCATGTCCGAACTACACGAATCCCGACGGACTGCACCTCCTTCGCGCACTCAGGCCAAGGTGCTGATTCCAGACGATTATCCGATGGTCAGCCTCCTGGGCTCTCGTGACGAGCTGCTGCGCGTCATCGAGGGCGCTTTCAGGGCCGACATCCACGTGCGTGGCAATGAGATCACCGTCACCGGCAGCCCCGACGAGAGCGGCACCGTGGTGCGGCTGTTCGAGGAGCTGGTCGAGGTGCTGCGCAGTGGGGGCGAGCTGACCCCCGACGCGGTCGAGCGGAGCATCGCCATGCTGCGGATGACCTCCGACCGGCCCGCCGAGGTGCTTTCCCTCGACATCCTCTCCTCGCGGGGCCGCACGATCAGGCCCAAGACGGTCAACCAGAAACGCTACGTCGACGCGATCGACAAGCACACGGTCGTCTTCGGCATCGGCCCCGCCGGCACCGGCAAGACCTATCTCGCGATGGCCAAGGCCGTGCGCGCGCTGCAGGAGAAGCGGGTCAACCGGATCATCCTGACCCGTCCGGCGGTCGAGGCCGGAGAGCGGCTGGGCTTCCTGCCCGGCACCCTCTACGAGAAGATCGACCCCTACCTGCGGCCGCTGTACGACGCGCTGCACGACATGGTCGACCCCGACTCGATCCCCAAGCTGATGGCCGCCGGCACGATCGAGGTCGCGCCGCTGGCCTACATGCGGGGCCGCACCCTCAACGATGCCTTCATCATCCTCGACGAGGCGCAGAACTCCTCGGCCGAGCAGATGAAGATGTTCCTGACCAGGCTCGGCTTTAACTCCAAGATCGTGGTGACCGGTGACGTCACGCAGGTCGACCTGCCCGCGGGCACGACCAGCGGCCTGCGGGTCGTCCAGCAGATCCTCGACGGCATCCCCGACATCCACTTCGCCCGCCTGTCCAGCGCCGACGTGGTGCGTCACAAGCTGGTGAGCGAGATCGTCGACGCCTACGGCCGCTACGACGCGCTGCAGGAGCCGAGTGCCGCCAAACCCATCCAGCAGCGGGGCAGACGGCGATGAGCATCGAGATCAACAACGAGTCGGGCGCCGAGGTCGACGAGGAGGGCATCGTCGAGCTGGCCGGCTACATGCTCGGCGAGATGGGCATCAACCCGCTCGCCGAGATGTCCATCATGATCGTCGACGAGGCGGCCATGGCCGAGCTCCACGAGAAGTGGATGGGCGAGCCGGGTCCCACCGACGTGCTGGCCTTCCCGATGGACGAGCTGCGTCCCGGCGGCGGGGCGCGCGGCGACGCCGAGGGGCCCACCGACCCGGCGCTCCTCGGTGACGTGGTGCTGTGCCCGCAGGTGGCCGCCCGGCAGGCGGCCGAGGCGGGTCACGACACCCGTGACGAGCTGGAGCTGCTGTGCACGCACGGCATCCTCCACCTGCTCGGATACGACCACGCCGAGCCTGAGGAGCACAAGGAGATGTTCGGTCTGCAGGCCCGGCTCCTCGAGTCGTGGCAGGAGGTGCGCAGCTCGCGGTGAACGTCTGGTTGCCTCTGGCCGTCGTCCTCGTGGTGATCGGCGGGCTGATCGCCAGCGTGGAGACGGCACTGACGCGCATTTCCCGGGTGCGGGCCGAAGCGTTCGTACGTGACGGCAGGCGCGGCGCCGAGCGGCTGCAGGCCATCGTCAACGATCCGCCGCGCTACCTCAACCTGCTGCTGCTGCTCAGGCTGAGCTGTGAGCTGGTCGCCACGGTGATCGCCACTCTGTTGTTCATCGACCTGATGAGCGACCAGGGCTGGGCCTACTTCGCCGCGGCGGCCATCATGATCGTGGTCAGTTACGTGATCGTCGGCGTCATGCCCCGCACCCTGGGCCGTCAGCACGCCGGGCCGATCGCCCTGGCCGGCGCCCCCGTGGTCTACGGTCTGACCCGCATCTTCGGCCCGCTGCCCAAGCTGCTCATCCTGCTCGGCAACGCGCTGACCCCCGGCAGGGGCTTCCGCGACGGCCCGTTCACCTCCGAGGCCGAGCTGCGCGACCTGGTCGACCTGGCCGAGGAGCGCCGGATGATCGAGCCGGACGAGCGCGAGATGATCCACTCGGTCTTCGAGCTGGGCGACACGCTGGTCCGCGAGGTCATGGTGCCCCGCACCGACATGGTCTTCATCGAGCGGGGCAAGACGCTCAACCAGGCGCTGTCGCTGGCGTTGCGCAGCGGGTTCTCCCGCGTCCCGGTGGTGGGCGAGAACGAAGACGACGTCATCGGCATCGCCTATCTCAAGGACATCGCCCGCAGGGTGCACGAGGCGGGCCAGGACAGCAGCAAGGAGAAGGTCGAGTCGATCATGCGCCCGGCGACGTACGTGCCGGAGAGCAAGCCGATCGACCAGCTGCTGCGCGAGATGCAGGCCCGGCAGATCCACCTGGCGATCGTCATCGACGAGTACGGCGGCACGGCCGGGCTGGTCACGATCGAGGACGTCCTGGAGGAGATCGTCGGTGAGATCACCGACGAGTACGACCAGGAGGCGCCCCGGGTCGAGCCGATGCCCGACGGCGCGCTCCGTGTGACGGCCCGGATGCCGGTCGACGAGCTGGCCGAGCTGTTCGACACCGAGATCGAGGTCGACGACGTGGAGACCGTGGGCGGGCTGCTGGCCCACGCGCTCGGCCGGGTGCCGATCGCCGGGTCGCAGGCCGACGTGGCCGGTCTGCGGCTCACCGCCGAGAGCCTGGCCGGCCGTCGCAACCGGATCAGCACCGTGGTGGTCCGCCGCGTCGCGCCGCCCGAGACGGACGTCATGCCGGCGACCGCCGCGCAGGACTGACCGTCGCGTTCGTCGGCAGCCGACGCTGTACGGATGCGGCAGGTGTCAGTGTTGCGGGCGATTGTGGCAAGTGTTCTACAAGTCTTCTGCAAGCGGTCTGCCCCAGTCTGTAGCTCGACACCACAGTGCGGTGGGTGTCACGAAGGGAAGCGTCCCGAGCACCGGGTGGGGTTCGCGGTGGGAGGGACACTCTCTTGGGGGGTGACGGCATCTCGGTCAGCTAGCCGATCGAGATGTTGCTTTTAGGGGTGTTCTCGTCTGATAAGCCAGGCGAGGGCACCCTTTTAGCGTTTGGACCTTTATTGACAGGTCTGGTGGATTGCCGCGCTCGGCCCCCGGGGTAGATCGGCTGCGGGGGGAATCATGAAGCGCGGACTGCGGATCACCGGCCTGGTCGTCGCATGCGGCCTGGTCAGCGGGCTCCTGATCGGATGCCTGGTGGGGTGCGGCAGCGAGGCCACCGAGGGCCACGCCGACCCACGGGCACTGGCGGCACTCCGGGGGGCGCTGGGCACGCCCGCCCGGCTGCCGGACGGCTTCGCGCCGAGGCCCCAGGACGCGTGGCGGGCGCCGTTCACCGCCGCCAACCGCAACTGCCGGGTCCTGCTCGCACCTGTTGGCGGCCGGGCCCCCGAACGGGCGCTGACCGCGCAGGCGGCGGTCAGCTACCAGGGTGACGAGCTGGGCGAGCAGGTCGGCGTCGGGCTCGCCCGCTACGCCGGCTCCGAGGCCGAAGGGCACATCGACGACCTGGCCACGGCCCTGTCGGAGTGCCGGAAGGTGCGCTCGCGCGGCGGCACCCGCCTCCGGCTGCGCGAGCTGCCGCTGCAGGACGTGGGAGACGAGGCGATCGGCGCCGAGCTGCGCGGAAAGCTCAACGGCTACCCGTACGCGCTGGACGTGGTGCTCGCCCGCTCGGGTGACACCCTGGTCTCGCTCGTGCACACGGGCATGGCCGGGGTGGACCGGGAGCGCACGCGGCAGCTCCTCACCGCCGTGATGGGCATGGCCAGCGCCTAACCTAGTGCCTGTGACTCTCGATCCTGAAGACAGCAAGCTCATCACCCTGGCCCGCGCCTCCAGGGCGCGTGGTGGCTCCGCTGAGGGCGCCGCCGTGCGCGACGAGACCGGGCGCACCTACTCAGCCACCGACGTCGCACTGCAGGCGCTCCAGCTCTCCGCGGTGCAGGTGGCGGTCGCCATGGCGGTCTCCAGCGGCGCGCGGTCGCTCGAGGCCGCCGCGCTGGTCACGGCGGCCGACGGGCCGAGCGCCGCCGACGAGGCGGTGGCCCGCGAGCTGGGCGTCAAGGCTCTGCTCGTGGCCGGCCCCGACGGCACCCCGCGGAGCTGACATGCCGATCTCCCCTCATCTCGCCAGAGTGCGCGCCAAGGTCGGGTCCGATCTGCTGATGCTGCCGTCGGTGTGCGGCTGCGTGTTCGACGAGTCGGGGCGGCTGCTGGTCGCGCGGCACGGCGACGTCGGCCTCTGGGCCGCGCCGGGCGGCTGCCTCGACCCGGACGAGCGGCCCGAGGACGCCGTGGCCAGGGAGCTGCGCGAGGAGCTCGGCATCGACATCGCCGTACGCGGTCTCATCGGCGTCTACGGCGGGCGGGAGTTCCGCACCGTGTACCCCAACGGCCACCAGTGCGGCTACATGGTCGCGGTGTACGGCTGCGTGGTCGCGTCCGGCGTCCCCGTTCCCGACGGCGACGAGATCACCGACGCCCGCTGGGTCACCGAGCAGGAGCTGACCGGGCTCACGATGACCCCGTGGTCGCCGCACGTGCTGCCCGACGCGTTCGCCTGGTGGCGAGACCAGGGCCGATGATGGGCCAGAATTGCGGGGTGACTTCGCCAGACAGCCATCGCGCCGGATTCGCCTGCTTCGTGGGGAGGCCGAACGTCGGCAAGTCCACGCTGATGAACGCCCTGGTCGGCACGAAGGTGGCGATCACCTCGTCCAAGCCGCAGACCACCCGCCGGGTCATCAGGGGCATCGTGCACCGGCCCGATGCCCAGATCGTCGTCGTCGACACCCCGGGCCTGCACCGCCCGCGCACGCTGCTCGGCGAGCGCCTCGACAGTCTGGTGCTGTCGACGTTGACCGAGGTCGACGTGATCGGCTTCTGCCTGCCCGCCAACGAGCCGATCGGCAAGGGCGACCGGTTCATCGCCGACAAGCTGTCGGCGGTGAAGCGCACTCCGGTGGTCGCCGTGGTCACCAAGACCGACCTCGCCGGCAAGGAGCAGATCGCCGCGCAACTGCTGGCGGTGTCACAGCTCGCCGAGTTCGCCGCGATCGTCCCCGTGTCGGCGCAGCACGATGACCAGCTCGACGTGCTGGCCGACGTGCTCGTGAAGCATTTGCCCGAGTCCCCGCCGCTGTACGAGGGCGGGCAGCTCACCGACGAGCCCGAGCAGGTGCTGGTGGGAGAGCTGATCAGGGAGGCGGCACTGGAGGGCGTGCGCGACGAGCTGCCCCACTCGATCGCCGTCGTGGTCGACGAGATGATGCCGCGCGAGGGGCGTGACGACCTGCTCGACATCTACGCGCACCTGTTCGTGGAGCGCCCGTCGCAGAAGGCGATCGTGATCGGGCACAAGGGTGAGCGGCTGCGCGACGTGGGCACCCGGGCCCGCAAGCAGATCGAGGCGCTGCTCGGCACCCGCGTCTATCTCGACCTGCGCATCAGCGTGGCCAAGGACTGGCAGCGCGACCCCAAGCAGCTGCGCCGGCTGGGCTTCTACGACTGATCGGCGCGGCTCGCCAGCGCCGGCGTCAGCGTGAGCAGCGCGAAGACGATCAGCGCCAGGGCGCTGGCCAGCGCGGCGAACCAGCCGTAACGGATCACCGGCTCGACCGACAGCACCCTGCCCAGATCGACCGACACCCGGTCGGCCGCCCCCGCCGGATCGGTCACGTACAGCACCAGCATCAGCGTGGCCAACGCGCCCGGCAGCGCGGCCAGCGCCGCGATCCAGGGGCGGGTGATCAGCCCGGCCAGGCCGAAGGCCAGCGCCGCCATCCCGGCGATCAGCGTGTAGACGCCGAAGCCGTCGTCGGTGCCGCGCACGTCACGGGAAACGGCGCCGCCGATGAGGTCGCTGCTGGCCTCGACGCCCGCCCACGGCAGGATCGCGCAGAACACGAGCAGCGCCGCGGCGATGGTGACGGCGAACGCGTGAGCCCGCCGCGGCCGGCGTCGCGCGGGACCCGGCGAAAGGTAGTCGGCCACACGGTCACCATAGGACGACCGGACGCTCCGGGCCAGGCCGGCGAGCCTTCGGCGGGTCACCCGGCGCCGGACGGGGCGGACGCCAGCGCCTCGCCCCACTCCAGGCGGTCGCGCAGGGCGACGGCGTCCGGGGCGAGCGCGGACACCAGGACGCCGGGGCCGGCCAGCGGGAGCACAGCGACCCCGTCACCGACGACTGCCTCCCGGCAGGCCGGTCCGGGGGTGACGAGGGTGGTGCCGACGCAGCGGGCGGTGCCGTAGATCGCCGGTGAGGTGTCGAGGGCCGGGTCGCCGACGACGTGCTCCTGCCTGAGCAGGGGACGGCTGTCGCTGGTGGCGTCGAAGCGGGCGTGACAGCGGCCCGGACGCTCGCCGTACCGGCCGAACACGATCTCCTCCCGCCAGAGCACGCGCGCGTCCGCCGCCAGGGCCAGCCGTACGGTCAGGCGGTGCGAACATCCGGCGGCGAGGACCGTCGGCTCGGGCGCGAACCGGAGCGAGGCCCCGGCGCCGACCCGCGCGGTGATCAGCAGGTGTGACTCGCCCTCGCCGGGAAGCACCAGCGTGCTCGCCACCGAACCGACCTCCAGGCTGGTGCCCGGGGCGACGTCGAGGTCGAGCCGGAGCCGGTCGCCGCCGAGCGGGCCCGCCGCGGTCGAGACGAGGTGCACGGTCCGCGCGCCGGTCTGGCGGAACGTCAGCGGCGGCGCCGAGCCCAGCCCGCTGACGACCGTTCGCCCCCCGGACAGCGAGGTCGCGACGAAGGCGCGGGCCCGCATAGCGCGGCGGGCGGCGGGCGGGAGGGCGTCGGCGGTCACGGTCAGCCCGCGGAGACGGGACGCTCGGACCAGGCGCGCAGCTGGACGGACACCCAGGCGGCCACCTCGGCCACCTCGGGCTCCCGCCTGATCGAGGTGAAGAGCACCGGCCGGTCGCCGCGCACCGCGGCCGCGTCGCGGGCCATCACCCCGAGGTCGGCGCCGACCATCGGCGCGAGGTCGGTCTTGTTGACGACCAGCAGGTCGGCCGTGGTGACACCGGGACCACCCTTGCGCGGCACCTTGTCGCCGCCGGACACGTCGAGGACGAAGATCTGCCGGTCGGCCAGGCCGCGGCTGAACGTCGCCGTCAGGTTGTCGCCGCCGCTCTCCACGATCACCAGGTCGAGCGGGCCGAAACGGTGTTCGAGGGTCTCCACGGCGTCGAGATTGGCGGCGATGTCGTCGCGGATCGCCGTGTGAGGGCAGCAGCCGGTCTCGACGGCCAGGATGCGTTCGCCGTCGAGCACCCCGGCCGCGCGCAGGAAGTCGGCGTCCTCGGTGGTGTAGATGTCGTTGGTCACCACGCCGAGGCGCGTCGACGGGCCGAGCACCCGGCACAGCGCCGCCACCAGCGCCGTCTTGCCGCTGCCCACCGGCCCGCCCACGCCCAGCCGCAGGGCCCGGCCGTGCCCGTCGGGGGCCTGGTGGTGGTCATCGTGGTGGGCGCTCATCGGGAACCTCCGAGGAAACCCCGCCTTCCGGGCAGGGGGGGAATCGGACCCCTGTGGAGCAGGGCAGGGGCAGGAGATCCGCCGCCAGGCGGATCGCCGTCAGAACGCCGCACGACACCACGCGGTTCGGTAGTGTGTTCGACGGTGGCGACGACCAAGTCACCGGACGAACGATCAGAAACACCCTCGCCGCAGGGCTTGCGGAGAGGCGAAACGCCTGTGGAGCCGGTGTAAGACCTCAACGAGAGTCCTCTCGGGCGGGCGACGGGCAGGGAAGCAGGAAGACCAACCGGCGACGGTTGGAATCCCGGTTCTTCAGGAGCCGGGAGGATGTCAAGGCGGAGTCCTTTCCTAGGAGACGAACAGCCTGACCGCGGCCCGCGCGTGCCGCTCGGCCAGCAGGTCGAGAGCTGGCGCGGAGTGGGCGGGCAGTTCCGCCCACGCGGTCTCGGGGCCGGAAACAAGGGAGGCCAGGTCGTCCAGGTCGGGGACCATGTCGGCGAGCAGTCGGTGGACCTCGACCGGGTCGAGGCCGAGCAGGCGCGCCGCCGCCGTGGCCGGGCCCGTGACGGCGTGGTAGGCCGCCGCCAGGGCGGCGTCCCCGGCAGAGGCTCCCGCCGCGTGCGCCGCCGCTCCCAGCGCGACGGGATGATGCGGATCGGGTACGGCCCGAGCCAGCGAGTCGAGCGCGGGCGAGGGCCAGACGCGGCGTGCCACCCGGAGCAGCAGCCGGCCCTGGGTCCTGGACGCGGCGCGCTGGGCCGGCGACGCGGTCCGGGCGTCGGCCTCGGCGTCAAGGCCGGTCCAGGGCGACGTCTCCAGCGGTGTGGAGGCTGTACGGGAGGCGGCGGCGGCGAAGGCGGCGGCGACGCGGCCCGAGGTGTGCAGGCGGCCCCTGAGGAAGGCCGAGAGAGACGGGAGGTCATGGACGGCGCCGGAGGCGACGGCCTGCTCGGCGCCACCGGAGTGGGCGTGGCCCCCGGCCGGGAGCCGGGAGTCGGTGAGGAGGAGCAGCGCCGGGTTCATCAGAACAGGAAGTAGCGCTGCGTCATGGGCAGCGCTGCGGCCGGCGCCGGCTCGACGAGGTCGCCGTCGATGAGCACCCGGAAGGTGTCCGGCTCCACCTCGATCCGGGGGAGCGCGTCGTTGAGCGGCATTGCCTCCTTGCCGCGCCCGCGCACGTCGGCCACCGGAACCAGGCGGCGGCGCACCGCCAGGCGGTCGGCGAGCCCCTCGTTGAGCGCGAGAGGGGAGACGAAGTGCAGCGACGTGGCCGCCGCCGTCACGGGGACGGCGCCGAACATGGGGCGTGAGAGCACCGGCTGAGGGGTCGGAATGGAGGCGTTGGCGTCGCCCACCTGGGCCCACGCCACCACGCCCCCCTTGAGCACCAGCGCCGGCTTGACCCCGAAGAACGCCGGGTCCCACAGCACCAGGTCGGCCAGCTTGCCTTGCTCCACCGAGCCGACCTCGCTGTCGAGACCGTGCGCGATGGCCGGGCAGATCGTGTACTTGGCGACGTAGCGGCGGGCCCGCAGGTTGTCGGCCGGACCACCGCCGAGCACGCCGCGGCGGCCCTTCATCACATGGGCCGTCTGCCAGGTGCGGATGACGGTCTCGCCGATGCGGCCCATCGCCTGCGAATCAGAGCCGATCATGGAGATGGCGCCCAGGTCGTGGAGCACGTCCTCGGCCGCCATCGTAGAGGGCCTGATGCGCGACTCGGCGAACGCCAGGTCCTCGGGGATCGACGGGTTGAGGTGGTGGCAGACCATCAGCATGTCGAGATGCTCGTCGAGGGTGTTGACGGTGTGCGGCCTGGTGGGATTGGTGGAGGAGGGCAGCACGTTGGCGTAGGACGCCACCCGGATGATGTCCGGAGCGTGCCCGCCCCCGGCGCCCTCGGTGTGGTAGGCGTGGATCGCGCGGTCGCCGATGGCGGCCAGCGTCGACTCCACGAACCCGGCCTCGTTCAGCGTGTCGGTGTGGATCGTCACCTGCACTCCGGTCGCGTCGGCCACCGTCAGGCAGGCGTCGATCGCGGCGGGCGTGGTGCCCCAGTCCTCGTGCAGCTTGAAGCCGGACGCGCCCGCCCTGAGCTGCTCCATCAGGCCCTCGGAGCTGACCGTGTTGCCCTTGCCGAGCAGTGCGAAGTTGAGCGGATAGGAGTCGAGCGACTCCAGCATCCTGGCCAGATACCAGGTGCCGGTGACCGTGGTCGCCTTGGTGCCCTCGACGGGCCCGGTGCCGCCGCCGACGATCGTGGTGACGCCCGCGCCGATCGCCTCGTCGAGCAGCTGGGGGCAGATGAGGTGCACGTGGGAGTCGACCGCGCCGGCGGTGAGGATCTTGCCGTTGCCACTGAGGATCTCGGTGGACGGCCCGATCACGATGTCGACGCCGTCCATGGTGTCGGGGTTGCCGGCCTTGCCGATCGCGCTGATCCGGCCCCCGGCGACGCCGACGTCGGCCTTGACCACGCCCCAGTGGTCGAGGATCACCACGCCGGTGATGACCAGGTCGGCCGCGCCCTCGGCCCGGGTGGCGCGGGCCTGGCCCATGGACTCGCGGATCACCTTGCCGCCGCCGAACACCGCCTCGTCACCAGCGCCGGCCGGGCCCATCGCCAGGTCCTCGGTCACCTCGACGAACAGGTCGGTGTCGGCCAGCCTGATCCGATCGCCCGTGGTGGGCCCGTACAGCGCCGCGTAGCGGGCGCGGGAGATGTCAGCCATCGAGCGGACCCGCCCATTCCGGTCGCAGGCCGGGCACCACGCGGCGTCCGGCGATGGGCACCAGCGTCACGTCGCGCTCCACGCCCGGCTCGAACCTGATCGCGGTGCCCGCCGGAACGTCGAGCCGCATTCCCCAGGCGGCGCCGCGGTCGAACTCCAGGCCCGGGTTGGCGGCGGCGAAGTGGTAGTGGGAACCGACCTGCACGGGCCGGTCGGCCGTGTTGACGACCCGGACCGTCACCCGCTCGCGTCCCGGATTGAGCGGGATGGCACCCTCGGGATGGAGGTACTCGCCGGGGATCACGGGATGGGCCTGTGGACGGTGACCAGCTTGGTGCCGTCGGGGAAGGTGGCCTCGATCTGCACGGTGTCGAGCATCTTGGGCACGCCGTCCATGACGTCGGCCCGGGCCAGCACGGACCGCCCGGACTCCATCAGCTCGGCCACGGTCCGGCCGTCCCGGGCCCCCTCCATCAGGAACGACGCGATGATCGCGGTGGCCTCGGGGTGGTTGAGCCGCAGGCCCCTGGCCTGACGCTCGCGTGCGACCCCGGCGGCGACGTGAATGAGCAGGCGCTCCTGCTCGTGTGGGGTAAGCCGCATGGCCGGACCCTAGAAACCGGCCGTTTCGCGGGCGTTGCCGGGGGATGTCGTGTTGGTTTCCGGTGCGTGGATCAGCCCGCGGTCCATGCTCTGGCCGACTCCACGATCTCCTCCAGGTGGCCGCTGTGAGCGCCGTGCCAGTAGACCTGGCCGCAGGCGCGGCACTGCCCGTAGGCGTCGAAGGTGCGCCGGGTGCCCGCCTCCAGCAGCGGCTCCACCTCGTGTTTGGCGGCCGGGATCAGCAGGCCGTTGCAGGCCGTGCACCTGGTCCAGGGGCGCAGCGGGGGAGAGAAGCGTTCTAGCAGGTCGCGCAGCTGGTCGCGCGGGCTGGAACCGCGTACGTACGCCCCGAGCCAGAGGGCGCGGCGGCGCAGCAGGCCGCGGTCCTGGGTGAGCAGCACCCGGCGCTCCTCGTTGGCCTGCGCGACGAGGGCCGGATCGTCCATGTCGTTGTGGTAGGCCGTGTCGAGGCCGAGCAGCCGCAGCCGCCGCGCCAGCGTGCCGAGGTGCACGTCGAGCAGGAAGCGGGGCTCCTCGGGCAACTGCTGCGGCCGTGGCACCGCGGGCACGTCCACGATGTCGCCCGCGACCGGCACGTAGGACGGGGTGACGCCACGGTCGCCGATGGTCATCGGGCCGACCTCCGTGAGCGGGACCCCGATCGACTCCACGTGATGGCCCAGGGTCGAGGTGCGGTCGAGCGTCACCCGGTGCCACTCCTGCCGGCGGCTCACGGGCAGGAACATGAGCAGCTCCGGGGCGATGCGAAGGTGCGCCTCCCGTTCGGTCACGATGTCCATTCTGCGCGATCGGATGGGTGCCTCCTCAGATCGGGAGCTGCCAGATGTGCCATTCGTCCAGGAGCGTGAAGCCCATCGCCTCGTTGATGGCCAGCATGTGCGCGTTGGACGTGGCGTTCCACGTGATGATCCGCTCGACCTGCGGCTCCAGCTCGCGCAGGCGGAGCAGGTTGGCCAGCTTGAGCAGCAGGCCGAGGCGGTGGCCGCGGTGCGGGCCGAGCACGACGGTGTCGGCCTGATGGGCCCAGCCGTCGGCGCGGTCGGCGTTGACGTACAGGCGGGTGAATCCCGCGGGCGCGCCGTCGGAGACGCGCCTGGCGATCGCGGTGTGGCAGTCGGAGCCGCCCGGCACGATCAGCTCCTCGCGCGCCCGGATGCGCTCGATGTCGTAGACCGCGTCCTCCATCTCGGCGCCGAGCGGGGCGTCGTTCATGCCGGCGGTCAGCACGGCCAGGTCGGCGAGCCGGTCGGGCCCGGCGGGGCCCTTCCACAGCTCCAGTTCGTAGCCCGCCGGCCGGGGCAGCATGTCGCGAAACCGGCGCCAGTCGACCTCGCGCAGTTCGAGGGTGCGGCGGGCCTCCGTGAGCGACACCGTGAATCCGTGCGCCTCCGCGAAGCGCGCGCCTGTGCCCACAGTGGGCGTCTCGGCCAGGAGCAGCCGCCTGCCCTCGGCGCGCAGCCGGTCGCGAGCCGAGCCGAGCAGCCTGCCGCCGAGCCCCCTGCCGCGCCGGTCGGGGCGCACGAACAGCGGATCCACCCAGCCCAGATGCGTGTTGTCGAGCGTGGGCAGGACGAGCCGGTAGCCGCCCACGACCTCGTCGCCGTCGCGCTCGACGTGGGACTCGATCTGCGAGCCCCGCTGCTCCCGGGTGAACATCACCTGGAAGCGGCGCGATGACAGCACCGGACCGGGCTGGTCGGCGACGGCCTGGACATAGGCGGCGTGCAGTCGGCCGAGGGTCGCGCCGTCGATGGTCGTCATGGATCCAGGCAAGCGCATGGGCCCCGGACCCGGCCACCGGTTTACTGCCGGTAGTCCTCGACCTCGCTGACCGGCCGGGGCGCCGCGTTGTCGGGGTCCTCGCCCGCGTGGCGGCGGGCCCTGCGCTGCCGCAGCAGGTCCCAGCACTGGTCGAGCGCCACTTCGAGCTCCTTCACCCGGGCGTTCTCCTCGTCGGAGGTGACCTCGCCCGCGGACAGCCGGCCGCGCAGTTCGTGCTCCTCGTCGACCAGGGCGCTGATCCTGCCGAGAATCTCGTTGTCCCGCATGTCCGAGACTCTACTGACTTCGTGATAGAACACGCCCTATGTCTGGTATCGCGCTGGTAAGAAAGCCCGGCCCCCGCCTCGCGGACGGCCTCCTCAGCTACGTCCAGCGCGAGCCCGTCGATCCCGGCCTGGCCACGCGGCAGCACGACGCGTACGTGGCCGCCCTCGCCGACGCGGGCTGGCGGCCGGTGTACGCCGAACCGGCCGACGACCTGCCCGACGCCCCCTTCGTCGAGGACACGGTGGTGATTTCCGGGCGGCTGGCCGTACTGACCAGACCCGGTGCCGAGGAGCGGCGGCCCGAGGTGGCGTCGGTGGCGTCGGTGGTGCGCGGGCTGGGGCTGAAGGCGGTGCGGATCACCGGCTCGGGCACCCTCGACGGCGGTGACGTGCTCCAGGTGGGGCCCACCGTCTACGTCGGGAGGTCGGCGCGGACCAACGACGAGGCCATCTCCCAGCTGGCCGCCCTGCTCCCGGAACGCCGGGTCGTGCCCGTCGACCTGGACGGAGTGCTGCACCTGAAGTCGGCCGTCACCGCGCTGCCCGACGGCACGCTCATCGGCCTCGCCGCGCACGTGAACCTGAGCGGACTCCTGCAGCCCGTCGAGGAGGCCGGGGCGCACGTGGTGCCGCTCGGGGGAGACCGGGTCCTGATGGCCGCCTCCGCCCCGCGCACGGCCGCCGCGCTGGAGAAGCGAGGGCTCAAGGTGATCACCGTGGACATCTCGGAGTTCGAGAAGCTGGAAGGGTGCGTCACCTGCCTGTCGGTTCTCATTCCCTAGACGCCGGGCCTGATCCGGTCGGGTCGGATCCGGTCGGGCCTGATCCGGTCGGGTCGGATGTGGCCGGGTCGGATGTGGCCGGGCCTGATCCGGCGGGGCCTGAGGCGGGTCGATCTGGCCGTCGGATGCGACGGAGCCGGATCGTCCACCGCGACACGTCTGGTAACGTGCAGAGCATGCTGCGTGTGCTGCTTCTTAGCTGCCGCGGCGGGGGCCACTGAGGCCGGCTCCCTCGCCGCGGAGCCCGTCATGCGCGTCGGCCGTTCTTCATCGACCGACGAGGAGCCCCAGAGATGACCGCTCAGCAGCCCAGTTCCATGCCTTATCAGCGCTATCAGCCGTTCGAGCCGATCCGCCTGACCGACCGCACCTGGCCCGACCAGGTGATCACCAAGGCGCCCCGCTGGTGCGCGGTCGACCTCCGTGACGGCAACCAGGCACTGATCGACCCGATGGACTCACACCGCAAGCTGCAGATGTTCGAGCTGCTGGTGCGTATGGGCTACAAGGAGATCGAGGTGGGCTTCCCGGCCGCCTCGCAGACCGACTTCGACTTCGTCCGGCAGATCATCGAAGAGGACCGCATCCCCGACGACGTGGTCATCCAGGTGCTGACCCAGGCCCGGCCCGAGCTGATCGAGCGCACCTTCGAGTCGATCCAGGGCGCCCGGCAGGCGATCGTCCACCTCTACAACTCCACCTCGACCCTGCAGCGCCGCGTCGTGTTCGGCCTGGACAAGGAGGGCATCACCGCCATCGCGGTCGAGGGCGCCAAGCTGGTCAAGAAGCTCGCCGACGCGAGCGACGTGGACGTACGGTTCCAGTATTCTCCCGAGTCGTTCACCGGCACCGAGCTGGAGTACGCCGTCGAGGTGTGCGACGCGGTCAACGACGTGTGGCAGCCCACGCCCGAGCGCAAGGTCATCGTCAACCTGCCCGCCACGGTCGAGATGGCCACGCCCAACATCTACGCCGACCAGATCGAATGGATGCACCGCAACCTCAGGCGCCGCGACTCGATCATCCTGTCGCTGCACCCGCACAACGACCGCGGCAGCGCCGTGGCCGCCGCCGAGCTGGGCTACATGGCCGGGGCCGACCGCATCGAGGGCTGCCTGTTCGGCAACGGCGAGCGCACCGGCAACGTCTGCCTGGTCACGCTCGGCATGAACCTGTTCTCCCAGGGCGTCGACCCCGAGATCGACTTCAGTGACATCGACGAGATCCGCCGCATCACCGAATACTGCACCCAACTGCCCGTGCACCCGCGCCACCCGTGGGGCGGCGAGCTGGTCTACACCGCCTTCTCCGGCTCCCACCAGGACGCCATCAAGAAGGGATTCGAGCACCTGGAGCGAGACGCCCACGAGGCGGGCGTGCCGGTCGACGACTTCACCTGGGCCGTCCCCTACCTGCCGATCGACCCGAAGGACATCGGCCGCACCTACGAAGCGGTCATCCGGGTCAACAGCCAGTCGGGCAAGGGCGGGGTCGCCTACATCATGAAGTCCGACCATCAGCTCGACCTGCCGCGCCGGCTGCAGATCGAGTTCTCGAAGGTGGTGCAGGCCCACACCGACACCGAGGGCGGCGAGATCAGCCCGGCCACGATGTTCGCCATCTTCCAGGACGAATACCTGCCCAACCCGACCAACCGCTGGGGTCGGCTGAGCCTGATGGCCCACCGTCACGAGTCCACGGTCGACGACAAGGACCGCATCAGCGCCGACGTACGCCTCAACGGTGAGATCCGCGAGGTGGAGGGCATCGGCAACGGCCCGATCTCAGCGTTCATCGACGCCATCTCCAGGGTCGGCTTCCAGGTACGGGTGCTCGACTACGTGGAGCACGCGATGAGCGCGGGCAGCGACGCCAAGGCCGCCTCCTACTTGGAGTGCGACATCAACGGCCAGGTGCTCTGGGGGGTCGGCATCGACGCCAACACCACCACGGCCTCGCTCAAGGCCATCATCTCCGCGATCAACCGCGTATCTCGCTGACCGCACTGCTCGCTCCACCGCCGGGCCCTGCATGATCTGCGGGGCCGGCACCTGGGGTGCGCCCACAAGGCCACACACCCGACCACTTGACCGCCTTCCCATGATCACGGGGCGAGGCGGTCGAGTCGTTTGAGCTGGGCTTGTTACTTGCCGGGCGTGCAGTCGTACAGCTCGCCGTAGCGTTTCTGGGCGATGCGCATGAGCTCGATCAGATCCTTGATCCCGTCCCTTCCCTTGGTGACTCGGGCCAGGTAGAGAGTGAGCAGTTGCTCTTTGCCGTCGCAGGGGAACTTCGCGACAACTCGGTACGGCTGGTCAGCGAATGGTGTATTCGGAAGATATGCAGCTAGGCCGTCACCAAGGTCGGCAGGGAGCGTGACTCCGCCGTGCCGGCTGTAAACCTGACGTCTGTCATGAAGGACGAAGTCCAATTGCTCACGGGGCATGTCGTCCCCCTCCTGCAGCCACCGCACCTCTAGAGGCCGAGGAGTTGTGTCCGGTGCCCAGCAGTCGCCGTCCCATTGACTGCCGTCTGTTTTCTCGGCGAGGGGTCCGGTCGCTCCACTGACCAAGCGAAACGCTTGCTCGGGAATAAGTTCGCAGACGTATGGCGCGGATTCCACGACTGGCTGGTGGACCGGCGCAGATGTTGGAGCGATGTCGCTCTCTGGGGTACACGCTGCGGTAAGCAACACGAAAGTAGTCAGAAAAGCAGGCAGACGAGGCCGTCTCATGTGCTACCCCCGGTAGAGGCTGGGATCTGGAGGGCGAGATAGTCGTCTACCTCACTGGTCCTGCGGAAGGTGCTCATGAAGCGATCTAGCAGGTCGTCACTTCCTCCAGTTTCGCGAGCCCAGGCGAGGAACGAGCTATATTCCTGCGGTGTCATCTCGGCGAAGGGCTTGAGAATCGGCGGGGATCCAGATGTGAATACCAACTCGCCCAGGCTGAAATCGTTCAACAGGCCCTTGTTCAGCATGGCTGTGGCGAGCATCTGCTCCGCCAGCCTCTCCACCGCGAGCCGGTTATTCGCCAGCGTCCGGTGTGTCTCGTCCAGCCCCTGCCCGTGTTCGGACATCTGCCGGGCGACCTGTTTGGCGACCTCGTCGTACGCGGCTCCGGCCATTTTCTCGTAATGCGTGCTGACCAGGTTGCCGAAGGCTCCGGCGGCCAGCTCGCCGACCTGTTTGGCCCCCGGCACGGGGAGCAGGCCGATCGCATCGCGCACCATGGTTTTCAACGACTCGTCCACCTTCTTGTCGTTCAGCCCCTGGGCAATCAACACCTGGCGGCGGATTTCCACGATGTGGCTGAAGGGACGTGCCTCTGCCACGGTCCGGTCTATCAGGAACTGTTTGATGTCGGCCTTGTCGACCCGGCCGTCCTCATCGAAGTCGAACTTCTTGACGTCGGCCTTCGTGAAACCGAGCCGCTCGGCGTTGGATGCGGTCAAGCCCACTGGTGCCACGGTGTCGAGTGCCGCTCGCATGTGTTCGGTCTGCGCTCTCACCAGTGCTTCGAAGCCGGCGTCGTGGGAGGTGGCCAGCACGAGTGCGTAGGACATGTCCTGGGCCGCGACCTTGCCGAAGGTGGCGTGGTTCAGGAGGAGCCGGGAGAGTTGGTCGATGTTGGCGGAGATCGCGCGGGCCACGGGGTAACTCAGGGGTGCGAGACGGTCAAATGCTTCTCGGTTCCTGATCTCCAGGTTGCCGTCTTCGGCTTTGCCGAAGGCGCCTCGCACCTCGTCAGCGACGATTTTGGTCAGTTCCGCGGCCAGTCTCTGGGAGGTGGCGTCCTGGCCGGTAGTAGCGGTCACCAGCATGTCGTTGAACGGCGCATGGTCCTTCAGGTAGAGAGAAGCGCCCCACCGGGTCGTGAGCAGATAGTCCAGCACGGATGTCTTCCACCCGGCCGGGGTGTGGTCAAGCAGGGTGTGGGAGGCCTCGCGGCTGGACTTCGCCGCGTGGAACAGGTCGTCCACCACCGATGATCCGCCCTTCGCGCCTGGAACACCGGCTTGCGTCCCCGGTCTCAGCAGGGTGCCGAGGCCCAGTGCGCCGGCCAGGTCGATAGTGGGGATCTGGGCGCTCGCGAAGGCGCGGCCCAGCGGATCCTTGCTCGCCGCCCACTGGTCCTTCCGCTGCTCGTGCTCGTAGACGATCACGTCACGCCCGACGACCTCCATGAACTCCTTCGAGAACGGTGTCTTCCCATGATGGGCACGCCAGATGAGGGCCTGCGCCTGGTAGCCCGAGTACGTCGTGTCGCCGGTTCTGTACTCGGCCCGGCCTTCCTTCGCCAGGTCCTTGAGGAAGTCGGCGCCCATGTACGCCGGATCCTTCGGGTTGGTTCCTTTGGCCAGGGCGGTGGCCAGCATGCTGAGGGCCTTCTGACCGGAGACGGAGAGCCGGTCCGCGCGGCCTGCGTCCTCACGATTCATGGCATCGCGCAACTGTACGGCGAAGGAGCCGGGCGACCGCGTCACGCCTCGTGCGCCCAGGGTTCCCAGGAACGCCTTGACGAACTCGGTGTCCCCGGTGCGTGACGCGTATTTCCGCAACTCCGCCAGCGCCTTGGCATCCCCGTCGGCGGCCTTCAGCGCGGCACGACCCGCGAGTGTTCCTTCCAGGAGTCCCTTCGCGATCTCCAGCCGGTCAGGCATCTCCAGGAAGCTTCCGGCGGGTGTGCTCCTCCCGAAGGTGACCTTCTGCCGCTGCAGTTCGTGCACCAGTCGCTGGCGTCGCCGCAGGTCCTCGGCCTGCGTGGTGACCCGTTCGGCCAGCTCGCGCAGGCGCGTGGCCGGAGCGGTGTCGAGCCCGGCGGTCCGCAACTCGCCGTACAGGGTCTGCGCTAGCTCTTCCAGCAGCCCGGCGGCCTGGGCATGCTTGCCCGCCATCGTGTCGAACTCCGGCAGTTTGACCCCGCTGAACTCTGTCATGACCTGTCCGGATGCGATGCCAGCTCCTGGTTCGCGCTGTGTACGGCCTGAGTGAGCATGTCGCGCAGCTCCCGCTGGTCGGCGTGGACCTGGGCGTCGAACCGGGCACCCGTCGGTCCCACCCACGCGTCGTTCTCCATCAGGCGGCAGGACGGATCGAGCGCCCACCAGTGCTCGTCCGACAGCCGCTGGATCCGCTCTGCCACGGCCCGCATCGCCTCGCGATCGACGTTAGCCACGATGATTCCTCGCATGGCTCGCTGCACAAGAACCAGATCAGGAGGCGGCGTCCCCCACGGGCTCACACGGTATGCAACATCACGTCAACAAACAAGCTGAAACTCAGTGAAAGTATGGAGCGCATTCCGAGTATGTGTGCATTGGTCTGTTTGTCTGACTATGAGCATGACTTCGGTTCCGCTCGACAAAGGGAGGTGGTGTGGTCCCGTCGAGGGGGAATGGGCGGTGATCTATGGATCTTCTCCCGCTAAAATTGAAACCGGCTGGATGCGTTGAACATCAACTGAAACGGCCCGGCTGGGAACGGGGCCGGAGGGGCGGCCAGTGCGCCATAGCCGACAGAAAGATCATGGCCGCCGGAGTAGAACGGACGCGCCGACTGTGCCGTTTTGCGCGTTCGAACATCGTCCCGGTCGACTCGTCGTGGTGGCGGAGGTCAAGCGGGCATCCGTCGCGAGCGACGGCGCCTAACAAGCCAAGGCCATCAGGAAAGGGGAAGATCGTGCTCGCTCGTTTCGGGCCGCTGGTCGCCTGTGCCCGGTCGGAGCGATGAGTGATCGACAGGAAAGCGTTGCGGAACTGCTGCGGATGGCGTTGCTGAACGCCGCGTACCGCAGGTTGTTCTCATGTCTTACGGCGGATCCGCACGCTTGTGGCGTCTCACGGATGACTCTCCGTGAGAGTGGAAAGCCCCTGCTCAGGCGTGTTGATCAGTCGAACTCGCCGTTCATCACGCCGGCGATGAAGGCGTTCCACTCGTCCGGAGTGAAGATCAGTGCTGGGCCGGTGAGATCCTTGCTGTCGCGGACGCCTCGGCGCCCTCCGGACAGTTCGGCGACCTCAACGCAGTTGCCGCCATCGGGTCCCGAGTGGCTGGATTTGCGCCAAATGGCTGTGTCGAGTTCTCGAGTCAGCTCGTCCATCGCTGCAGCGTCTCCTTGATCACTTCTAGGGATTCACGCTGGGGCAGTGCTTCGGAACGAATCCCCTCATATCTGTATGTTAGGGCGCTGACGTCCTCTGGTCGCTCTGTTACTCGGCTCATGACTCCAGCGGATTCGACATACGCCCTGTCGAAAACTCCGTGAGCTTGAGCAATGGCGAATCCGCCGGCCAGACCGGTCGTGGAGTAGGCCGTGAAAGGCAGGATCTGGATGGTGGTCCGGGGAGTTCGGCCCGCTTCGAGGAGGTGGGTGAGCTGCGCCGACATTATCTCGGGGCTGCCGATTGGGCGATGCAGGACTGCCTCATCGATCACGACCCACAGCAGTGGCGGCTTGGGGCGCCGGAGAATGCTCTGCCGTTCCATTCGGGCGATCACATGCTCCTCGATCTGTTCGGAAGTCACGCCGACATCGCCGCCCAGCACGGCGCGCGCGTAGTTCTCGGTTTGGAGCAGGCCGGGCACGACCAGGGGCTCCCAGGAACGGATCGCCTCCGCCGTGGCCTCCACCTCGAGCCAGGGCCGAAACCAGGGTGGAGCCGAAGCGTGGCTGACCATCGGCCAGAGCCGCATCAGCGCTCCCTCGGCCTCCAGTGCCTCGTCGCAGTGGCGGGCGAACTCCTCCGTGGGCGACCGTCTGGCTGTCTCGATCATGCTGATCGTGCCGACGGAGTAGGAGACCGCCTTCGACAGGCGGATCTGGGACCAGCCCCGGGCCTTACGGTGCCGCCGTAGCTCGAAGCCGAAGAGCGCGGTCGGCGAGTCGGCGGGGCACAGCTCGCTCTCCTTGGGCATTTGACCTCCCGGGGGTCGCCGCCGTTTCAACGAAGCTTTCACCGAAACGGTTGATGGCGTATCGAAGTCAAGCGACTACCAAGTGTAGCCGTGGCTTGGGATGGTGGGAGGGCCGATGAGGGCTGACTTCTTCGAGTGGGTGAAGCCGTGAAAGCAGTGAGCGCGGAGCCGAGGGTCATGGGCTCGATCCATCTGGCGGGCATTCGCGAGTCTGTCTCACATGCTCGTGCCGAGGTGCGCAGATGGCTCGGGGAGGATCATCCTGTGGTCGACGATGCCGTGCTGGCGGCGTCCGAGCTCGTGACGAACGCGCTCCGGCACTCCGACGCCAGGCCGTACGACCTCATCGGCCTCACCGTCACCGTGACGGAGGAGATGGTGTATGTGGAGGTGCGCGATCCCGGTTCGGCGTTCTCCGGGCCGCACGTCCGGCAGGAGCCGCAGGCGGAGGACGGTCGGGGCCTGCTGATCGTCCGTGAGATCTCCCAGGACTGGGGGACCCGAGAACACGGCCGTGGGCTGGGCCGTACTGTCTGGTGCGCCATCCAAATCGTTTCTTGAGTTGTCCGCTTCCAGGTCGCTCTCCGTTCGACGAGCGTGTCCCCGGCCGGCCGGGGGCGGATGGCGTCGTCCCTTCCGTGGAGAGTCGTCTCCTCTTGGGGAGGTGTCACGGAAAGCGTTCGGCCCGGGGCCTTCCCTCCGTGGCCCGGGCCGGACGCGGCCCCCGAAAGAGCGGGCCGCCCGCCTCTCGGGGGCCGTCTCCATGGGGTCGGACGCAGGCCGTGGCGGCTCAATGGATCGGGGGGTCATCCGCGCCGCAGCCCTCCAGGCCGCCTGAGCATGACGGGGTGGCCAGGGCTGTCCCTTAGGCGGGATGTGGGTGCGATGGCTACTCCAGGTCTATCTCATGGGAATAGTGAACGTTGCGTTTCTTAGGGCGGAGTTCTATGCTCCTTAGAGAACGACTCGTTCTCTAAGGAGCGGTCATGAAGTTCGTCCTCCCCGGACTGCTGCTCGCGATGCTGCTCGGCGCGCTCGACCAGACGATCATGGCGCCCGCCCTCCCGGCGGTGGCGACCGCGCTCGGCGGGCTGGACCAGATGCCCGCCGTGATCACCGCCTACCTGGTCGCCGCCACCGTGGTGATGCCCGTTTACGGCAAGCTCGGCGACCGCTACGGGCGCAAGCCGATGATGCAGGCGGCGATCGTCATCTTCGTCACCGGCGCCGTGCTCTGCGCGCTGGCCGGATCGATGCCGCAGTTCGTCGCGTTCCGCGCGCTGCAGGGCGTCGGCGGCGGCGGGCTGATGATCGGCGCACAGGCGATCATCGGCGAGCTCGTCAGCCCCCGCGAGCGCGGCCGCTACCTGGGCCTCATCGGCGCCGCCTACGTCGTCGCGGCCGTCGGCGGACCACTGCTCGGCGGGTTCATCGTCGACCGGTTCGACTGGCGGTGGATCTTCGCCGTCTACCCGCCGCTCGGGCTGATCGCGCTGGTGCTGCTGACGGTCACGCTGCGGCTGCCCAGGCCGGTGAGTCGCGCGCCGATCGACGTCGCCGGCGCGCTCACCCTGGCCGTCGCCGTGGTCGGCGTCGTGCTGCTCGGTCAGACCCGAGAGCCCGTTTTCCTGGTCGTGGCGCTCGCCGGCGCCGTCGCGTGGCTGGTGAGCGCGAGGTACGCGGCCGACCCGATCCTGCCGCTGCGGCTCTTCCGCGACCGGGCCTTCGCCGTGCCCGTGACGATCAGCATGCTCGTCGGGTTCGCGCTGTTCGGCACCGTCACGTACCTGCCGGCCTACCTGCAGATCGCGCTGCGCTCCACCGCCACCCAGGCCGGGCTGCTGGTCACGGCGTTGATGGCCGGCGTGCTGATCACCACCATCGTCTCCGGCCGGCTCATCACCCGGACCGGCCGCTACAAGCCCTATCCGGTGGCGGGCACCGCCGTGGCCGCGCTCGGCCTGGCGCTGCTGCCCTTCGCCGGCGGCGCCGCGGCGATCGCGGGCGTGATGCTGCTGGTCGGGCTCGGCATCGGGCTCGTCATGCAGGTCATGGTGCTGGCCGCGCAGAACGCCGTCGACTACGCCGACCTCGGCGCCGCCACGTCGTCGGTGACGTTCATGCGCCAGATCGGCGCCTCGGCCGGGGTCGCGCTCGCCGGAGCGCTGATCACCTGGCGGATCGCGGGCGACATTCCCGTGGCCGGGCCGGCCGGCCTGCCCGAGAGCGTGCGGGCCGCGTTCGCCGAGGCCGTGCCGCCCGTCCTCGGCGGCATGGCGCCGCTGCTCGCCGTGGCCTTCGTCCTCGCGCTGGTCCTGCCGGCGCGTCCCCTGCGCACCACCGCTTACGTCGAGGAGAGAGCATGACACTCGTCGCGCCCCTGCGGGCGTTCGGCCGTGACGACCTGGCCCTGGCCGGCGGGAAGGGAGCCAACCTGGGAGAGCTGGTCCGCAAGGGCTTCCCCGTCCCCGACGGCTTCGTGATCACGACCGCCGCCTACGACCTGGTCGCCGGCGGCCACGACACGCGCGCCCACTTCGAGCGGGTGGAGCTGCCCGCCGAACTGCGCGAGGCCATCGCCGCCGGCTACGCGGCGCTCGGTCGCGGCCCGGTCGCCGTCCGCTCCAGCGCCACCGCCGAGGACCTGCCCGGCGCCGCGTTCGCCGGCCAGCAGGACACCTACCTCAACGTCGTGGGGGAGGAGGCCCTGGCCGACGCCGTACGCCGGTGCTGGGGGTCGCTGTGGGGGGACAGGGCCGTGGCCTACCGGCACCGGCTCGGCATCGACCCGGGCGAGGTGCGCATCGCGGTGGTCGTGCAGAGCATGGTCGAGGCGGAGACGGCCGGCGTGCTGTTCACCGCCGATCCGGTCACGGGCGACCGCGCGCGGATCGTGGTCGACGCGAGCAGCGGGCTGGGGGAGGCGGTCGTCTCCGGTCTCGTCACCCCCGACCACTACGTGCTCGACGCCGCGGGGGAGGTCACCGCGTACACGCCGGGCCGGCGCGAGGTTGTCATCCGCGGCGCGGCGGGCGGCGGGGTCGTCCGTGAAAGTGGTGCCGGCGCGTCCGGCGCGTCCGGCGAGCGGCTGCCCGGCGAGGCGCTGCGCGAGCTGGCCCGCCTGGCCGGCGAGGTCGCCGGACACTTCGGCAGGCCGCAGGACATCGAGTGGGCCTATGCCGGCGGCGAGGTCAGGCTGCTGCAGGCGCGTCCCATGACGGCGCTCCCGCCGCCGCCGCTGGGACGGCTCAACCCGGTGCGGCGCAAGCTCGGCGCGATCCTGCTGGAGTACATGCCGGTGCGGCCCTACCCGATCGACATGTCCACCTGGGTTCCGTACGGCCCTGCCGGGCTGATGGCCAGAGTGACCGGCCACTTCGGCATCAGGGGCGCCTTCGAGGACTTCCTGGTGGAGGAGGAGGGCGTGGTCTACGCGTTGGTGCCGCCGCGCCCCCGTCCGTCGATCCGGATGCTGGCCACGCCGGTGCGGATCCTCCGGCTGGCCAGGCGCCACGACCCTGCCCGGTGGACCGAGGACCCGCGCTTTCGCGCCTTCGTCGGCGCGACCGAGAAGCTGGAGTCCCGCGACCTGGCCGCGCTGCCGTGGCCGGAGCTGGTCCGGGTGCCCAGGCAGGCGCTCGACCTGGTGCAGCCGGTGGCCGACCTGCGCATCGACTACCTGCCGGGCAGCGGCCTCGCGCTGCTGCGCCTGCTCGTGTCGCTCAAGCTGCTCGGGCGCGGCAAGGAGTTCGGCGATCTGATCGCGGGCGCTCGCACCCGCACCTCCGACGCCAACCAGGCGCTGGAGGAGCTGGCCGAGGAGGCCCGGCTGACGGGCGCCCTCGACTCCGACCCGACCCCCGCGCCCTTCGCCGCCAAGCTGCGGGACTTCCTCGCCGAGTACGGCCACCGCGAGACGGCGAGCCCGCTCCTCGTCACCCCGCCGACCTGGGCCGACGCGCCGGAGACGGTGCTCGGCCTGGTCAGGGTGCTCGCGGCCAAGCCGCCTGCTCCCGCCGCCGGTGGCGACGCGCTCGAACGGCTGCTCGCCCACCCCCGGCTGCGTACGGCGGCCCGCCGGGCCAGGATGACGCGCCGGGTCCAGGCGGCGCGCGCCGGCGTCGCCTTCCGCGAGGACAGTCACTTCTTCTTCACCGAGCCGCTGCCCGTGCTGCGCCGCTCCCTGGTGGAGATCGGCCGCAGGCTGCGCGACGCGGGGCTGCTCCAGGAGCCGGAGGACGTCTTCCATCTGCGGCTGGAGGAGCTCGAAGGGATCGACGACGTCAGGACGCCGGCCGAGCCCGACCGTGAGCGGTTGCGCGCGGCCGTGCTGCGGAGGGCGGCCAAGCGGGAGGAGTTCGCGGGCGTGCGGCTCATCGACCCGGCCGCGATCTTCCCCGCGCGGCCGGCGGGTGACGCGCTCGTCGCCGGGACGCCTGCGGGCGGCGGCACGGCCACCGGACCGGTGAAGGTCATCGCGGATCCGTCCGAGTTCGGCCGCCTGGCCGAAGGCGACGTGCTCGTCTGCCCCTACACCAACCCGTCGTGGACGCCGTTGTTCCAGCGGGCCGCGGCCGTGGTGGTGGACACGGGCGGCAGCGCCTCGCACGCGGCGATCGTGGCCCGCGAGTACGGCATCCCGGCCGTCATGGGCACCGGTGAGGGGACCTCGGTGCTGGCCGACGGGCAGTTGGTGACCGTCGACGGCGGCACCGGCCTGGTCTCCGCGGCTTCGTAGGATGCGTGACATGGTGACCGACCACCGCAAGCTGCCCCGCCGTCGCGGCGAGGAGCTCAGCGCCGCCATCTTCCGGGCGACGCTCGACGAGCTCGCCGACGTCGGCTACGCCGGGCTGACCATGGAACGGGTCGCCGAACGGGCCAAGGCCAGCAAGGCGTCGCTCTACCGGCGCTGGCCCACCCGCATCGAGCTGGTGATGGACGCGGTCTACCACCTGCTGCCCGCCCCGCTCTCGGTGCCCGACACCGGCACGCTGCGCGGTGACGCGCTGGCCGGGCTGAGACGTACGGCGGAGTTGCTGACCGGACCGGCGGGCGAGGCGCTGCGCGGGCTGCTCGGCGAGGCGCTGGGCGACGAGTCGCGCGCCGCCAGGTTCCGGGAGAACTCCCAGCGGGCGGGCAGGCGGATGATGGAGGAGATCACGCGCCGGGCGATCGAGCGGGGTGAGATCGATCCGGCCGCCGTCACCCCGCTCCGCCTGGACGCCGGGCAGGCGCTGCTCAGGCAGCACTTCCTCTTCGCCGGCCCGTCCATCCCCGACGAGCTGGTCGTTCGGATCGTCGACGAGGTGATCGTGCCGTTGTTCGGCTCGCGGTGAACGGCTCAGCGCCAGGCGGCCGGAGCGGCGTGGCGGCCCGTCCTGGCCATGGGCCGATGTCGTGGCCGGCCCGTCGGCGGCGGAGCTGTGACCGGCCCATCGGCCGGTGGAGCTACTGAGCGAGGCCCATCATCCCGGCCAGCAGGCGCGCCGAGTGGTCGAAGACCGCCCGCCTGTCCTCGATCGTGTTCTCGAACTGGCCGAACACCTCGAAGTTGATCCACCCGTACAGGCCGGTCCACGCGGTGACGCAGCGCAGCAGCACGTCGCCGGGCACGCCGGGCATGAGCTCGCCGATGACCGCCGTCTCGGCGACCGCGGCCGGTGGCGGGGCGGGCGCGGGGGGCGGCGGGGTGAGCGCGCCCGCGTGGTACGCCTCCGACAGGATGCGCCCGTACACCGCGACGTCGCGGACTCTGGCGGAGACCGTGTCCTGCGGCGCGTGATAGCCGGGCACCGGCGAGCCGTACAGCAGCGCGTACTCGTGCGGGTGCGCCACCGCCCAGTCGCGGACGGCGTGGCAGGCGACCAGCCATCGGCCCAGGTAGTCGTCCGGGGAGCAGGCGGCGTCGGCCTGTTCGACCGCCTCGCCGAGCGCGTTGTAGCCGTCGATGATCAATGTGGTCAGCAGGTCATCGCGGCTCGGGAAATATCGGTAGATGGCCGATGAGACCATGCCCATCTCCCGCGCGACGGCCCGCAGGGACAGGCCCCCGGCGCCTTCGGTGGCCAGCTGACGGCGGGCGATGTCGGCGATCTCCCTGGTCAGCTCGGCCCTGACTCGTTCTCTGGCGGTACGGCTGGCTGTCATGCCCCGCACGCTACCAGAGCGGCGGCAAAAAACGAGAGCACCGCTCTTGACGACTGTCGCTCATGTGGGAGAGCATTGCTCTCGTAAGAGAACGGCAGTCACGAGGAGAATGCGATGCCCACCCTCGCCAAGGGGGCCAACCTGGCCCTGATGTTCCTGCTGGAGCTCGGTGTCCTCGCCGCCGCCGGCTACTGGGGCTTCACGCTGAGCGAGAGCTGGGGCGTCAAGCTGCTCGCCGGTCTCGGCGGGCCCGCCCTGTTCGTGGCCGTGTGGGCGCTGTTCGGCGCGGGAGGCGGCGCCAACGCCGTCTTCCCGCTGACCGGTCCCGCCCGCGCCGCGCTCGAGATCATCTGGTTCGGCGGCGGAGCGCTCGCCCTCCATGCCGCCGGTCTGACCACCCCGGCCGCCGTCCTCGCCGCCCTCTTCGTCGTCAACGCGGTCCTCCGTCTCGTCTGGAAGCAGGTCTGATCATGGGTAAGCACGTCGTCGTAGGTTCCGGTCAGGTGGGCGCCCATCTGGCCGGCAAGCTCCTCGCCCGGGGACATGAGGTCACCGTGGTGACCCGCTCGGGCAGCGGCCCCGCCGGGGCGACCAGGGTGGCGGCCGACGTCGCCGACCAGGCCAGGCTGATCGAGGTCAGCAGAGGCGCCGACGTCCTCTACAACTGCGTCAACCCCCAGTACCACCGCTGGCTCACCGACTGGCCGCCGATGGCCGCCTCCTTCCTGGGCGCGGCCGAGGCCACCGGCGCGGTCCTCGTCATCCTCGGCAACCTCTATCCCTACGGTCCGGTCACCGGCCCCATGACCGAGGACCTGCCGCTCGCGTCCACCAACCCCAAGTTCCAGGTCAGGGCCAGGATGTGGGCCGACGCGCTGGCCGCGCACGAGGCGGGCAGGATCAGGGTGACCGAGGTGCGGGGCTCCGACTACTTCGGCCCCGGCGCCACCGACCAGTCCTACCTCGGAGACCGGTTCCTCGTGCCGCTCCGCGAGGGGAGGACGATCCAGCTGGTCTGGCCCGCCGACATGCCGCACAGCTGGACCTACCTGCCCGACGTGGCCGACGCGCTGATCGTGGCCGGCGCCGACGAGCGGGCCTGGGGGCGGCCGTGGCACGTGCCCACCGGCGAGCCGCGTACCTTCCGGGAGATGGGGGAGCGGATGGCCGCCCTGCTGGGCCGGCCCGCGCCCCGCCTGATGCGGCTGCCGTGGCCGGCGGTGCGGGCCGCGGGCCTGTTCTCGCCCATGATCGGCGAGCTGCGGCACACCCGCTACCAGTTCGTCGCGCCGTACGTGCTCGACTCGTCGGCGTTCCAGCGTACGTTCGGCCTCGCGCCGACCCCGCTGGACGAGGCGCTGAAGGCTACGCTCGAGGCGTGAAGATCGCCATGATCGGCCTGGGCGACATCGCGGAGAAGGCCTACCTTCCCGTGCTCGCCGCCCAACCCGGCCTCGACCTGCACCTGTGCACCCGCGACAGGCACACGCTCGACCGGCTCGGCGACGCCTACCGCGTCGCGGCCCGGTTCTCGTCCGTGGACGAGGTGATCAAAGCCGGCGTCGACGCCGCCTTCGTGCACGCCGCCACGGTCGCGCACCGCGAGGTGGTGGAGCCCCTGCTGGAGGCCGGGGTGCATGTGTACGTCGACAAGCCGATCGCCGACAACCTGGCCGACTGCGAGCATCTCGCCCGGCTGGCCCGGGCCACGGGCAGGTCGCTGATGACCGGCTTCAACCGGCGCTACGCTCCCGGCTACACCGGGCTCGCCGAGCTGCCCCGTCACCTCGTGCTGATGACCAAGCACCGGGCCGACCACCCCGACGTGCCCAGGCGGGCGGTGTTCGACGACTTCATCCACGTGGTCGACACGCTGCGCTTCCTCGCCCCCGGCGAGATCACCGGCACCAGGTTCCGCACCCGCGTACGCGACGGGCTGCTCGAACACATCGTGCTGGAGCTGTCCGGCGACGGGTTCACCGCCCTCGGCCTGATGAACCGGGTGAGCGGCGCCGCCGAGGAGACCTGCGAGGTCATGGGCGACGGGGTCAAGCGCCGGGTGGTCAACCTCGGCGACGTGATCGACCACGCGGGTGGCGAGACCCTCACCAGGCGGCCCGACTGGACCCCGGTCGGCAGGCAGCGCGGCATCGAGCAGATCTGCCTGGCCTTCCTCGACGCCGTCCGCGACGGCCGCACGATCACCGCCGACGACGCCCTGCTCACCCACGCGATCTGCGAGGACATCGTCAGGCAGGCCGATGCCGCCGCATCCACCGGTCCGAGCGGGTCAGCATCTGGTTGAACGTCCCGCCGCCGAGCCGGGCCAGCACGGTGAAGCCGCTCTGGTCATGCAGCGGGCTGGAGGACGAGACGACGCCGGCCACCAGGTCGCCGTACAACGCGGGCCCGCCGCTGGCGCCCGCCGGAGCGTGGCAGTTGCGCGTGACGAGCAGCCCGGGCTCGCGCGAGATGGCCTCGACCGCGTCGCCGACGCAGTGATAGAGCTCGGTGCCTGGGTAGTGCCGGCCGGCCGGGTAGCCGAGCAGTTCCAGGCCGCCGAGCGAGGTGCCCCTGCGGGTGCGCAGCGTCCGCAGCCCGCGCCCGGTCACGTCCTCCAGTGGGCGCCTGCCCCTGGCCACCCCGACCAGTCCGACGTCGTACGGGAGCAGCTCCGGAGAGTACGGCTCGCTCCGCCAGCGATCCGGCACCCACGTCCGCACCGCGCGCCAGGCGCCGAACGGCGGGCGGCCCTCCTCGTAACCGGGAAGGAACGTCACCCGCTTCAGCGTCCGGCCCTTGTCGTACAGGCAGTGCGCGGCGGTCAGCACCAGGCTGCGGCTCTTCGACCTGATCACCGAGCCGCCGCACAGGACGGTGCCGCCGGTGACCGGATCGCGCGACAGCAGCACCCCCGACAGGCGGTGGTCCGAGGTGTGGGGAGCGGCGACCGGCGCGTAGCCCAGCCGGTCGCCGCCGGGTGTCAGGACCCGTTGCTCCGGCACGGACCGTAGGGACAGCTCCGAGGCGCCGGTGGGGTCGAGTAGGGCGAGGGACAGCACCAACCTGAGCACGGACGACACTCTAGAGGCGTCATGATCAGCATCCTGACCTGCGACACCTTGGCTTTACCAACCTGTGGACCGGGCGGGTGACCGGTGACGAGCCGGGCCGGCTGCTTGGTGCGGCATCCGGTGAACGAGTGATCTCGCCGTGCCGGCCGGTGTGGCCGAGCGGGTAGGTGCTTGATCAATGACGCCGCCTGGCGGTTGGCCAGAAACGCGATCATGCTCCTTCCCTTCCGTTTGCGCGGTATGGACGGCACGGTCGCGATCAAGGTCGCGCCCACCAGCCGACGTACGTGAGCCAGATGCCGATCAGGGCTAGCAGGCCGAAGAAGACGCGCGCGAGAGTCAGCGAGGTGGGGTCGAGCGTGGCGGTCTCGGCGAGGTCTTGCACCGCTGAGGTGGTGGCGACCAGCCCGACGCCGCGCAGCAGCACGAACCAGCCGAACACGGAGATGGCGATCGCGGCGGGGCCGCGCCAGTTCCGGTGTCCGCCAATGATCACCAACCCTCCTCCGATCATGACCGCTCCCAGGATCCACGCGATCGCCGGATTTGCGAACAGGCCGTCGATAAGCCCCGTGGCCGTCGGTAAGCGGATCGCGAGAATCGTGGTGAAGATGGCGATGTAGGGGCCGATCACCCGAGCGAACGCCCGGGTCCGCAGATGGGCATCAAGGTCCATGGCTGACATGAAGAGTCTCCATTCATAAACCGCTGGTCGGTTTATGAAAACGGTATGCTGACGATCGTGGCCTGTCAACGGACGTTCGCGAGGTGGAGCAGCGCATGGCTCGTCAAGTCAAACCGGAGGAGTACGCGGCGCGACGTGCTCAGATTCTCGCCACCGCTCTTGAGCTGATCTGGGAGAAGGGCTACCAGGAGATGACCATCTCCGATGTGCTGACGACGCTCAGCATCTCCAAAGGCGCCTTTTACCACTACTTCGACTCCAAACGAGCCCTCCTTGACGGCATCGTGGAGATGTTCGCGACCGACTTCAGCACCGCCGCCCAGCACGTTGTGTCGGACCCGGCGCTCGACGCGATGGCCAAGCTGCGCACCTACCTGCTCTCCGCCCTCGACTGGAAGGCGGAGCGCAGCAGCGAACTCGCGGCGATCGGGCACATGTGGCGGCACGAGGACAACGCGGTGCTCAAACAGCGCATCAGCCAAGCATCGCAGCGGATCCAGGGTCCGCTGCTGGCCGCGATCATCCGGCAAGGATGTGCGGAGGCAGTGTTCGACGTCACCCACCCCGACGAGGCGGCCCTCATCATCGTCGGCATGGGGCTGCAACTCGGCGACGCTCTCATCGACGCCTTCACCGAACCTGCGGACCGCACCTCTCCGGCGGACCAGCGCGCCGTGCTCGTCGAAGCTCACCTTGAGGCCCTCGAGCGCATCCTCGGAGCCACGCCGCGAGCACTGACCGTCCTCACGCCTCAGATCGCAGGTACGTCATTCCCGAGCTGACGAGCAGAACGAGGCTTTCGCCGCGGGCTACTGCCAGGGTGGCCACCGAGATCTGATCTGAACCTGTCGAACGCAGCGATACCCACGACTCCATCCGAGAGCGAGTACGACAATGGCGGCCCCGTGATCACATACATGATCACGGGGCCGCTGCTTTTCGATCTACTTCGCCAACGGTGTCCTCACGAGCAGGCGGAGTGCGGCAGGCCGTCAGGGGTAGAGGCCGCGCATCTGGTGGGCCTCGGCGACCCGGCCCACGCCGATCACGTGCGCCGCCTGCCGGAGTGTGAGGCCGCGGTCGGCCGACAGCGACTTCACCTCGCCGTAGGCGCTCTCCATCAGGTCGCGGAGCCGCATCTCGACCTCGGCCGCGCTCCAGGAGTAAGCCTGCATGTTCTGCACCCACTCCAGGTAGGACACGATCACCCCGCCCGCGTTGGCCAGGATGTCGGGCACCACCGTCGTGCCGTGCTCGGCGAGGATCTCGTCGGCCTCGGGAGTGGTGGGCCCGTTGGCGCCCTCCACGATGAGGCGGGCCCGGATCCGGGGCGCGTTGCCGGCGGTGATCACGCCTTCGAGGGCGGCGGGCACCAGCAGGTCGACGTCCAGCTCGAACAGCTCGTCGCGGTCGAGCGCGTCGGCGTGGCGGTAGCCGCGCACGCCGCCCGTCTCGGCGACCCAGGCGCGCAGGTCGGCGATGTCGAGGCCGCTGCTCGCGTGGACCGCGCCTGACACGTCGGAGACGGCGACCACGGTGCAGCCGGCGTCGGACAGGTACTGGGCGGCCAGCGCGCCCACCTTGCCGAACCCCTGCACGGCGACGGTCACACCCTCGGGCGAGCGGCCGAGGGCGGCCAGGGCCACGATCTGCACGCCACGCGAGGTCGCGCCGGCCCGGCCGAGCGAGCCGCCGAGCGCCGTCGGCTTGCCGGTGACGACGCCGGGCACCGAGTAGCCGGCGTTGACGCTGAAGGTGTCCATGATCCAGGCCATGGTCTGCTCATCGGTGCCGACGTCGGGGGCCGGGATGTCCTTCTCCGGGCCGATCAGCGGCAGGATCTCGTTGACGTAGCGGCGGGTCAGCCGTTCGAGCTCGCGGGTGGTCAGCGTCTCGGGGGCGACGGCCACGCCGCCCTTGGCGCCGCCGTAGGGGATGCCGACGAGCGCGCATTTCCAGGTCATCCACATCGCGAGCGCGGTGACCTCGTCGAGGTCGGCGCTGGGGTGGAAGCGGATGCCGCCCTTGGCGGGGCCGCGCGAGACGTTGTGCTGGACCCGGAAGCCCTGCACGACGTCCAGCCGGCCGTTCTCGCGGCGGACGGGGACCGAGACGGTCAGTGAGCGGCGCGGCGTGGCGAGCATGAGACGGAGCCCGTCGTCGAGCCCGAGATGGTCGCCGGCCTGGCCGAGTTGGTGGAGAGCGGAGTCGAGGGCCTGGCGGCCGGGAGTGATCGGAGCCGGCGTCTTTGACGGCACCACGAGGGTCATGGGAACGCATCCTCCTGTTTTGGATGCCCAAGTACGGGTAAAGCGCCGTTGCTTTAATCCTTTTGGGCGTACTTGTTGTGATCATCTCAAGCGGGGGTCAGTCGTGCACGGCCAGGTCGGCGAACACATCGAGACTGATCTGTTTCCGATCAATCCAAGCCGATGATCGATGTGCTGGATACGTGCCACTCTGGCACGCTGATGATCCAGAGTGTGCCGAACTGTCGAATTGAGGGATATGCATGGCCGCGCTCGTGATCGGCCCGATGCTGCGCTACGTCGACGCGTCCAGCGCCACGATCTGGGTGGAGACCAGCGATCCGTGTACGGTCGCCGTGCTGGCCGGGGACCGGTCGTGGCAATCGCCCACGTTCGCCGTGCACGGCCACCACTACGCGCTGGTCGACCTGACCGAGTTGTCCGGAGACATCGACTCCTACGCGGTGGAGCTGGACGGCGAGCGGGTGTGGCCGCTCGAAGGGCGGCCGCCGAGCCGCATCCGGCTGCTGCCGGCCGAGGGGCCGCGCCGGCTGGCGTTCGGCTCGTGCCGCACCAGCGTCCCCCATGACACCGCGCACGTCCTGACCCACGGCGAGGACGTGCTGCGCGCCTTCGGCGGCCGGTTGATGACGGCCGGCGAGGAGGAGTGGCCCGACCTCCTGGTGCTGCTCGGCGACCAGGTCTACGCCGACAGCCCGTCACCCGAGATGCTCGACTTCATCCATGAGCGCCGCGACACCGAGCCCCAGAACGAGATCGCCGACTACGAGGAATACTGCGAGCTCTACCGCCAGGCCTGGAGCGAGCCGGAGATCCGGTGGCTGCTCTCCACGGTGCCGAGTGCGATGATCTTCGACGACCACGACCTGCGTGACGACTGGAACACCTCGCAGACCTGGCGCGAGCAGATGGCCGAGGTGTCCTGGTGGCGCCGCAGGGTGATCTCCGGACTCGGGGCCTACTGGGTCTACCAGCACCTCGGCAACCTGTCACCGGCCGAGCGAGCCGACGACCCGCTGCTGCGCGCGCTGATGGACGGCGATGGGGGCGACGCGCTCGACGCCTTCGCCGACAAGGCCGACACCGAGCCGAGCAGCAACCGCTGGAGCTACTCCCGCGACCTCGGCCACACCCGGCTGATCATGATCGACACCCGGTGCGCCAGGCAGCTGACCCCGGGAGACCGGCGGATGCTCGACCCGGGAGAGTGGGAGTGGCTGCTCGACGAGGTGGCCAAGCCCGCCGACCGGATCGTGATCGGCTCCTCGATCCCCTTCCTGCTGCCCGAGGGCGTCCACTCGGTGCAGAACTGGAACGAGGCCCTGTGCGACGGAGCCTGGGGCAAGGTCGTCCAGCGGCTGTCGGAGAGGTTCAGGCAGTTCGTCGACCTGGAGCACTGGGCCGCCTTCCGCCGCTCCTTCGACGACCTGGCCAGGCTGCTCGCCCGCATCGGCAAGCCGGTGCTCATCCTGTCGGGCGACGTCCACTACTCCTACGTGGCCAAGGCCCGCACCGCGCCCGTCTGGCAGATCGTCTGCTCGCCGATCCGCAACCCGCTCAGCCCGGTGCTCCGCTGGGCCAACGTGATCACGCAGTTCGGCGTCGCCACGGTCGTCGGCGGCCTGCTCGCCCGGCTGGCCGGCATCCGGCGGCCGCCGTTCCGCTGGCGGGTGACCGAGGGGCCGTGGTTCCAGAACGCCCTGGCCACGCTCACCTTCCCCGACGAGGCGACCTGGTTCGAGTCGTCCGGCAACACCCTCAAGCAGATCGACTCCGTACGGCTCCGCTGACCGCCACCGCGGCCGGACCTGTCAGGTCCGGCCGCGGGCCGCGTCACCGGCGGTCACCGGAACGCGGGCTCCGGCCCTCAGGCCGGAGAGCGGGTCACCGGCGGAAGGAGGCGATCGTCTCGGCGAGCTGGTCGACCGCCCAGAGGAGGTCCTCCTCGGAGATCGTGATCGGCGGCGCGAGCCGGATCGTGGAGCCGTGCGTGTCCTTGGCCAGCACACCACGGGACATCAGCGCCTTCGACACCTCGCGCCCGGTGGCCAGCGACGGGTCGATGTCGACGCCCGCCCACAGGCCGCGCCCGCGCACGGTGATCACGCCGTCGCCGACCAGCTCGGCCAGCCGGGCGTGCAGCACCTCGCCGAGCCGGGCGGCCCGGTCCTGGTACTCGCCGGTGTTGAGGATCTCGATCACGGCGTTGGCGACGGCGCAGGCCAGTGGGTTGCCCCCGAAGGTGGACCCGTGCTGCCCCGGCTTGATCACGCCGAGCACGTCGCTGTCGGCGGCGATCGCGGAGACCGGCACGACGCCGCCGCCGAGCGCCTTGCCCAGGACGTAGATGTCCGGCACGACGCCCTCGTGGTCGCAGGCGAACGTCTTGCCGGTGCGGCCGAGTCCCGACTGGATCTCGTCGGCGATCATCAGGATGTTCTCGGCGGTGCACAGCTCGCGCAGCTGCGTCAGGTAGCCGTCCGGCGGCACCAGCACCCCCGCCTCGCCCTGGATGGGCTCGACCAGCACCGCCACCGTGTTGGAGTCGACCGCCTCACGCACGGCCTCGATCGAGCCATACTTCACCACGCTGAAGCCCGGGGTGTAGGGGCCGAATCCGTCGTGGGCGTCGGGATCGGTGGAGAAGCTGACGATCGTGGTGGTGCGACCGTGGAAGTTGTCCTCCATCACGATGATGTTGGCCTGGTCGCGCTCGACGCCCTTGACCTCGTAGCCCCACTTGCGGGCCACCTTGATCGCGGTCTCCACGGCCTCGGCGCCGGTGTTCATCGGCAGGATCATGTCCTTGCCGGTCAGGTCGCCCAGCCCGGAGCAGAACGCGGCGAACTGGTCGTGGTAGAACGCCCGGCTGGTCAGCGTGAGCTGCTGCAACTGCCGCTGCGCCGCCTCCAGGATCTTGGGGTTGCCGTGGCCGAAGTTGAGCGACGAGTAGCCGGACAGGAAATCGAGGTAACGCTTGCCCTCGACGTCGGTGACCCAGGCGCCCCGCGCCTCGTGGATCACGATGGGCAGCGGGTGGTAGTTGTGCGCGCTGCGGCGCTCACTGAGCTCGATCAGCTCCGCGCTGGTAGTCATCTCAGAATTCCCCCCTGATCTCCAGTGTGCAGCACTTGGGGCCGCCACCTGCCTTGCGCAGCTCCGACAGGTCGACCGGGATCACCCCGTAGCCGCGCCGCTCCAGCTCCCGCCGGAGGTCGACGGCCTCGGAATTGATCACCACGTTCGTGCCGTCGCTGACCGCGTTGAGCCCGAGCACCTCGGCGTCGGCCGCGCCGGAGAGCACCGCGTCCGGGAACAGCCGCCGCAGGACCTCCTGACTGCCTTGGGAGAAGGCGTCAGGGAAGTACGCGACATTACGCCCGTCTAGTGAGAATAGTGCCGTATCCAGGTGGTAGAACCGCGGGTCTACCAGCGACAACGACACCACCGGGCGGCCGAGGAACTCCTGTGCCTCCTGATGCGCGGCGAGGTGGGTGCGGAAGCCGGTGCCGGCCAGCACGACGTCGTCCAGCGCGAGGAAGTCGCCCTCACCCTCGTTCACGTGCTCCGGCTCCCGGACCGGATAGCCCCGGTCGGTGAACCAGCGCAGATAGGCCGGGCCCTCGGGTCCGCGCTGCGGGTAGGCGAACCTGGCGCCGTAGGCGCGCCCGCCCACGACCAGCGCGCCGTTGGCGGCGAACACCATGTCCGGCAGCCCTTCCACCGGATCGATGAGGCTGACCTTGTGCCCGAGGTTCTCGTACGCCGCTTTGAGTCCTTCCCACTGCCGGATCGCGAGGTCGCGATCGGCTCCCGCCTCGGGACGCATCCACGGATTGATCGCGTACTCGACCGTGAAGTGCTCCGGACGGCACATCAGGAAGTGTTTGGGCATGCAGGTCTCCGTCATGGTCTAAGGCAGAGAGATGACGGGGCCAGCCTAGGAAGAGATGTTTACGCAGGCCAAGCGGGCAATATTGCGTGTAGGTTAATTTCCGTTGCGACTCTCAGCCGCCCACCGGTGATCCGTTGCGTGGGTCGGGCGCGACGGCTCCGGTCGGCAGATCCACCAACCTGGACAGCACGATCGAGCTCTTGGTGCGCACCACGAAGGTCTCCGCCGCGATGCGTTCGATCACCCGCTCCACATGGCGCACGTCGGTGGCGCGGATGTGCAGCAGCGCGTCGGCCTCGCCGGTGATCGTGGCCGCGGCGACCACCTCGGGATAGCGCGCCATCGCCAGCGCGATGTCGGACGGCTTGGTCTTGCCCTGACAGAACAGCTCGACGTACGCCTCGGTGTTCCAGCCGAGCGCCCGCGGCGCCACCCTGGCGCTGAACCCGGTGATCGCCCCCGTCTCGCGCAGCCGGTCGACCCTGCGCTTGACGGCCGACGCGCTCAGACCGACGTCGTGCCCGATCTCCGCGTAGGTCGCGCGGGCGTCCTCGACGAGCGCCGCGATGATGTCACGATCCAGCCGATCCAGTTCCACGGGGCCTGTATATCGCCTAACCGCACCACCGCGCGATGCGGCAGACTGTGGCCCCGCCAGGTCGCCGGAGGGTTTCGGCAAATGAGATCATCATCGACATGAGCACAGCGCGGTTCCCGGAGGGGTTCGTCTGGGGAGTGTCGACGTCGGCCTACCAGATCGAGGGCGCCTCCGGCGAGGACGGCAAGGGGCCGTCCATCTGGGACGCCTTCCCCGGCGGGCGCGACGGCGACCCCGCCTGCGACCACTACCGGCGCTACCCCGAGGACGTCCGCCTGATGCGCGACCTCGGCATGACGGCCTACCGGTTCTCGGTGAGCTGGTCTCGCGTGCTGCCCGAGGGCACCGGCCGCCGCAACGACCTCGGCCTCGACTTCTACGACAGGCTGGTCGACGAGCTGCTGGGCGCCGGCATCACCCCCTACGCCACCCTCTACCACTGGGACCTGCCGCAGGCCCTCGAAGACCGCGGCGGCTGGACCTCCCGCGACACGGCCCACCGGTTCGCCGACTACGCGCGGGTCACGCACGAGCGACTCGGCGACCGGGTCGACACCTGGTTCACCCTGAACGAGCCGTGGGTCGCCGCCTTCATCGGTCACGCCTCCGGCGTCCACGCCCCCGGACGGCGCTCGGCGGCCGACGCCTTCGTCGCCGCCCACCACATGCTGCTGGCGCACGGGCTCGGAGCCGAGGCGCTGCGCTCGTCGGGCGCCTCTCGGGTCGGCGTCGTGCTCAACCTGTCGCCCGTCCTGACCCCGGCCCAGCTCGGTGACTTCGCCCTGGAGCCGTCCGAGGAGGATGCCGAGGCCGTGGCCAGGATCGACACGCTGCTCAACCGGCAGTTCGTGGAGCCGATCCTGCGCGGCCGCCACCCCGGCGACCTGCTCCCCGTGATCGAACGGGAGGCGGGGCTCGGTCACGTCCACGACGGCGACCTCGACGTCATCGGCCGGCCCATCGACTTACTCGGCGTCAACTACTACACGCCCGTCGTGGTGCGGGCGCAGCCGAGCGCCGCCGCCGACCCCGCCTTCCCCGGCAGCGAGGGGGTCCTGTTCTGCAGCGTGCCGACGGCGGTGACCGCTATGGGCTGGCCCATCATGCCGGGCGGCCTGTCACTGGTCCTGCGCCGCCTGACCCGCGAATACCCGGACACCGAGCTGATGATCACCGAGAACGGCGCCGACTTCGTCGACGTCGTCACTGGTGACGGCATCCACGACGTCGACCGGACGAGCTACCTCGAAGAGCACCTACGGGTTCTCCGCGCCTCGCTCGACGAGGGGGCCCGGGTCCGCGGCTACCTCGTCTGGTCGCTGCTCGACTGCGTTGAATGGGCCGACGGCTACCAGCGCAAGTTCGGGCTGGTGCACGTCGACTTCGCGACCCAGCGACGACGGCTGAAGGACAGCGCGCTGTGGTACCGCGACGTCATCAAGCGCAACGGGCTCGGCGTCGACCGGCCGAAACGGCCGACCCTGGAGACCGTCGCCGCCCGCGCCCAGGTCTCCCGGGCGACCGTCTCACGGGTGGTCAACGGCGAGGCGTCGGTCAGCCCCGAGGTCCGCGCCGCCGTGTTGCGGGCCGTCCAGGAGCTCGGCTACGTGCCGAACGCGGCCGCCAGGAGCCTCGTCACGCGGCGCGCCAACGCGGTCGCGCTGATCCTGTCGCCCCCTCAGCCCGGCGGCGAGGCGCTGGTCTCCGCCGTCGTCCAGTACGTCACCAGCCTCCTGGAGGGGGCCGGCAAGCAGATCGTGCTCATGCTGGCCGACACCGTCGAGAGCCAACGCCGCATCGTGCGGCACGTCGAGACCCACCAGGTGGACGGCGTCGTCCTCGTGCTCCCTGAGGGCGCCGGGCCGCTCGCCGAACGGCTGGCACGCACCGAGGTGCCCGTCGTCCTGCTGGGCAGGCCCGCCATCGCCTCCCTCGTCCCGTACGTCGACGTCGACAACGCAGGCGGCGCCCGAGCCGCCACCGCCCACCTGCTCGACCAGGGCCGCCGTCAGCTCGGCATCATCTGCGGGCCGACCGACCTCGTCGCCGTCCAGGACCGGCTCACCGGCCACCGCGACGCGCTGCACCAGGCCGGGCTGCATCCGATCACCGCGCCGGCCGGGCTCGACCGCGAGTCCGGCGCGGCGGCGGCCCGCCGGCTGATGGGCGACGTGCCGGGGCTGGACGCCGTGCTCGCCACCTCCGACCAGCTGGCCATCGGCGCCCTGCGCGCCGCCCGGCAGGCCGGGCGGCGGGTGCCCGACGACCTGGCGATCGTTGGCTTCGGTGACATCGACGCCGCCTCCGCGACCACCCCGGCGCTCACCACGGTCCGGGTGCCGGTCAGCGAGCAGGCCCTGGCCCTGGCCCGGCTCCTGCTGTCGCGGCTCGACGGCCGCCACACCGGCTCGGTCGTCCTGCCCACCCACCTCGTGGTGCGCGAAACCACCTGACCCTCGCAGCCAGGGCTCAACCGGCCCTGAGCTGCCCGACCCGTTGCCGTGACAGTCCGCCGAGCAGCCGTCCCGTGTCTTCGTCGGTGACTTTTTCCTTTTTGAGCCGGGTCGCTACCCGACTGCCGATCTTTCGGAGGCTCTCTTCGATCTGGTCACGCTGTTCGCGCAGCGTCCGGAACCGTTCCAGGTCCTGCCGCACCTCCTGCGGCAGGCCCGTGTAGTCGTATACCAACTCGACCTCGTCCGGTTCGCAGCCGAGCATGAGCGGCATGATCGCGCTCAGCTCCTCCTCGAGCTCGGCCAGCGTCCGGCCCGCGCCACTACCGGGGGTGTCGCGCGGAATGCCGTTCCATTGACGCGCTCTCCGGCCTGAAGGTCGGAGATTCAGCCCGTGCCGCACGTGCGGCACCTCTGTGGCTTCCTGTTTCGCTGGGTCCTGCCCTCCGCTAGGCGGCGGGTCTTACGGTCCCTCCGCAGGCGTTTAGCCTCTCCGCCCGTCCGGCGGCGAGGATGTTGATCGCGGCGTTGACGTCCCGGTCGTGGACCGCTCCGCACGGGCAGGTCCACGACCGGATGTTCAGCGGCATCGTGCCCGCCACGGCGCCGCACGCCGAGCACGACCTGCTCGATGGGAAGAACCGGCCGGCCTTGGCGAAGCCCCGGCCGTACCGTCGGGCTTTGTACTCCAGCATGGTAACGAACTGCGACCAGCCCGCATCGTGAACGCTCTTGGCCAGCCGGGTGCGGGCCAGGCCCTTCACGCACAGGTCCTCCACGTACACCGCTTGGTTGTCGCGGATGATCTGCGTGGAGAACTTGTGCGCGAAGTCCCGGCGCGCGTCGGCCACCCTGGCGTGAGCACGGGCGACCCGGGCCGCGGCCTTCTTCCGGTTCGCCGACCCCTTGGCCTTGCGGGACAGGGCCTGCTGAGCCTTCTTCAACCGTCGTTCGGCGCGGCGCAGAAACCTCGGGTTGTCGATCTTCCGGCCGTCTGAGAGCACCGCGAAGTGGGTGAGCCCCAGGTCGATACCGACCTCGTCCGGCGTCTGCGGCAACGGATCTGCGCCGGTCTCGACCACGAACGAGGCGAAGTACCGCCCCGCCGCGTCCTTGATGACCGTCACGCTCGACGGCTCGGCGGGGAGATCACGAGACCATCGCACCGGCACGTCACCGATCTTCGGCAGGCGCAGCTTCCCGCCCGCCGTGACCGTGAAGCGGGCGTTCTTGGTGAACCGGACCGCCTGCCGGTTGTCCTTGCGAGAGCGGTACCGGGGCGGTGCGACTTTCGGGCCTTTGCGCCTGCCGGTGATCGAGGCGAAGAAGTTGCGGTAGGCCATGTTCAGGTCCGCGAGCGCCTGCTGGAGCACCACGGCGGAGACCTCGCCCAGCCAGGCGCGTTCCGGCGTCTGCTTCGCCTGCGTGATCACCAGTTTGGACAGGTCCCCGTCCGAGACGTACGGCAACCCCCGCTCTCGGGCCTCCTGCCGTAAGCGCAGCCCGTCGTTGAACACCGTCCGCGCACACCCGAACGCCTTGGCCAGCATCATCTGCTGACCCGGCGTCGGGCAGAGGCGGAAGGTGTACCGGAGCTGCACGCCATGATCATACCATTGGTTTATGGCTGAGTATGGAGACATAAGAACAGGTAGACACTGTGTTTTTGTCCTTCATGCCCACTTGGTTTTCGTGACCAAGTTCCGGCATCGGGTGTTCACCGGGACGCACCTGGAGCGCATGGAGCAGATCATGCGGGAGGTGTGCGCGGACTTCGAGTGCGAGCTGGCCGAGTTCAACGGCGAGAGTAACCACGTCCACCTGCTGGTGAACTTCCCGCCGAAGGTCGCACTGTCTCGCCTGGTCAACTCGCTGAAAGGGGTGTCCTCCAGGCGGCTGCGCACCGAGTTCCCCGAACTGGCCCGCCACTACTATCGGGCGAACAAGCTGTGGTCGGGCTCCTACTTCGCAGGAAGCGTGGGCGGCGCTGCGATCAGTGTCCTGCGGCAGTACATCGAGCAACAGAACCGCCCGGTCTGAGCCGGGTAGACGTCGGATCGCCCGGGGGCGATCCGGCTTTCCCTGCCCCGCTACGCGGGAGAGTCCGCTTCACCCCCGGCCTGAAGGCCGGAGCACTGCGGACGACCCAGGTAGCCGTCTTGGTTGGTGACGTCGATGATGACGCTGATCTGCTGGGTCACAAGAGCCATCCTTCCCCGAAGAGATGAGCGAGGTCGCGTTCGAGCTTCGCGAGCTCGGTCTGATCGATGAACTCTGCAGGGAGTTCGCTGGGGAAGCGGTCAGCCGAGGTTGCCGGCGAGGTGGGGGAAGACCTTGGAGACCTTGGCGAGCAGGTAGTCGCCGTAGGTGCCGGTGAACGCGCGCAGGTCCTGGCCGTCCCAGCGGGCACGGCCTCCCGGAGAGTAGGGCAGCGGCGGCACCTCGCTGTGCCAGCCGGGGTCGAAGAAGAACGGGAAGCTCAGCCGCTCGTTGCCGCTGAGGTTGCGCACCCGGTGCGGGGTCGACCGGTAGAGGCCGCCGGTGAGCTTGTCGAGCATGTCGCCGATGTTGCAGACGAACGTGCCGGGCACCGGCGGGGCGTCGATCCAGCCGCGCGAGGTGTGCACCTGGAGGCCGCCGTTGTCGTCCTGGAGGAGCAGCGTGAGCA
The DNA here is from genome assembly GCF_059358955.1 of Nonomuraea sp. CX421. Taxonomy (NCBI): domain Bacteria; kingdom Bacillati; phylum Actinomycetota; class Actinomycetes; order Streptosporangiales; family Streptosporangiaceae; genus Nonomuraea; species Nonomuraea sp. CX421. Next base: position 154,565 of record NZ_JCADBK010000005.1, on the reverse strand, counting down.
GGCCGTAGTCGGTGTGCTCACCCACGCCCCACGAGTCGGTGTCCGGCGGCGCGGGCGGATAGTGGAAGATCCGGAACAGGATGGTCGGATCGGCCGTGTAGCCCTCACGGAAGTAGCCGGCCTCCAGCTCCAGGCTGAGGGCGATGCCCGACATCACCGTCTGGGCGACGCCGGTCATCGCCGTGAGGTAGGCGAGCACCGCCTCCCGCAGCTCCGGCACCTGCTCGGGGAACAGGTTGGGGCCGTGCAGCGGCAGGTCGCCCGGCGGCTCCTCGGCGCCGAAGTAGACGCCCTCCTTGAGGTCGGGACGGCCGGAGGTGAGCTCGCCGCCGACGGGGAAGAAGCCGCGCCAGGCCCGGCCGCCGCGGTCCATCGAGATCTCGTTCTTCAGCTCGTCCGGAAGCGCGAAGAACCTCCTGCTCGCCGCGTCCAGCCCGGCGACCAGGTCGGCCGGCACGCCGTGACCCGAGACGTAGAAGAACCCGTTGTCGCGGCAGGCCGCCCCGATCCGGTCCGCCACGGCGCGGGTGTCACCACCCGTGCGAAGAGGCGTTATATCGATCACCGGCAATTCGCTCACGGCCCCATTGTTCCGCATGCCCGTTGTTCCGCATGAGAGGCGATCGGCGATGGCGAGGCGTTCGGCATCGAAAGCCAGGACCGCGTTGGGGACCCTGTGCGCTTCACTCTCCGTCACGGACTTCTGCCAAAACCCTTCTGCAAGGGCCTTCTGTTACGGCACAGCCCAAGGAGAGCCCAGCCGCCGTTCGTGGCTGGGCGCCTCCAGGGATACGGCCGCTGACCGGCACGTGGCCGGACGCCGTTACGACGCCCGGCCAGCCGTCTGAGCGGTCAACCGGTCACCACATGGTGGTCATGACGTGGGGGTCATGACGTGGAGAAGGTGAACCAGTTGACGTTGACGAAGTCGGCCGGTTGGCCGCTGCTGAACGTCAGGTAGACGGTGTGCGTCCCGGTCACGCCTGAGATGTTCGCCGGGATGGTCCGCCAGTTCTGCCAGCCGCCTGTGTTGCCCACAGCGAAGTCGCCGATCGGCGTGGCCGTGGGGCTGTCGAGCCGGACCTGGACGAGGCCGCTCACACCGGCGGCCGCCCCCGAGGCCACCCGGGCCTTGAACTGCCGGGCCGCCACGGTGCCGAAGTCGACCCCGTCGTAGCGGAGCCAGTCGCCGCCCGAGATGCCGCCGACGTTCTGGCCGCCGCCGGAGTCGGTCGTGGTCTCCACCATCGTCCCCGACTGGGCCTGGTAGCGCTCGGCCTGGATGGTCGAGCGGGCGTCCACGCCGCCGGGCACGGTCGGCGTGATCGTCGGGGTCGGGGTGGAGCCGGTGCCGCTCTGCCACACCGCCACGTAGTCGACCAGCATCGACCGTCCGGGCACGGTGGCCGCGGTCGGGGTGCCGAACCCGGCCACCCCGTTGGGGAACGCCCCGCCCATGGCCACGTTCAGCAGCAGGAAGTAGCCGGCGTGGCCGGTCATGTTGTTCCACGTGGTCGCGTCGAACTGCGACTGGTTGACGCTGTGGAACTGCTGCCCGTCCACGTACCACCGGAGCTGGTTGGGGCTGACGCTGCGGTCCCACTCGAAGCGGTAGGTGTGGAAGGCGGACTGGCAGGTCGAGCCGGGGCAGGCCCGGCTGGCGCCGAGGCCGTTGGTCTCGTTGCACGGCCCGCCGGGGTTGACGCCGCAGTGGAGCACGGCCCAGACGGAGTTGAGGCCGTTGACGTTCTCCATGATGTCGAACTCGCCGATGGCCGGCCAGTTCCAGTAGTTGCCCCGGTAGGGCGAGCCGAGGGCCCAGAACGCCGGCCAGTAGCCGAGGGCGGCGTCGCCGGTCACGTTCGGCATCTGCACGCGGCCCTCGATGCGCAGGATGCGCCCGTCGGCGGGCTTGAAGTCGCCCCGCCTGGTCTCGATGCGCGCCGACGTCCACTCGCCGGAGCTGCTGCGCTGCGGCGTGATCCGGAGGTTGCCCGAGCCGTCGAGGCTGAGGTTGGCGGAGTTGGCCGTGTAGTTCTGGATCTCACCGGTGCCCCAGTTGGCGGGGCCGCCCGGGTAGGAGTGGCCGGTGTCGACGATCCAGTTCGCCGACGAGGGCGCGGATCCCGACGCGCCGTTGAAGTCGTCGGACCAGACCAGTGACCAGCCCGAGGGGGTGGTGGGCACGGCCGCGGAGGCACTTACGGCGACATGCGTGAACAGGCCGGTGAGGGTGACCAGCGCCGCGGCCACGGCCGCCAGTCGTCTGCGCCGGGTGGGATTGCCAGCTGTCATCGCTGCTCCTGGGGGGAGGGAGGCGGACTGAGAGAGCGCTCTCTCAGGCAGACCTAAACACAGAGCTAACCTGGGTGTCAACAAACTGCACTGTCGGCTTGACAGAGCGGTGAAGCGGGCGCTATCAATGCCGGAGAGCGCTCTCATGATCGCGGCCCGAGCCGCGCGGGCCGCGCGGCCGGCCACCTTCTGCGCCCCGGCGGAGCTCCCATGGCGCGTGGCGGTCATCCGCTTGACCCGGTCAGGTTCCGGATGCCGGATCGCTGGGGCCGGTGGTGTCGGTGTGGTGAAATCGGCCGGTTTCGCGGGCCGGTCGAAATGGCGCGGGGCCGGTCCGCCGGTGGACGCGATGCCGAACTCACGGTGCGTCGTCGCGGCGGCCGGCCCCGTGCGGGTCAGCGGCCGTATCCCTGGAGGCCCCCGGCCGAGGTCGGCGGGTGGGCCCTCCCGTGCGTGCCGTAAAAGATGGAACGGCTTTTCAGCGCGGTGCCCTACCAGAAAGAGCTGCTCTTCCGTGCCGCGCGAGAAGAGAAAAAGGGCAGCTCTCCGCCGGTCAGGCCTTTTCGGCCTCGCCGGTGGCCTGTTCGAGGACGTCCTCGGGGGACGCCTCCAGGTCCTGCTCGGCGTCGGCGCCCGCCTGGGCGGAGGCCTTGTCGAGGCGCACCCAACTGGTCACGCTCTCCACCGCGAACAGCACGAACAGGTAGGCCGTGAGCATCGCCAGCACCACCGTGAGCCAGCCGAGCGCCGCGCCCACGCCGATGATCAGCAGCCGCAGCTCCCAGCCGAGCCCCGCGTAGAACACCCAGACGGGCGGCCAGATGCTCTGCCGCGTGCGGTAGACGGTGTCGTAGGTGTGGTAGCCCACCACGTACACCAGCACGAACAGCAGCCACTTCGGCGCGTCGGCGGCGAGCCCCACCACGATGATGGTGAGGAACTCGGTGCCGCGCAGCAACGGCGGAGTGAGCCAGTCGAGCCTGCCCAGGTGGTCGCGTGGCGCCGTCGGCAGCACGAGCAGCACGACGACCAGCACCGGCAGCAGGAGCGTCGGCCCGGGCCGGAGCACCCCCGAGGCGGCGATCGCGATGACCGCGACCAGGGCGGCGAGCGTGGCGGGCACCGGCGGCAGCCCCTTGCCGACCTTTCCGGCGACGGCGTTGACGAGGGGCCCGTCGTCGCGGTAGGCGAGCAGGCGGGCGGTCTGGATGCGCCGGCGCTCCTCGTCGGGGTCCGGCGTGGTGGCGGCGGCCTGCGGCTGGGTGATCATGCGAGCGACCTCATGAGGCGTCCGGTGAGGGTGTAGATGGCGGCGACGCTGCCCCAGATCACCAAGGTGAGGAAGGTGATGCGGGCGTCGAAGAGGGCGGCGGTGATCGCGATGGCCGCGAACCGCTCGCCGATGGGGAACACGATCATCTTGCGGGCCCAGTGGACGGCGCGGAACCGGCCGGCCTTGCTCCACATCTTGAGCAGGCCGCGGATGCCCTGAGCCCGTTCGACCTTACGGCTCTGCAGCGCCCGGCGCAGCTCCTTGTCGGAGGGCGCGGTCAGCGGCAGCGTGGGCAGCTGACCGGGCGGCTTGCGGCGGTTGGCGATGCCGAAGGAGAAGTCGAGCAGGTGACGCACCGACTGCAGGCCGATCGCCGCCAGGGCGAGGATCCAGATGTCGTCGCCGTTGCCCGAGACGACCCAGCCGATGGCCAGACCGGCGAAGACGACGTACTCCTTGAAGCGGTCGAACGTCGCGTCGAGCCACGCGCCGAGCACGCCGAACTTGCGGGCGTAGCGGGCGACCTGCCCGTCCACGCAGTCGAAGACGAACGCGAAGTAGATCAGCACTCCGCCCGCCACCATCCACGGCCGGTCACCGGTCGCGAAGCAGGCCGCGGCCAGCACGCCCAGCGCGATCGAGATGAGCGTCACCTGGTTGGGCGTCAGGCCGCGCCGGGCCGCCCAGCGGGCGATGAACCGGGAGTAGGTGGAGACGAAGTAGGTGGTGAAGAAGCCGTCGGCGCCCTTGACCGCGTTGTCGAGCCGGGCCCGGTCCTCGTCCATGCCGGCCATCGCGGCGCCGGCCTCGTCGGCCTCCTGCTGGGTGGTGACCCTGCGGTAGAAGAGGTCGCGGCGGCCGCGGATGCCCACCGAGACGCCGTTGCGGACCAGGCCGAAGACGATCAGCTGCACCAGGTCGTCGTCGGCGCCGAACACGTCGGCCATGCCGGCCAGCTCGCGGCAGGTGGCGGCCAGCGTGGGCGCGTGGCGCGGGCTCAGGTGGAGGGGGCCGAGCAGCACGGCGTTGGGCCTGGTCACCGCGTGGTGGGCGGTGCCGACGGAGATGATGCGCGACTTACCGGCGCGCGAACGGATCGGCAGCCCTTCGAGCCGGCGATCGCTGATCTCGGGCTCGGCCTCGTCGATCGGGACGATGTCGGGCTGAGCCTCCTCGACCGTCTCGGGACGCGGCTCCTTGGCGATGAGCGCCAGCGCGCCGCGTTTGGTCTTGGTGATCTGGTAGATCAGCTCGTCGTGGATCACGGAGTCGGTGGGGAGGATGAGCAGGCTCTCCGTCGCCGACTCGGCGACCTCGGCCAGGGCGCGCAGGGCGGCGGCCACGTCGCCCGTGTCGATCGTGGCGGGCCGCGGATCCAGGGAGAGGATCTGGCTGCGCAGCCGCTCGGAGACGGTGGGACTGCCTGGGAGAACGGCGAGCCTCAGTCCGGTCGGAGCGGTGTCGGGGCCGGGCGAAGAGCCCAGCAGGACCACGCGGGTCATGACTCCCTTTCGAGGCGGTGGCGGGGGGATGAACAACGGGTATTGCGGGGGACAGGCGACAAAGTCTAATGAGAGTTGCGCAGAGCCGCGTCACCCGACGCGTGCCCGTAACGAAAAGAGCGCGCGCCCCTAAGATGGACAGGTGAGTCTCTACCGTGACGAAGGCGTGGTCCTGCGGACACAGAAGCTCGGCGAGGCCGACCGCATCGTCACCGTCCTGGCCAGGCGCACCGGCAAGGTGCGCGCCGTCGCCAAGGGCGTGCGCCGCACCACCTCGCGCTTCGGCGCCAGGCTGGAGCCGTTCACGCACGTCGACCTGCAGCTCCACGCCGGACGCACGCTCGACGTCGTCACGCAGGCCGAGACGATCAGACCGTACGGCGAGACGCTGGCGGCCGACTACCCCCGCTACACCGCGGGCACCGCGATGCTGGAGACCGCCGACCGGCTGACGCACGGCGAGAAGGAGCCGGCGCTGCGGCAGTTCCTGCTGCTGGTGGGCGGGCTGCGCACGCTGGCCGACGGGACGCACGAGGCCCGGCTGGTGCTCGACGCCTACTTCCTGCGCTCGCTGGCCGTGGCCGGCTACGCGCCCGCGCTGGAGGCGTGCGCCAAGTGCCAGGCCCCGGCGATCAGGGCGTTCGCCATCGTGGCCGGCGGCGTGGTGTGCGGCGCGTGCAAGCCGCCTGGCTCGGTCGTGCCGGCGTTCGAGACGGTCAGGCTCATGACGGCGCTGCTGCGCGGCGACTGGGCGGCGGCCGACGCCTCGGAGTCACGTCACCGCGGCGAGTGCAGCGGTCTGGTCGCCGCTTATCTGCAATGGCACCTCGAACACGGAATACGCTCTCTGCGACACGTCGAAAGGGAGCCAGCGTGAACGTCCGACCACCGTCCCCGCATCCCTCGGGCGCGACGCCGCCGCCGATCCCGCGTGACCTGGTGCCCCGGCACGTGGCGATCGTCATGGACGGCAACGGTCGCTGGGCCAAGGCGCGCGGGCTGCCCCGCACCGAGGGGCACAAGGCGGGCGAGGCGTCGCTGTTCGACGTCATCGAGGGCGCCATCGAGCTGGGCGTCCCCTATCTGAGCGCCTACGCCTTCTCCACCGAGAACTGGAAGCGGTCGCCCGACGAGGTGCGCTTCCTGATGGGCTTCAACCGCGACGTGATCCGCCGCCGCCGCGACGAGTTGCACGCGATGGGCGTGCGGGTGCGCTGGGCGGGCAAGCCGGGCCGGCTGTGGAAGAGCGTGATCGACGAGCTGCGGACCGCCGAGGAGATGACCGAGGGCAACCGCAGGCTGACGTTGCAGTTCTGCGTCAACTACGGCGGCCAGGCCGAGATCGTCGACGCCGCGGTCAAGCTGGCCGAGGACATCGCGGCGGGCCGGGTCAAGCCGTCGAAGGTGAACGAGAAGGTCTTCTCGCGCTACCTCGACGAGCCCGACATCCCCGAGGTCGACCTGTTCGTCCGCTCGTCCGGTGAGCAGCGCTTCTCCAACTTCCTGCTGTGGCAGTCGGCCTACGCCGAGATGGTCTTCCTCAACCGGCTCTGGCCCGATTTCGACCGCAGAGACCTCTGGGAGGCGTGCGAGATCTACGCCAAGCGTGACCGGAGATACGGCGGAGCCGTCCCCAACCAGGTCTGACGGCCCTGGGCCACGTACGTCGTGGACGCTCGGGGGTGTACTCAGGTACACCCCCGAGGGACACTCAGCACGATTCCCCGACGCGGTCCCGATCGCCTAGCGTGACGGACATGAAGGGCACAGAGGCATCTCACGCGCATCCGTCCACCGAGCCGGGGCCTGGCGTCTACCGCCTGGATCCGGAGGCCACGGAGATCACCTTCGGCACGCGTCACCTCTTCGGCCTCCTGCCGGTGCGCGGCTCGTTCGCGCTGGACCGCGGCGAGGTGCGCGTCGCCGAGCCCTTCACCGAGTCGACGGTGGACGTGGTGATCAGGGCGGGCAGCGTCGACACCGGCCTGCCGGTGCGCGACGGCAAGGTCAGGTCGGCGGTCTACCTCGACGTCGCCGCCCATCCCGAGATCATCTTCCGGGCCCGCGCCGTCGAACGCGCGGCCGACGGGACCCGCGTCCCCGGCGAGCTGACCGTGCGCGGCGTGACCCGGCCCACGGTGCTCAGTTTGACCTACCTCGTCGCCGAGGGCAGCACGCTGCGGGCCCGGGCCGAGGCCACCGTCGACCGCTACGCCTTCGGCCTGACCCGGGAGAAGGGCATGACCGGCCGTTATTTCCACCTCGTCTTCGCGGTCACCGCGACCGCGATGTGACCCGGCCAGCCGCGCGCCCGGACGGAGGGTCAGGCGCGGCGGCGGGCGCGGTAGGCGGCCACGTGCATGCGGTTGCCGCAGGTGCGGCTGTCGCAGTAGACGCGGGAGCGGTTGCGCGACTCGTCGACGAAGACCCGCTCGCAGTCGGGGGCCGAGCAGGTGCGCAGCCGCTCCCACTCGCCGTCGACGATCAGGTGGGCCAGGGCCACGCCGCAGTCGGCCGCGAGGTGCTCGGCCAGGGTCGCGTCGGCGGCGAAGTAGTGCATGTGCAGGGGGTGACCGTCGTGCTCGGTCAGCCGGGGGGTGATCCGGGTCTCCGACAGCATCGCGTTGAGCAGGCGCACGGCGGTCGGCTGGTCGGGGGCGGTGAAGACACGGTGGAAGGACTCGCGCACCAGCCGCACTTGCCCGAGGTCGCGGGTGGTGAGCGTGTCCACGCCGCTGACCTCGCGTGACCGGGTGAAGGACTGCAGGTCGGCCAGGCCGGCTAGCTCGTCGCCGCCGCCGGTCGAGGGTGAGGTGTTGACCAGCTCGACGACGGTGGCCAGCGCGTGCGCCATGTCATGGCCAAACAGCATGTTGACTCCTGTCAGGACCGGTTCTAGCGTGGTCGCAGCGTATCTCTAGCCACGGCCGTCGGGGGGTTCCGTGAGTGCATATCGGCGTATTGTGCTGATCGCGGTCGTCGGAGCGTTGATCATCTCCACGTCCGCGCCCCTGGTGCGGCTGGCGGACGTGGAGCCCGCCACCTCCGCGTTCTTCCGGTGCGCGTACGCCGTCCCGCCCATGATCGTGCTGGCCCTGCTCGAACGCCGCAGGCTGGGCCCGCTGCCCGCCCGCAGCCGCACCCTGGCCTGGCTGGCGGGCCTGCTGTTCGCCCTCGACCTGCTCTTCTGGCACCACGCGATCGACTACGTGGGCGCCGGTCTGGCCACGGTCCTCGGCAACCTGCAGGTGTTCATCGTCGCGTTCGCCGCCTGGGCCTTCTTCCGCGAGCGGCCGTCGAACCCGTTGATGATCGCCACGCCGGTGGTGTTCGGCGGAGTCGTGCTGATCTCCGGAGTCTTCGACAACGCCGCCTACGGCTCCGACCCGATGCTGGGGGTGCTCGCCGGCATCGCCACCTCGGTGTCGTACGCCGCCTTCCTGCTGCTCATGAAGGCGGGCTCGCAGCGCACCGCCGGGCCGCTGGCGCATGCCACCGTGGTGGCCACGCTCGCCATCGCGGCGCTGAGCCCGCTCTTCGGCGGCGCCGACTTCGCGCCCGACTGGCCCGCGCATGGCTGGCTGCTGCTGCTCGCGCTCGGGCCGCAGGTGCTGGGCTGGATGCTGATCACGTACACGCTGCCCAGGCAGCCCGCCGCCCTCACCGCGCTGCTCCTGCTCGTGCAGCCCATGACCACGGTGGCGCTGTCGGCGGTGGTGCTCGGTGAGCGCCCCTCGCCCCTGCAGCTCGCCGGCTGCGTGGTGATCGTGCTCGGCGTGCTCTACGGCTCGCGACGCGCTCAGCCGGCCCGGACCGTGGGCGAGCAGGACGAGCAGGTGCCGAAGACCTCGACCGTGTGAGTGATGTCGGTGAAGCCGTGCTCGCCGCCGACCGTCTCGGCCCAGCGCTCGACGGCGGGCCCGGCCACCTCGACGGTGTGGCCGCAGCGGCGGCAGACCAGGTGGTGGTGATGGTCGCCGCTGGCGCACGCGCGGTAGACCGACTCGCCGTCGTCGGTGCGCAGCACGTCGACGTGGCCGCCGTCGGCCAGGGCCTGGAGGGCGCGGTAGACGGTGGTCAGCCCGATCTTGGCGCCGTGCTGGCGCATCTCGGCGTAGACGTCCTGGGCGCTGCGGAAGCCCTCGCTGCGGCGGAGGGTGTCGTGCACGGCGTCGCGTCTGGCGCTCATGACGCCCCCTCCGCCGGCCCCGTGACCACGGCGCTCCGTCCGTCGACGCCCTCAGTTCGTACGGTCACGTGACCTCCCTCGCGCTGATCGGCTGCTCGCCCACCGGTGACTCCTGGGCCCGGCCTCGGCGTACGAATCTACCCACACCCAGGGCCAGGACGAAGCCCGTCAGGGCGAGGAGCACGATCGCGGCGCCGGGCGGCACCCTGGGCGACAGGGTGGAGCCGAGCAGCCCGCCCACCGCGGCGACCACGCCGAACAGCATGGCCAGCGCCATCGTGGTGCGGAAACCCTTGGTGAGCTGCTGACTGGTGGCCACCGGGATCACCATCAGCGCGCTGACGAGCAGCAGGCCGACGACGCGCATGGCGATGACCACGGTGAGCGCGGCGGTGACGGCGATCACCAGGCTGAGCAGGCGCACCGGCAGGCCGCTGGCCCGGGCCATCTCCTCGTCCTGGCAGAGCACGAACAGCTCCCTGCCGAAGATCAGCACGACCGCGATCACCGCGACGGCCAGCGCGCCGATGATCCAGATGTCCTGCGAGGTGACGCTGGCGATGGCGCCGAACAGGTAGGAGTTGAGCTTGGCGTTGCTGCCGCCGGGCGCGATGCCCATGAGCATGACGCCGCCCGCGATGCCACCGTAGAACATCAGCGCGAGCGCGACGTCGCCACTGGTGCGGCCCCGGGCCCGGACGATCTCGATGGCCACGGCTCCGCCCACGGCGACCAGCACGGCGGTGAAGACGGGCGCGGTGCCGGTCAGGAAGCCGAGCGCGACGCCGGTCAGGGCCACGTGCCCGATGCCGTCGCCGAGGAGCGAGAGCCGCCGCTGCACGATGAACGTGCCCACGGCCGGCGCGCAGAGCCCCACCAGCAGGGCCGCGATCAGCGCCAGCTGGAAGAACTCCTTCTGCAGAAGCGAGATCATGCTTCCCCCTGCCAGCCGTTCAGCGGCCCCGCGGGCGCTCCCCGGCCGATGGTCTCCGGCGCGTGCGGGTGCACGTGCTGGTGGCCCGGCCTGGCGCACTCGCCTTCGGGCTGGGGCGGGCTGCCGTCGTAGGCGATGCGGCCGTCGCGGATCACGATGCCGCGGGTGATGAGCGGCTCCAGCGGGCCGAGCTCGTGGGCGACCAGCACGATGGTCCGGCCGTCGAGCGTCAGCCGGGCCAGCGTGTCGGCGAGCAGTTGCTGCGTCGCGGCGTCGACGCCGGCGGTGGGCTCGTCCATGACGTAGACGTCGGGCTCGCCGGCCAGTGCGCGGGCGATCAGCACCCGCTGTTGCTGGCCGCCGGACAGCTCCTGCACCGGATCGCCCGCGCGGTCGGCGAGCCCGACCGCCTCCATGGCCGCGGCCGTGGCCGCGCGGTCGGCCGGGCTGGTGGGGCGCAGCAGGCTCTGCCGGGCGATGCGGCCCGAGCCCACCACCTCGCGGACCGTGGCGGGCACCCCGCCGCCGACCTGCAGCCGCTGGGGCACATAGCCGACGCGCCACCAGTCGCGGAAGCGGGCGGGCGGGCGGTCGTACAGGAGGGTCTGGCCGCCGGACAGCGGGATCAGGCCGAGCAGCGCGCGGACCAGCGTGGACTTGCCGGAGCCGTTGGCGCCCAGCACGGCGACGACCTCACCGGGGCGAATGGTCAGGTCGACGCCCCGCAGGATGGGCCGCCGGTCGATGGTGATCCGGCCGCCGGTCATCGCGAAGACGGTCTCGTTCATCACGCGCATCCCAGGGCGGAGCGGAGGGCGGTCAGGTTGGCCCGCATGGCCGACAGGTAGTCGCCGCCCTCGGGCCGGGTCTCCAGCGGGTCGAGCACCCCGGTCCTGGCGCCGACCTCCTTGGCCAGCACCTCGGCGACCTTGGGGCTGACCAGTGACTCGGTGAAGATCGTGTTGACCTTCTCGGCCCTGGCCAGGCGGGCGACCTCGTCGACGCGGGCGGGGGAGGGCTCGGTCTCAGGGTCGAGCGTGATGCCGATCTGCTTGAGACGGTAGCGGTCGGCCAGGTAGCCGAACGCCTCGTGGGCGGTCACCATGGTCCTGCTCGCGCAGTCTTCCAGGCCCTTGGCCAGCTCCTGGTCGAGCGCCCGCAGCTCGGCCGCCGTGCGGGCGGCGCGCTCGCGGTAGCCCTGCGCGTGGGCGGGGTCGGCGGCGGCCAGCCGGTCGCCGAGCGCGGTGGCGACGGTGGCCAGGCGCGAGGGGTCGAGCCAGAGGTGCGGGTCGTAGGAGACCTCGTGCTCGTGGCCCTCCTCGCCCTCCTCGGCGTGCCCGCCCGCGGGGATCGTCTTGACGGCGGTGGCGGCGTCGAAGGCGCGGTCCTCGGCGACCGCCTCGTCCACGGCGGGCTGCACGCCCTTGACGTAGACGGTCAGCGTGGCGTCCTCGAGCTCGGCCACCTGGTGCGCGCCCAGCTCCAGATCGTGCGGCTCGACGCCGGGAGCGGTCAGCCCGATCACCTTCGCGTCGGGCCCGGCCACCTGCTCGCTCAGCCACTGCAGCGGATAGATGGACGCGACGACCTCGGGTTTGCCGCCGCCGGCGGGGGTCTCGCCTCCGCCCGCCCCGCACGCACCGGCGCTCAGCAGGAGGGCGCCGGTCAGGAGACTTACAGCAAGCATTCGGGGCGTTCGCGACATCACGCCCCCAGTATGAGGGAAAATGAAAATGATTGTCAAAATCTATCGGGGGAGCGACTGAAACGCCCCGAACCGGTCGGCCGCCAGCACCACCAGGAACACCAGCATCACCACCCGCAGCAGCCGCCCGCCGATGCCCAGTGACGGCCATGACAGATAGGCCAGCCAGGCCACGAACGCCAGCACCGGCAGCACCGCGAGCGCGCCCGGCCAGGCCGCCACGGCGAACCCCGTCAGCAGCAGCACCACCAGCACGGCCGGGACCAGCCACCGGGGCACCTGCGTGAACAGGTAGGCCAGCGGGGCCGCGCTGCGCGTCTCGACGCTCTTGCGCAGGCCGGTGGCGCCCGGCGTGAAGAACTGCTCGCCCGCGGGCAGCGGGCGCTTCTGCCGCGGGGCCCGCGGGCCGCCGGGGCCCTGCTGAGTGCGGGAACGTCGGCGGCGGTCGTCGTTGGTGGCCACGGGCCCGAGCCTAGCGCCGCCGGAAACGCCCAGGGCAGGGTGATCCTCTGACATCCTGGTGACGTGCTCGCCGTCATCCGTTACATCGTTCCGGAGTCGCAGTCCCAGGACTTCGTCAAGCAGGGCCACGCGATCCTCGACACGCTGGCGGCCCAGCCCGGCTACCTGCGCGGCAGGCTGGCCCGCTCGGTCGACGAGCCCAACCTGTGGGCGCTGGTCAGCGAATGGGAGGGCGCCGGGTTCTACCGCCGGGCGCTGTCGGCCGCGCGGATGGCGATGTACCCGCTGATGATCCTCATGGTCAACGAACCCAGCGCGTTCGAGGACGTCTACCCCCAAGACGGGACGTAGCCGCGGCCGGGCGGCAGCGGTCGCGCGCGAGGGCTCGCCGATGTCCCCTAAGCTGGGAGCTCACATCCCCTCGCCGACCTCCAGCCGGAAAGAGATCCAACGACATGGCACGCCGTACAGACGTCATGGACACCATCGTCAGCCTCGCCAAGCGGCGCGGGCTCGTCTACCCGTCGAGCGAGATCTATGGCGGTCTGCGGGCATCGTGGGACTACGGCCCCCTGGGAGTCGAGCTCAAGAACAACGTCAAGCGCCAGTGGTGGCAGAGCATGGTCCAGATGCGCGACGACGTCGTGGGCCTCGACTCGTGCGTCATCCTGGCCCGCGAGGTCTGGCAGGCCAGCGGTCACGTCGAGACGTTCACCGACCCGCTGACCGAGTGCCAGTCCTGCCACAAGCGCTTCCGCGCCGACCACCTGGTCGAGGCGTACGAAGAGAAGAACGGCCGGGCTCCCGAGCGGGGCCTGGCCGACGTCACCTGCCCCAACTGCGGCAACAAGGGCGCCTTCACCGAGCCCCGGCAGTTCAGCGGCCTGCTCAAGACCTACCTGGGCGCCGTCGAGGACGAGTCGGGCCTGGCCTACCTGCGGCCCGAGACCGCGCAGGGCATCTTCATCAACTACCTCAACGTGCAGCAGTCGGCGCGCAAGAAGATCCCGTTCGGCATCGGCCAGATCGGCAAGTCGTTCCGCAACGAGATCACGCCGGGCAACTTCATCTTCCGCACCCGCGAGTTCGAGCAGATGGAGATGGAGTTCTTCGTCAAGCCCGGCACCGACGAGGAGTGGCACCAGTACTGGATCGACGAGCGCTTCCGCTGGTACTCCGACCTGGGCATCAACAAGGACAACCTCCGGCTCTACGAGCACCCAAAGGAGAAGCTGTCCCACTACTCCAAGCGCACGGTCGACGTCGAATACCGCTTCAACTTCACCGGCGGTGAGTGGGGCGAGCTCGAAGGCATCGCCAACCGCACCGACTTCGACCTGACCGCCCACTCCAAGGCGTCGGGCGTCGACCTCAGCTTCTTCGAGCAGGACACCGGCGAGCGCTACGTCCCGTTCGTCATCGAGCCAGCGGCCGGGGTCGACCGGGCGACGCTGACGTTCATGCTCGACGCCTACACCGAGGATGAGGCGCCCAACGCCAAGGGTGTCATGGAGAAGCGCACGGTCATGCGGCTCGACCACCGGCTGGCCCCGGTCAAGGTCGCGGTGCTGCCGCTGTCGCGCAACGCCGACCTGTCGCCCAAGGCGCGCGACCTGGCGGCCCAGCTGCGCAGGCGGTGGAACGTCGAGTTCGACGACGCCGGCGCCATCGGCCGCCGCTACCGCCGCCAGGATGAGATCGGCACGCCGTTCTGCATCACGGTCGACTTCGACACGCTCGACGACCAGGCCGTGACCATCCGCGAGCGCGACTCGATGGCCCAGGAGCGCATCGCCCTCGACCAGGTCGACTCCTACCTCCGCCAGCACCTCAACGACTGAGAGCCGTCTCTGCGATCAGGCCCTGAGTCAGATGACCCGCTGAGGGACATCGCCAGGGCCTGCCGCATGCCGTTCCGGGCAGCCGGCCGGACGCCGGTCTCGCCCTGTCTGACCGAGCCGGGCCTTACTCGAAGTCGTCGGGATTGAGCTCCTCGAGTCGCCTGAACTCGTCGTCGCTCTCCAGTCCTGGCGTGGACCCCCACGGCCGGCGCCAGGTCTCCTCTTCGGCCTGTTCCTTCCGCGGGTCCTGTTCCCGGACGGCCTTGTCTCGAACGGCCTGTTCCTGGGCGGTCTGTTCCTGAACGGTCTGTTCCTGAACGGCCTGTTCCTGGATGGTCTTTTCCTGGTCGGCACGGTCGGCGCTGGCCGGCGCATGCTCTGGTTGCCTGCGCATTTCTCCCCCTATGCCACCCTTACTCCCTCCCCTGAGAGCGCGGGTCGAACCGTCGGAGGCCGGCGCCGCCATGACGCCGCCGGCCTCGGCGTCAGAGGGCCAGGGCGCGGCCGACCAGGACCTCGGCGAGGTGCGCGCGGTAGGACGAGCTCGCCACCGCGTTGTCGGGCGGTTCGCAGCCTCGCGCGGCGAGCGACCTGGCCTCGGCGGCGGGCATTCCCGCCGCCAGCGCCTCCTCCACCGCCACCGCCCGCAGCGGCGTCGGGCCCATGCCGATCAGCGCGACGGCCGTGCGCCCGCCGGGTCGCGACTGGACGGCGACCCCGACCACCGCCCAGTCCAGGGCCCGGCGGCTGAACTTCTCGAAGGCGTGGGCCAGGCCCGCCGCGGCCGGCAGCCGGATCTCGGTGAGCAGCTCGTCCGCCGCCAGCGCGCTCTGCCGCGGGCCGGTGAAGAACTCGCCGGCCGGGATCTCCCGGACCCCCGACGGGCCGTGGGCCACCAGCACGCCGTCCAGGGCGAGCACGGCCGCGGCCAGGTCGGCGGCCGGGTCGGCGTGGGCCAGCGAACCGCCGATCGTGCCCCGGTTGCGGACCTGGGGATCGCCGATCCGGCGCGCGGCGGCGGCCAGCAACGGCACCTGCTCGGCGACCACCGGATCCCGCTCCAGGGTCCGGTGACTGGTCAGCGCGCCGACCGCCACCTGATCGCCGTCCAGTCTGACGTACGAGAGCTCGCGCAGGCGGCCGATGTCGACCAGGACGCCCGGCTCGGCCCGCCGCAGCTTCATCGCGGGCAGCAGGGAGTGGCCGCCCGCCAGCAGCCTCGCGGCGCCGCCGTGCCGGGAGAGCTCGGCGAGGGCCTCCTGGACGGAGCCCGCGCGC
The DNA here is from genome assembly GCF_059358955.1 of Nonomuraea sp. CX421. Lineage (NCBI taxonomy): Bacteria > Bacillati > Actinomycetota > Actinomycetes > Streptosporangiales > Streptosporangiaceae > Nonomuraea > Nonomuraea sp. CX421. Next base: position 139,086 of record NZ_JCADBK010000005.1, on the reverse strand, counting down.
ACGTAGGAGAAGCCCGCCGGGATCATCGTGCTCCTCCGTTCGCGGCCGCCCACTGGACCGATTCGACGATCATCTGGTAGCCGGTGCACCGGCACATGTTGCCCTTCAGCCCGTCGCGGATCTCCTGCTCCGACGGGTCGGGCCGCTCGGTGAGCAGCGCGGTGGCGGCCATGACCATGCCCGGCGTGCAGAAGCCGCACTGCAGGCCGTGACACTGCCGGAAGCCCTCCTGCACGGGGGACAGCCCGTCCGGCCCGCCCAGCCCCTCGACCGTGGTGACCGAGCAGCCGTCGGCCTGCGCGGCCAGGACAGTGCAGGACTTCACCGCCACGCCGTCGAGCATGACCGTGCAGGCGCCGCAGCTGGAGGTGTCGCAGCCGACGTGCGTGCCGGTCAGCGAGAGCGTGTCGCGCAGGAAGTGGACGAGCAGCAGCCGGGGCTCGATTTCCCGGCTGTGCGGCTGCCCATTGACGCTGATCTCAACTCGCATGGTGCATGGCCTTCCAGACTCGTTCCGGCGTGCAGGGCATTTCCACGTCGCGCACGCCGAGGTGGGCGAGCGCGTCCACGATGGCGTTCACCACGGCCTGTGGCGCGGCCGTGGCACCCGCCTCGCCGAGCCCCTTGGCGCCGAGCGGGTTGAAGCTGGACTTGGTCTCGATGTGGTGGGTCTCGTAACCGGGCAGGTCGAGCATGCCCGGCAGCATGTAGTCCTCCAGCGAGGCGTTGAGCGGCCGGCCGTCGGCGTCGAAGGAGACCTTCTCGTACAGGGCCTGGGCGATGCCCTGCGCCACCCCGCCGTGGATCTGCCCGCGCGCCGTCATCGGGTTGATGACGGTCCCGCAGTCGTCGACGCACACGTAGCGCAGGACGTGCACGTGCCCGGTCTCGCGGTCGATCTCCACCACGCAGCCGTGCGCGCCGCTCGGGTAGCTCAGGTTGGACGGCTCGTAGTACGAGGTGCACTCCAGGCCGAGCCCGGTGCCGGCGGGGAGCAGGTGCGGCTTGAAGGAGCGCTCGGCCACGGCGGCCAGGCTCACCTCCGCCGTGGGGACGCCCTTGACCTGGAAGCCCGCCTCGACCCGCACGAGGTCGTCGCCCTCGGCCTCCAGCATGTGCGCCGCGATCAGCCTGGCCTTGGCCGCCACGTCCGCCGCGGCCTGCCGTACGGCGTTGCCCGCGACCGGCATGCCGCGGCTGCCCATCGTGCCGATGCCCTCCTGCACGACCGCGGTGTCGCCGTAGAGCACGCTGATGGCCTCGAAGGGCACGCCCAGCTCGTCGGCCGCGATCTGGGCCAGGGCGGTCTGGTGCCCCTGCCCGTGCGGGGCGGTGCCGACCAGGATGATCGCCGAGCCGTCCGGCTGCAGCCGGACGTTCGCCGACTCCCAGCCACCGATGTAGCCGAACTGCTCGAACAGCGGCGTGGGCCCGAACCCGCCCATCTCCACGAACGTGGACAGCCCGACGCCGAGCAGCTTGGCGCCGGGGTCGGCGCGCCGCCGCTCCTGCTCCTCGCGCAGACCGGCGTAGTCCAGCCGGTCGAGCAGCAGGTCCAGGGCGGCCGGGTAGTCGGCCTCGTCGTACACGATGCCCTCGAAGGGCGTCTGGTAGGGCATCTCGCCTGGCTGGACGAGGTTCACCCGCCTGACGTCGGCCGGGTCCTTGCCGAGCCGGCGGGCGACGAGGTCGACGACCCGCTCGATCAGGAAGCTCGCCTCGGGCCGTCCCGCACCCCGATAGGAGGCAGTAGGCGTTGTGTTTGTAACGACGCTTCTGAACCGTGCCGCGATCTTCGGGATCCGGTAGCAGCCGCCGAGCATGTACGAGGTGAGCGTGGCGAGCGCGATGCCCACCGGGTCGGGCACGCCGCCCGTGTTGACGGTGAGCGTCACGTCCAGGGCGAGGATCGTGCCCTCGTCGTCGAACCCGACCTCGACCTCCTGGATCTGGTCACGGCCGTGGTAGGTGTGCACCATGTGCTCGCCGCGCGTCTCGACGAACTTGACCGGCCGGCCGAGCCTGCGCGACAGCTCGGGTGCGAGGAACAACTCCGGCATGAACGACGACTTCACCCCGAAGGCGCCGCCGACGTCGGGCGCGATGACCCGGACGAGGTGCCTGGCGAGCCCGAACCGCTCGGCGATCTCCGCCCGCACCCGGTGCGGTGCCTGCACCGTGGCCCAGATGGTGGGACCGGCCCCGGTCCAGTCGGCCAGCACCCCGTACGGTTCGAGGGGCGCGCCGGCGCAGCGCTGGTTGACCAGGCGGGCGCGCAGGCGGTGCGGCGAGGCGTCCAGCTCGTCCGCCACGTCGTGCGGCGTCACCTGCTGCTCCAGGGCGAGGTTGCTCTCCAGCGGCGCGAAGATCGGGACGGCGTCCGGCGCGAGGGCGTCGGCCACCGTCGCCATCACCGGCAGCGGCTCGTACTCCACCCGCACGGCCCGCGCCGCGTCCGTGGCGAGGTAGCGGTCGGTCGCGACCACCACGGCCACCGGCTCGCCCACGTAGTGAACCTTGTCGCCGGCCAGGTAGCCGCGTTCCAGGCCGGGTACGGACGGCCTGGCCGGGAGTTCGGCGAAGTCCTTCGCGGTCCACACGCCGACCACGCCCGGCAGGGCCCGGGCGGCTTCGGTGTCGATCTGGGTGATGAGCGCGTGGGCCTCACCGCTGTGCACGTAGACCATGTGGAGCAGTCCGGGACGATGGATGTCGTCCACGAACGTGCCGCGTCCGGTCAGCAGCGCGGCGTCCTCCTTGCGCGGTACAGCCGAGCCGATCATCGTCACGGGCCACCTCCGTGGCTGCCAAAAAGCAGGCGTCGTTAGGAGTATGGCCACTTATCTTGTCCGTGCTGGGCCTCCCCGGCAAGACCTCCGGGCCATCTCGCGGGTGGACCCGGGAATTGACAACCGCCGGACCGGCGCGGTAAGGACCGTGTTCCTACTCCAGCACCCGGCCGACCAGCTCGCCCTCGCGGGGAACCGCCAGGCAGTACGCCGTCCGCGCACCCGGCCACTCGTGCTCCAGAGGCAGGAGCACGCCGGCCTCGACCGTCTCGCGCATCGACGCCTTGATCCGCAGTCTCGGGGCGCACCAGGCCAGGGCCTGCCGCCTCGCCTCCTCCTCGCCAGGCCAGGGGCCGTCGGGCAGCACGAAGATCGAGGCGTACTCGGCCGCGTGCGGGTGCCCGCACGGCACGAGCGTCGCGATGAGGTCTTGGGGCAGGTCGAGCAGGCAGTCACCGGGACGCAGGTAGGTCGCGTGGTGACGCGACGTCTCCGGGGTGGGGCCCGGCCCCGGATTCTCGGCCGCGCTGCTCGGGGTGTCGTGCACGGCCGGGGCCCGGGTGGTCGAGGTGCCGGTGGAGCATGCCGGAGCCGTCCAGAGAAGACAGACCGTGAGAACGGTCAGGCGATGGCGTGCGCGCAGGGGCATGAAGACCGAGAATCGCAGTTCCCGATCACCGTCCGGTCGCGGAAAAGGTGGCAAAGGGTCACACCGGGCGGCGCGCGGCCCGGCGGCGGCAGTGCGCCAGGGTGACGGCGTAGGCGATCGGGGGCAGCAGGAACACCGCGGCGCGCAGGCCGTACACGATGGCCAGGTAGGTGTCGTGCGGGGCGGCGAGCAACGGCGACGGCGCGGCCGGATCGGGCGGGATCTCCGAGACCCACGTCGCCGCCCAGACCACCGTGAAGAAGGTGATGACCGCGACGCCCGCGGCGGTGCGGACCGGCGCCTGGGAGGGGCGGTCCAGCAGGTGGTGGGAGCGGCGGTCACCGGTCAGCCGGCGGTCGATGAACGGATAGCAGAGCAGCACCAGGAAGAACGCCGCCAGCACGAGCACCGGGATCCAGAGCCCTGCCTGCAGCACGTACCCGCCCACCGTGATCTCCCACGGAGGGGTCAGCCGCAGGCCGCCGTCGAGCACGCCGAAGTACCAGAACGGCTGGGCCGAGGGCGGCGGCCTGCCCGGCTGGTAGGCGCCGTGCTCCCAGACCGGGTTGACCCGGACGAACGTGGCGAGCAGCGCGATCGCCGCCATGGTGAACAGGGCGGTGGCGCCGTTCTTGACCGCGAAGTAGGGGAAGAAGGGGCCGCCCGTCACCTTCGACTCGTCGGAGCCGGCGAGGCGGCGCTCGGTGTGCTTCTGCCGCCAGGTCAGGATCAGCCCGTGCAGCGGCACCACGGCCAGCAGGATCCCGGGGACCAGCAGCACGTGCGTGACGAACAGCCGCGGCACGACCTCGCCGGGGAACGTGCCGTCGAAGAGGAACCGCGACAGGTAGGTGCCGGCCAGCGGGATGGACAGCAGCAGCCCCTGCGCCTCGCGCAGCCCGGTGAACGCCAGTTGGTCGGCGGTGAGTGAGACGCCCAGGAACGACTCGAACAGCACCAGCCCGAACAGCAGCACGCCCAGCGTCCAGGTCAGCTCGCGCGGCTTGCGGAAGGCGCCGGTGAAGAAGACGCGGAACAGGTGGGCCACGATCGACAGCACGAACACCGTCGCCCCCCAGTGGTGTAACTGCCGCACCAGCAGGCCGCCGCGCACGTCCAGGCTGATCTCCCGCACCGAGGCGAACGCCAGGTCGGGGTCGGGCTGGTAGAAGAACGTCAGGAAGGTGCCGGTCAGCACGATCAGGACGAACGAGTAGAGCGCCAGTTCGCCCAGCAGGAACGACCAGTGGCTCGGGAAGAGCTTGCGCAGGTTGGGCCGGAGCCAACGGCCCAGGCCGAGGCGGTCGTCCAGATAGAGCGCGCCACCCCGCGCCGCCTGGGTGGAGCCGGTCGCCAGGCGGACACGGCGCTTGGGCTTCGTCGGAGTGGCCACGGCGCCTCCTGTGGGGGTGCCCCGATTGTGCACCGGTCCTTAGGGTTTCTCAAGAATTGGTGTAAACCAATTGGTATAAACCACTTCGCCAGGCATGTGAATATCAATTGGATTAGACCGGTCTATGGCCGTTTACCTGCGGAAACGATGACTTAACCGCTGAGTGCAGTTTCGTCATCAAAGTCACCGGTAGAGTCCGATCAGAGGCGTTGATTGGAGCTGTGGTGGCCAAGTTCGTTTACGATTTCACCGAGGGCAACAGGCATCTCAAGGATCTGCTCGGCGGCAAGGGAGCCAACCTCGCCGAGATGACCAACCTTGGGCTGCCCGTCCCGCCCGGGTTCACGATCACCACCGAGGCCTGCCGGCACTACCTCACGCAGGGCACGGTCCCCGACGGCTTCGAGCAGGAGGTCGAGGAGCATCTCGCCGCCCTGGAGCGGCAGATGGGGCGCACGCTCGGCCAGGCCGACGACCCGCTGCTCGTCAGTGTTCGCTCGGGCGCGAAGTTCTCGATGCCCGGCATGATGGAGACCGTGCTCAACATCGGGCTCAACGACGAGTCCGTGCACGGCCTGGTCAAGCAGGCCGGAGGCAACGACCGCTTCGCCTGGGACTCCTACCGCAGGCTCATCCAGATGTTCGGCAAGACCGTGCTCGGCATCGACGGCGACCACTTCGAGCACGCGCTCGACACCCTCAAGGGCGACCGCCAGGACACCGACCTGGCGGCCGCCGAGCTGCAGGCGCTGGTCGAGACCTTCAAGGGCATCGTCCGCGAGCAGACCGGCCACGACTTCCCCGCTGACCCCCGTGAGCAGATGCGCCAGGCCGTCATGGCGGTCTTCGACTCCTGGAACGCCCCGCGCGCCATCCTCTACCGCCGCCAGGAGCGCATCCCCGCCGACCTCGGCACCGCCGTCAACATCGTCGCCATGGTCTTCGGCAACTGCGGCAACGACTCGGGCACCGGCGTCGCCTTCACCCGCGACCCCGGCTCCGGCCACCAGGGCATCTACGGCGACTACCTGCAGAACGCGCAGGGCGAGGACGTGGTCGCGGGCATCCGCAACACGATCCCGCTGCAGGACCTGGAGCGCCTCGACAAGAGCAGCTACGACGAGCTGCTGGCGATCATGGAGAAGCTCGAGAACCACTACCGGGACCTGTGCGACATCGAGTTCACCATCGAGCGCGGCAAGCTGTGGATGCTGCAGACCCGGGTCGGCAAGCGCACCGCCGCGGCGGCGTTCCGGATCGCCACCCAGCTCGTCGACCAGGGGCTCATCAGCCTTGACGAGGCCGTCACCCGGGTCACGGGCGACCAGCTGGCCCAGCTGATGTTCCCGCGCTTCGACACCGGCGCCGAGAAGAAGAAGATCGCCAAGGGCATGAACGCCTCGCCCGGCGCGGCGGTCGGCAAGGCGGTCTTCTCCTCCGAGCGCGCCGTCGAGCTGGCCGCCCAGGGCGAGGAGGTCATCCTGGTGCGCCGCGAGACCAACCCCGACGACCTCTCCGGCATGATCGCCGCTCGCGGCGTCCTCACCAGCCGCGGCGGCAAGACCTCGCACGCCGCCGTGGTCGCCCGCGGCATGGGCAAGACCTGCGTCTGCGGCGCCGAGGAGCTCGACGTGTCCACCTCCGAGCGGAGGTTCACCGCGCCGGGCGGCGTGGTGGTCACCGAGGGCGACGTCATCTCCATCGACGGCAGCACCGGAGAGATCTTCCTCGGCGAGGTGCCCGTCGTGGACTCCGCCGTCGTGGAGTACTTCGAGCGCGGCGGCGTGCTCCAGGAGGACGGCCGCGATCGTGAGGGCGAGCTGGTGCGGGCCGTCGACCGGATCATGCGGCACGCCGACGCCACCCGGCGGCTGGGCGTGCGGGCCAACGCCGACACGCCCGAGGACTCGGCCAGGGCCCGCCGCTTCGGCGCGCAGGGCATCGGGCTGTGCCGCACCGAGCACATGTTCCTGGGCGAGCGCCGCCAACTGGTCGAGGACCTGGTGCTGGCCTCGGGTGAGCAGGAGCGGCAGGCGGCGCTGGACGCGCTCGAACCGCTGCAGAAGGCCGACTTCATCGGGATATTTCAGGCGATGGGGGACCTGCCGGTGACGGTGCGCCTCATCGACCCGCCCCTCCACGAGTTCCTGCCCGACCTCATTGACCTGTCCGTCAAGGTCGCGCTGGCCGACGCCGGCCACGGCGAGGTCTCCGCCAAGGACCGCGAGCTGCTGACCGCCGTCAAGAGACTGCACGAGCAGAACCCCATGCTCGGCCTGCGTGGGGTACGCCTCGGGCTGGTCATCCCCGGGCTGTTCGCCATGCAGGTACGGGCCATCGCCCAGGCCGCCAAGGAGGTGCCCGGAGCCCGGCCCGAGATCATGATCCCGCTCATCGCCGCCGTACAGGAGCTGGAGGCCGTCCGCGAGGAGGCCGCCGCGATCCTGGCCGAGACCGGCGTCGACGCCCTGATCGGCACCATGATCGAAACCCCGAGGGCGGCGCTGACCGCCGGCCAGGTGGCCGAGGCGGCCGAGTTCTTCTCCTTCGGCACCAACGACCTGACCCAGATGGTGTGGGCCTTCTCCCGCGACGACGTCGAGGCCGCGTTCTTCTCCCGCTACCTGGAGCTCGGCATCTTCGGCGTCTCCCCGTTCGAGACCCTCGACCAGGAGGGCGTCGGCCGCCTCGTCAGGCTCGCCACCGACGAGGGCCGCGCCGCCCGTCCCGACCTCAAGCTCGGCATCTGCGGCGAGCACGGCGGCGACCCCGGCTCGGTGCGCTTCTGCCACGACGTCGGGCTCGACTACGTCTCCTGCTCGCCGTTCCGCATCCCGGTCGCCCGCCTGGAGGCCGGCCGGGCGGCGCTCAGCGAGAACGACTCCGACAGCCGCTGACGGGTTCACCCGGCCGTGTGCCGTACCCGCCGGCGGGTACGGCACGCGCCCGTGCGGCCGGCCGACCACCAGATGGAACACCGCCGTCATGGAGGAGGACTCCCCGGGAAGAGGGGTTCTCGCGAACCTGACTTGGCGGAGACCGAAAGGTGGATAAAATCGCTGCACTAATGGGCCGCTACGACGAGCACGACCAGGCACGATGGGTTCCCGAAGCACCCGGCAACCCCGAGCGCAGCGCGTTCGAACGCGATCGCGCCCGCATCGTGCACAGTGCCGCGCTGCGCAGGCTGGCGGCCAAGACACAGGTGGTCGGCCCGGTCGAGACGCTCGGCGGCGGCCAGCACATCCCGCGCACCCGGCTGACCCACTCCCTCGAATGCGGCCAGGTCGGCCGGGAGATGGGCGCCACGCTGGGCGTCGACCCCGACCTGGTGGAGACCGCCTGCCTGGCCCACGACCTTGGCCATCCGCCGTTCGGGCACAACGGCGAGGTCGCGCTCAACGAGCTGGCCGGCACCTGCGGCGGGTTCGAGGGCAACGCGCAGAGCCTTCGCTTGCTCACCCGGCTGGAGGCCAAGGTGCTGACCGAGGGCGGCAGGAGCGCCGGCCTCAACCTGACCCGGGCCGCGCTCGACGCCTCCATCAAATACCCCTGGACCTGCGAGAAGTCGCCGAAGTTCGGCGTCTATGACGACGACCTCCCGGTCTTCGAGTGGATCAGGGAGGGCGCGCCGCCCGGCAGGGTGAGCTTCGAGGCCCAGATCATGGACTGGGCCGACGACGTGGCCTACTCCGTGCACGACCTCGAGGACGCGCTGCACTCCGGCCACGTCACCCCCGACGCGCTGATGTCGCCGATCGAGCGCAGGCAGGTGTGCGAGCTCACCGCCTCCTGGTACGCCCCCGGCGCCGCCCTGGGCGAGCTGGAGGAGGTCTTCACCAGACTGATCGCCTCACCGCTCTGGCCGCGCCGCTTCGACGCCACCCTCGCCGACCTGGCCGGGCTCAAGGCTCTCACCAGCGGCCTCATCGGCCGCTTCTGCCGGTCCGCCGAGACCGCCACCAAGGACGCGGACGTCGCGCGGCACCGGGCCGACCTGGTGGTGCCGCGCACCACGCAGCTGGAGTGCGCCCTGCTGAAGGGCATCACCGCCCACTACGTCATGACCACCGACGACCACCACGCCAACCAGGCGCGGCAGCGCGAGCTCATCACCGAGCTGGCCTCGCTGATCACCCTCGGCGCGCCGCGCACCCTGGAGCCGGCGTTCCGCCCCGACTACCTCGCCGCGCCCGACGACGCCGCCCGGGTCCGCGTGGTCATCGACCAGATCGCCTCCCTCACCGACACGTCGGCCGTCACCTGGCACCGGCGGCTTTCCGGGTGACCGGCCGCCGCCGCCCGGAGGAGCTCACGTCGGATCGACCGTGATCGGGTCGGGGGTCTCCTCCTCGGGCTCCTTGGTCGGCTTGACCACCTTCTTCGACGTGCACTGGACCGTGCAGCGCGGCGTCTCGCCCAGCCTGCCGCGCAGCGCCATCGTCTCCTCCCTGGGGGAGAGCGTCCGGTTGCCCGACAGCCAGGAGTCGAGGTAGTTCCACGGGTTGACCATGCCCCGGCGGACCCACCAGGAGGAGGAGCCGGTCTTCCAGGAGATCGCGAAGTACAGGTTGGTGGCGGTGTCGCGGGCGTTGCCGGACGAGCCGACCCGGCCGAGCAGTTGCCCCGTGCCGACCCGCACGCCGGGCCGGACGCCGTCGGCGACCGTGTCGAGGTGGCCGCCGAGATAGCGGACGCCGTCGTCGCCGATGATCGTGACGAACCGGCCCTCGCGGTGGGCGCCCACGTCGGTCGTGGGGAGCCACCGGTTCCTGGTGTTGACCTCGTCCACCACGCCGCTGACGGGCGCCACGAAGGCGCACCCCCGGGCGGCCCAGATCGTCGTCTTGGGCAACGTGAGCAGTTTGCGCTGGTAGCTGACCCGGCACCCCTGGACGGGGAAGGTGTAGGTGTGCTTGGACAGCTTGGGCGGCGGCACCTTGACCGGGGCGTCGCCCTTGGGCGGCTCCACGGGCGCCTGCCGCGAGGGGGCCACCTTGGGGATCGTCGCGGTCACCACGGGGGTGGCGGCCTGGGTGGCCTGCGTGGGCGGGGCCAACTCGGGCGACTGGGCGCTCATCCCGGCCACCCCGGGAGCCTGGGCGCAGGCGCCGGTCATCAACACGGCGCCCGCGACGGCCGCCAATCGTCCTATCTGCCCCGAAAGCATGATCTCCACCCGTGTCACCGTATACATCGCGAGCTTTACCTTTGTAGCCGACGAGGGCAACGGGGAGGACACGTTTTCCGCTTTACGGTCCTTGAGGTGATATCCGACTCTCTGTCGGGCTGTCTGCCGGACGGGCCGGAGGCTGGGAATGTCGGCCGGCCGCAATAGACTCACCGGCGTGGCTGGCCGTATCCGTGACGTCGACATCGCGCTCGTACGCGAGCGATCGCCCATCGCCGAGGTCATCGGCGAGCACATCCAGTTGCGCAACGCCGGCGGTGGCAACCTCAAGGGGCTGTGCCCGTTCCACGACGAGAAGAGCCCGTCCTTCAACGTCACGCCCGAGCGGGGGATGTACTTCTGCTTCGGCTGCTCCGAGGGCGGCGACGTGATCACGTTCGTCGAGAAGATCGAGCACCTCGGGTTCGGCGAGGCCGTCGAGCGGCTCGCCCAGCGGGCCGGCATCCAGCTCCAGTACGAACAGGGCGGTTACGTCCCCCGGCGCGATCACGGCGAGCGCGCCCGGCTGGTCGAGGCGCACAAGGCCGCCGCCGAGTTCTACGCCGCCAAGTTGCTCGGCCCCGACGCCGCCGTGGGACGGCGCTTCCTGTCCGAGCGCGGGTTCGAGCGGGCCGACGCCGAGACGTTCGGGGTCGGCTTCGCGCCCGCCGAGTGGGAGGCGCTGGCCCGCCACCTCATGGGGCGCGGGTTCACCGCCGACGAGCTGATCAAGGGCGGGCTGGTCAAGGAGGGCCGGCGGGGGCCGATCGACCGCTTCCGCGGGCGGCTGATCTGGCCGATCCGCGACGCCACCGGCGACGTGATCGGCTTCGGGGCGCGCAAGCTGCTCGACTCCGACGACGGGCCCAAATACCTCAACACCCCCGAGTCGCCGCTCTACAAGAAGAGCCAGGTGCTCTACGGCATCGACCTGGCCAAACGTGAGATCTCCAAGCGCGCCCAGGCGGTGATCGTTGAGGGCTACACCGACGTGATGGCCTGCCACCTCGCCGGGGTCCCGACCGCCGTGGCCACCTGCGGCACCTCCTTCGGCGAGGAGCACATCAAGATCCTGCGGCGCTTCCTGCTCGACCAGGCGGAGTTCCGCGGCGAAGTGATCTTCACGTTCGACGGCGACGCGGCCGGCCAGAAGGCCGCCCTGCGCGCGTTCGCCGATGAGCAGAAGTTCGTCACCCAGACCTACGTGGCGGTGCAGGCCGACGGGCTCGATCCCTGCGACCTGCGGGTCAAGCAGGGCGACGCGGCGGTGCGCGACCTCATCGCCAGCCGCGAGCCGCTGTTCCAGTTCGCCCTGCGCAACACCGTCGCCCGCTACGACCTCCGCAGCAACGAGGGCAAGATCGCGGCGCTCGACGCGGCGGCGCCCATCGTGGCCGCCATCAAGGACGTCGGCCTGCGCAAGCGCTACGCCATCGACCTCGACCGGTGGCTCGGGTTCATGGACGAGCGGTTCGTCATGCAGCGCATCGCCGAGGTGGGCGGCGCCCAGCGCGGGCGTCCCGAGCCGGTGCGGCGGGCGGCGCCGCTCGATCCCGGCGTGCGGGTGGAGGCCGAGCTGCTCAAGCTGGCCGTGCAACGCCCGGCTCTGCTCGGGCCGAGGTTCGACGCGCTCGACCCGCAGGCGTTCACCGCCCCCGACCACGTGACGCTGCACCAGGTGATCGCCGCGGCGGGCGGCACGGCCGCGGCCGGCCACGGCGGCAGGGAGTGGGTCGACCGGCTGCTGGAGCACGCGCTCGACGAGACGGCGCGAGTGCTGGTGACGCGGTTCGCCGTGGAGGCGATCCAGGCCGACGCCCACACTGAGGAGCGCTACGGCGCGGCCATGCTGGCGGCGATCGAGGCCATCGCGATCGACCGGGCGATCGCGCAGGTCAAGTCGCGCATCCAGCGGCTCAACCCGGTGGACGAGCAGCAGGAGTACAACCGGCTCTTCGGTGAGCTGGTCGCCCTGGAGCAGCAGCGCCGGGTGCTGCGAGACCGGGCCGCCGGCAGCTGACCTCCTCCGTCCGGCGCGGCTGTGGCGCTCCGCTCGTTGCCGGGACTCCGTGGACCGATCCAGAGATGCAGCGGAGTCCGTGACGGGGATACGGGCGGCCATATCAACCCGCCCGACGGTTCAGGCGAGGCTCTTCGCCGTGCCGCGCGTAAGGATCAACCATAGGGGGAAACGCGGGCCGTACAGAAGACCGCTGAAGGGCCCCGTGTGGCGCGACCGACGCTGCGAGGCCAAAGTGGCATATCTGGGTGGTTGTGCCGGAAAATTATTTTCAATGCCCTCGCCGGGTCTGCCCCGGGAGCCGCGAGAGGCGGGGCAGAAGCCCTGGTAGACGCCTATTCGGGCAGGCCGCGAAGTGCGTCCGGCCGTGCTCGTGGCCGGGCGCGTGCAAACCATATCGCGTAATTGACTTTACTTTCCTGATCAAACTTCGGCTAAACCTCTAATAGATCTCGATTCGGTAATGGCCACCGCCTTACCTTCGGTGACAAAAATGGGTCTGCCATTTTATGGAACCAATCCTGCAGACTGTCTCCCGTGGGTGCATCGGTGCTGCCAAGTGGACCGCCCTCCGTAGATCAGGTGGCGGACCTCGTCGCGAAGGGAAGGGAGCGCGGAAGCGTCACCGTCGATGACGTCGCGGCCGCGCTTGACCGATCCGAGCTGCCGTCCGACGCGCTGGAACGCGTCGTGCGGATGCTCGCCGAGAACGGTGTGGAGGTCCTCGAGCCCCAGGGCGACGAGGAGACCACCCGCGCCGATGAGGAAGATGTAGGCAAGCGGGCGCCGACCAGCGATCTGGTCCGGATCTACCTCCGGGAGATCGGGCGGGTGCCGCTGCTGACCGCCGAAGAGGAGGTGGAGCTCGCCAAGTCGATCGAGGCCGGTCTGTTCGCCGAGGACAAGCTGTCCAACGGGATCGCGCGGCTGGCCTTCCCGGAGTTCAGGGAGCTCGTCTGGCAGGGGACCCGGGCCAAGCAGCGCCTCATTGAGGCCAACCTCCGGCTCGTGGTGTCGATCGCCAAACGCTACGTGGGCCGCGGCATGCTGTTCCTGGACCTCATCCAGGAGGGCAACCTCGGTCTCATCCGCGCGGTCGAGAAGTTCGACTACACCAAGGGCTACAAGTTCTCCACCTACGCCACCTGGTGGATCCGGCAGGCGATCACCCGGGCGATAGCCGACCAGGCGCGCACCATCCGGATCCCGGTGCACATGGTGGAGACGATCAACAAGCTGGTCAGAGTCCAGCGCCAGCTGCACCAGGACCTCGGTCGCGAGCCCGTGCCCGAGGAGATCGCCAAGGAGATGGACCTGCCGGTCGATCGCGTGGTGGAGATCCAGCGCATCGCCCAGGAGCCCGTGTCTCTGCAGTCGCCGATCGGTGAGGAGGACTCCGACCTCGGCGACTTCATCGAGGACGCGGACGCGGTCGTGCCCATGGAGGCGGCGGCCTTTATCATGCTCCAGGACCAGCTCGACGACATCCTGGCCACGCTGTCGGATCGCGAGCAGCGCATCATCCAGCTCCGCTTCGGCCTGGCCGACGGGCATCCCCGCACGCTGGAGGAGGTGGGCAGGGAGTTCGGCGTCACCAGGGAGCGCATCAGGCAGATCGAGTCGAAGACGCTGGCCAAGCTCCGCCACCCGACGCGGGCGCAGATGCTGCGCGACTACCTGGACTGAGCTTCCACGCCGGCGTGCGGCGGGCCCGGGCCCGCCGCACGCCCATGCGTTTCACCAGCCCGCCGAGCGGCGGCCTGCTCCCTACGAGCAGCCCTCGAACTGGGGCACGGCGACGATGGACAGGTCCAGGCCGGAGGCGCCGAACCAGTCGCGGAACAGCCGGGAGGCGGTGCCGTCCTGGTACATCGCGGTGATCGCCCGGTTGACCGCCTCGCAGCCCTCGACGTCGCCCCTGCGCATGCCGACGCCCGACCGCTGCTCGTTGAACTGCGCGTTGACCAGCCGCAGCCCGGTCCCGTCCTGGGTGGCCAGGCCGGCCAGGATGACGTCGTTGGTGGTGATGGCGTCGACTCGGTCCGCCTTGAGCGCGGCCAGGCAGGCGGCGTAGTCGGGCACCGGCACCACCTGGGCCGCCACCTTGCGCTCCTCGACCACCCGCTGGGCGGCGTTGGCTCCCTGGACCTCGCAGATGCGCCGCCCCTTGAGGTCGCGCACGTTGCGGATGCCGGTCTCGTCCTTGCGCACCAGGATGTCCTGATAGGAGATGTGATACGGCCCGGCGAACAGCACCTTCTGCTTGCGGTCCATGCTGATCGTGTAGGTGGCCACGACCAGGTCGGCCCTGCCGGAGGTGAGCACCCGCTCACGGTCGGCCGCCAGCACCGGCACGAACTCCGCCTTCTTGCCGAGCTTGCGGGCGATGTAGCGGGCCACGTCCACGTCGAAGCCCTCGAACGTCCCGTTGGCCTTGCGCAGGCCGACCGAGGGCAGGTCCGGGCGCACCCCGATGACGACGGTGTCCTTGTCCAGGGCCGACTCCTGCCCGCCGGTGCCACAGGACCCGGCGAGCAGCGCGGCCACAGCCAGCACCACCAACGGCAGCCGCTTCATCGGTACTCCTTCAGCCGGGGCCAGACTCCCGCGAGGACCAGCAGGCCGATGCCGCCGATCGCGAACGGGAGCAGCCGCCACAGGTTGTCGAGGGCGCTCTGGCCGGTGCCGACGGCCCGCTCGAACACCTTCTGGTGCCGCTCGGCGATGGCCAGCAGCGTCTTGTCGTAGGCGTCGAACGCCTCGCGCACCGGACCCAGCCGGGCGGCGACCGCCTCGCTGTTCCGGCCGCTCATCGCGAGCGCGCGGAATCTCGTGTCGGCGGCCTGGAAGGCGGTGAACGCCTCCAGCGCCCGCTGGCCGTCCGGTCCGCCGAGCTGGGCGCCCATCAGGCCGAGGTAGCCCCCGCTCCCGCCCCGGACCGCGGCGTGGTAGGCGTCGAGGTTGCCGGCCGGCAGGTAGAACACGGTCTGCGCCTTGTCCAGATAGGTGTGCTCGTAGGTGTCGGCCCGCACCTTGTCCAGCAGGAAGCGGCTCTGGTCGCCCTGCATGCTGTTGCTGATGGCCCGCGCCCTGGCCACCGTCAGGATCGAGTCGAACCCCTCGGACTTGGCCGCTCGGAGGTCGCCGGTGCTCTGCCCGAGCACGTTCATCCCGGAGACGAGCGCGACGGCGGTCACCACGGTGGCGGCCAGCAGCGCGGGCCCGAACACCCGGCGGAACCGCCGGGTCAGGAAGACCTGCAGCCAGATCAGGCAGCCGAGCGCCAGCAGCCCCGCCACGACCACCGCGGCCCGCACGGCGGGCACCGTCAGGTTCTTGTCGTCGTAGGTCTCGCGGACGATCGTGCCGTTCTCGAGCGTCAGGTTGTACGCCTGGGGCAGCAGGACCCGCCGCATCAGGTCGGTGGCCTGCCGGTAGATCTCGACGACCTCGTCCGGGGGCGGCCCGGCGGCGTGACCGGCGCGGGTGTCGAGCAGCAGCGCCTGCCCGGCCAGCCGCTCGTAGCGGCCGAGCCCGTCGAGCACCGACTGCACGGTCCGCCGCTCGGCCGGGTCGTCGCCGGACAGCTCGAACGCCTTCATGAGCGCCTGGTTGGCCTCGGAGCGCCGCTGCTCGTACCTGGCCAGGGCGGCCCGGCGCTGCTGGCCGTACTCTCTGCCCATCAGCAGGGCGTCGGCGACCTGGGCGTCCATGTCGCTGAGCCCGAGATACAGGCCCGCGGTGGCGACGACCTGGGGGCCCGCGTCGCGTCCGATGACCCGCAGCCCGTCACCGGCGCTCGCGCTGCCGACGGCCAGCGCGGCGAAGAGCAGGGCGAGCGAGGCGACCGTCACGCCGGTGATGACCCGGATCCGGGCGGGCACGCTGCGGCGGCGGGCCGGCGCGGCCGGGGGCCGGGTCTGGACCACGGTCACGGCGTGCCCTCCCGGATGGTGATGACGGTCCACGCGCCGACATGGATCCGGTCGCCGGCGGCCACGGGGACGGGCACGTTGACCGCGACCGGCTTGCCGTTGACCCGGGTGCCGTTGGAGGAGCCGGGGTCCACCAGCGTCCACGAGCCGTCGTGCTGGGCGAGCAGCACCGCGTGCAGGTGGGAGACGCCCGGGTCCTCCGGCGGGCCGGTCAGGTCGATCTCCGGCCGGGCGTCGCGAGCCCGGCTGCGCCGCCCGATGCGCACCTGCTCGCCGGCCAGGGCGAAGGAGCGCTCGGGACAGTACGGCGGGAACGCCACGGCGCTCGCGTCAGGCCCGCCCTGGGCGATGATCTCGTTGTAGTAGGCCCGGTCGGCCGAGGTGACCGCCTCCCAGCGGGCGCCGGTGGACGGCACCTGGACGGGCGTGCCGCCGCTGTAGTCGTGGCCGCACACCTCGCAGAACTGCCCGGCGCGCGGCGTCCGGCAGATCGGGCAGCTCTCGGCGGCCGCCTCCGCCGGAGCCGAGGCGGGCGAGGTGGGCGATGCGGCGGGGGCCGGGGCGCCGGCCATCTGGCTGCCGCAGGTGTCGCAGTAGTCGTCGGCGCCGGACGCGTGGCCCTGGGGGCAGATCGCCATCAGCTGCCCTCCCCGTCCTTGCGCAGCCGGCTGGTACGGACGGAGCCGGTGTCGAGCTCGATCTCGTCCGCCTTGTCCACGCCGCGCCGCAGCCGGGCGGTGCCGCTGTGCGGGTCGACCTCGACGACCTTGTCCAGCAGCCGCGCGGTGTCCGAGCGGCCCGACTCCGTGGCCAGTTGCCTGGCCTTGGCCAGGCGGGCGGTCGCGACCTCGACCTGGCCGGCGGCACGCGCGCTCAGGCCGTCCTGGATCAGCTCGTGCAGCTCGGCCTGGCCGGTGTAGTGGGCGACCTTCCGGTTGATCTGGGTCGAGGCGGCGAGGTCGTCGGTCCACTGCGCGAGGACGTTGCCGCTGGCGAGGACCTCCTGCGTGTCGGGCCGCAGCAGCTTCACCCAACCGGCCCGGATCTCGCTGCCGACCTGGCCGGGCGGCACCTCGACGCACAGGTGGTACTCGCGTTCCTCCGCGCCCCAGGAGCCGGTGGGGTAGTCGCCGGTCAGCGGGTTCACGTCGGTGCGCTTGCCGGTCAGGTCGAGCAGCGTGGGGGAGACCTGCTTGACGAACTTGAGCGTCGCGGTCTGCGGCACCCACACCCGCATCACCAGCTCGGCCAGCGTCTTGCTCATCGACGTCTGGGTGATCTTGCGGAAGAAGTCGGCCAGGTCGCCCTGGTTCCTGACGAAGTCGAAGGTGCCGAGCAGTGCCTCGGCGACCTTCCGCAGCTCGCCGGGCGCCCAGTCGGCGCCCACGCCGAGGCTGTCGCAGACGAACGCGCCCTCACAGCGGGCCAGCGCGGCGGCGAACACGTCGGCGCGTTCGTTGTTCTGCCCGTCGGTCATCAGGATGGCGTGCCTGATCGCGTTGGGATGGGCGGCCAGCAGGTCGGCGGCCAGCAGCAGCCACTGCCCGATGGACGTGCCGCCGTTGGCGCTCAGCCGGCCGATGGCGTTCTGCGCCTCGGTACGGGTGGCGCGCGAGGCGCGGACCAGCTGCCGGCCATGCGGGTAGATCACCCTGGCCGTGTCGGTCCCGGACACCACGGCGAAGAACACGCCGTCACGCAGACTCTGCACGGCCGTCGCCGCGGCCTGCCGCGCCTCGCGGATCTTCCCGCCGCTCATCGAGCCCGACGTGTCCACGATGATCACTTCGGCGGCCTCGGCGGGGGTGGCGGACGTCGTGGTGACCGCTCCGGTGGAGCCGATGGTGAGGATGGCGTGGACCTCGCGCCCGTCGGTGGACAGGAACTTGTTCTGGTCGATGTGCAGGCTGAAGGTGGGCTGGTCACCCATGCGGTCCTCCTAGGGGGATCAGGACGATGGTCACGTTGTCTTGGCCGCCGGAGTCGAGCGCGTGGCGCAGCATCGCGCGGGCCATTTCGAGCGGCGTGCCGGACCGGGGGAAGGCGTATCCGGCGAGGTAGCGCCAGAGGCCGTCGCTGCAGACCAGCAGCAGCCCCGGTCCCGCCGGGGTCAGGGTCCGCACGCGCGGCTCGACGTCGCCCGCGTCGGCGCCGAGCCAGGCGGTGATCTCGCCGGTCGGCGCGGCGTCGTCCTCGGTCAGCGGCTCGCCGGTCGGCTCCGTGCCGATCGCAGCCGGTGGCGCGCCCACCGGGCGGGTGTCGTCGGTGGTCAGGGGTTCGCCCGCGGGCAGCCAGTAGGCGCGGGTGTCGCCGGCCCAGCTGATCGTGATCTCGCCGCCGGTGACCACCGCCGAGACGTACGTGCAGGCGGGGGCGTGCTCCACGGAGCTCGCCAGCTTGGTCACCGCGTGTCCGGCCAGCTCGAACGCCTCCACGGCGGAGGCGCCGCGGGCCAAGGCGGCGGCCGCCGTCTCCACCGCCACGGCCGAGGCCTCGTCGGCGCGCGGCGAGCTGCCCACGCCGTCGCAGACCACCGCGACGGTCGCCGTGCCGGTGGACAGCAGCGCCATCGCGTCCTCGTTGCGGGCCCGGCGCAGGCCCTTGTCGGTCACCCCGGCCGCGCCGCCGGCGAGCTCGATCTCGGCGTGGTCGCGGCCGGTGGGCTGGCGCAGGCCGCACCGCTCGCAGTAGCCGTCGGCGTCCACGGCGGGCGCGCCGCAGCCGGCGCAGGCCGGGGCGTCGAGCCGCTGGCCGCACGCCTCGCAGAAGGAGTCTCCGGCCAGCACCGGAGCCTCGCAGACCGGGCAGTTCACAGCCACGTCCTGGGGCGTACGGCGTTGGCCTGGTCGATCAGGGCGTGCCGCTCGTGGCGGGAGTCGGCGGCGACGGCCAGCTTGCGCAAGATGCCCTCCAGCCGTCTGCGCACGCCGGGCTCGGTGAAGGCGGCGCCGGCCACCTTCAGCCCGGCGGGCGGGGAGCCAGCGGTGTCGAGCCAGGCCAGCGCGGTCTGGAGCAGCTCGGCGGTCATCGACTCGCGGCGGCGCGGAGCCAGGTCGGGCAGGCGCTCCAGCCGGTCGGCCGCGGCGGTCAGCTGCTCGGGCCGGACCATGTCCGGCTGGGGCTGCCTGGCGACGGACGCCACGAGGGCGAGCTGGGCGGCGATCCGGTGGCTCGAAGTCACGGGCACCTCGTCGAGCACCGCCACCCGCCCGGCCCGGGCCAGCCCGAAGGCGGCGCTGACGTGGCCGTGGTCGGTCCGCCACACCGTCTCGTACCAGCGGACCGGGTTCTGGCCGGAGCACTCCAGGGCGAAGGCCAGTGCCAGCTTGGCCGCGAGCTCGCCGGGCAGCAGGGAGACGCACGCGTCGAACAGCGGGACCGCCCGCGCGGCCTGGCCCTGGGCCAGGGCCAGCACGCCGCGATACCAGGTGACGCGCCAGTCGCCGGGCAGCGTCCGCTCGGCCTCGTCCAGGGCCTGGACGGCCTGGTCGGAGCCCTGTTCGGCGAGCAGCCTGGCCCTGGTCAGCAGGGTCTCCGGCGTCCTGGCCATCGCCGCCACCTGGGCGACGAGCTCCTCCGGCTCGTGGCCGACCAGACCGGCCAGCGCACCGGCCGCCGGATCCGCCGGGTCCGCGAGCGGCACCGGCAGCGCCTCGGCCGCCTCGCGCGGGTCGAGCGGGTCGAAGATCGTCCGTTGGTCGGCGGACAGCGCCGCCCCCGCCGCGACCCGCTCGGGCCCGAACAGCGGGGAGTGCGCGGGGTAGGGCACGCCGTCGGCGATCGCGCTGACCTCGCGCAGCACGCCGACGAGCTGGGCCTCCATCTCCTCCGCGCTCTGGAACCTGGCGTTCGGGTCGGCCGCGGTCGCCCGCCGGAGCAGCCGCGCGAAGGACTCGTTGCCGCAGTCGTCCGGCAGCGGGGCGGTCACGCCGCCCTTGGCCGGGCTGAACGACGGGATGGCCAGCACCGCGAGCGTCCTGGCCACGGTGTAGAGGTCGGAGGGCACCGACGAGGGGTGGGTGTCCAGCTCGGGCGCGTGGTAGCCGACCGTGGCCCACGACGTGCCGGGCGGCGAGCCGAGCCGCTGCACCGCGCCCAGGTCGATGAGCTTGAGCCGCTTGCCCACCCGGATCACGTTGGCCGGCTTGAGGTCGCAGTAGACCAGGCCCTGCTCGTGCAGGTAGCCGAACGCGCGCAGGACCTCGCGCCCGTACATGAGGGCCTCGCGCAGCGGCAGCGGGCCCTGGCGGCGCAGCTCGTGCAGTGACTGGCCGCCGACGTACTCCATGACGATGTAGCCGAGCCCGGCCGAGCGCTGGAAGTTGAAGATCTTGACGATGTTCGGGTGGTCGACGGTGGTGAGGAACCTGCGCTCGGCCTCGGCGGCGGCCAGGGCCTCGGCGTCGGCGGTGTTGAGCAGGCCTTTGAGCACCACCCAGCGGCCGTCCAGGTTCTCGTCGGCGGCCAGGTAGATCCAGCCGAGGCCGCCGTGGGCCAGGCAGCCCAGCACCCGGTACTGGCCGGCGACCAGCTCGTCCTTGCCCAGCTTGGGGGTGAAGGAGAACTGCGTGCGGCAGTGCGGGCAGAACCCGTCGGGTAACCCGGGCCGCCCCTGCCGGGACCGTCCGACCGGCTTTCCGCAGGCCGGGTTGGCGCAGAACCGCTTCTCCTCGGCCACCTGCGGATCGGCCATGATGGCGCTCGCCGGGTCGCGGTAGGGCACCGAGGGCAGGTCGGCGAGCTCGGCCAGCACGCCCGCCCGGGACCGTCCGCTGCTGACGGGGGTCGTCGTGGGCCGGCTCACCGGCCGGGTGTGCGGAGAGTCGCCCGCGGGGGACGACGAGGAGGCCGCCACGGGCGGCGGCGCCGCGGCGCTCTCCGCGTGACCGCACAGGTCGCAGTAGCCGTCCTCGATGGTGCCGGTGCAGCCGGGCTGCCGGCAACTGGTCATCGTCCGCCTCCGTTGATCGAACTCTGGTAGAGGTCGACGGCCTCGGCCGCCTTCGTCAGGTCGCAGGGGGCGGTCCACAGGAGTGACCGCGCCCGCTCGTACAGCCGGGCGGCCTGCGGGTCCTCGGCCCGGCCCTTGCGCACCGCCATCGCCTGGCAGGCGCCGAGCCGCCCGCGTAGTTCGTCTCGCCGGGCGACCAGCCCGTACAACGCCTTCGCCGTGGTGCGCGCCTGGTCGGCCGCCTCTCGCGCGGCCCGCTCCAGGGCGGTCAGCCGGGCGGCCCGCCGCAGCCAGCCCTCGGTCGAGACGTCCAGGGCGTCGAGCTCGCCGGTCAGCTCGGACATCGCGCTCCTGGGGGCGGCCTGCGGAGGCAGGGCGATCTTGACGACCACCGCGCCGTGGGCCAGCCGGGCATCGCTCTCCGCGGCCCGTACCCGGTCGAGCGCGGCCGCCAGGTCCTCACGCCGCCTGCCGTACTCCTCCCTGGCCCGCAGGGCCTGTTCCAGGTCGGCACGGCAGCGGGCGAGCAGGGTGGTGATCCGGTTCAGCTCGTGCTCCGCCGGGGGCGAGCCGAGCGGGTCCTCCAGGGCGGCGGCGCGCATCCGGCTCAGCTCGTTCGCCGTCAGGTCCAGGTCGAGCGGCTCGCCGAGCCGATCTCTCAGGCCGGTCACCGTCCGCAGGTCGGTGGCCGCGGCGTCGAGGCCCGGGAGGGCGGCCGACCAGGCGGCGTCGATCTCCGCCAGCGCGTCCGTGGCCTCCTGGAAGGCCGCGTCCATCCGGAGCACGGCCTGGTCGAGGGTGAGCCGCTCGTCCGTCGCGGGTAACAGGGAGCGCTGCTCGACGGGCTTGGCGGCGGCCTTCAGCACCACGGACGGCCCGGCGAGCAGCGCCGTCAGCTCGGCCAGTTGCTCGGCGCCCATCCGGCTGCGCGTGGCCCTGATCCGCTCGGCGTCCCGGAGCACGCCCCGGTAGGCGTTGTGGAGCACCCAGAGTGCGGCCAGCGCGGCCTGCGCCGAGGCCCACCGCCGCTGGGTCGCCCCGCGCAGGGACGAGCCCTTGAGCAGTTGGTACGTGGTGTGCGACTCCAGGTCGAGCAGGTCTCCCGAGATGCGGTCACGCTCGTCGGCCCGGGCGCGCAACGCGTGTTCGGCGCCCTCCCTGCTCATGGGTGGTCCCAGACTCATCACGCTCCCCGTGAACCGGGCCCCCGATACCCGCTCAACCCGGACAACGGCCGCCGTGTCGGGTTGGTTCCTGCGTAGTACTCGGCGAACCCTGACTTGTCCCTGATTCAACCCTGTGTCGCCTGCAAATGACTTAAATGATCTCTTATTGTCACGGACATGGGACGCATCATCATGGTCGCCGCGGTCATCGTCGCCGCGCTCTTCCTCCTCGGCCCTCTCATGGGCTTCGTCTTCAGCCTGCTCAAGTGGGTGCTCATCCTCGGCGCCGCCGCGCTCGGCGTCGTGCTCCTCACGAAGTGGTTCGCCAGAACGTAGCTTCCGCCCGCATACCGGCGCATAGTGGGTTGATGGAGGCGCGGCCCGCGGTCGACGACGCCGCGCTCGGGCGCGAGGCCCTGTCCGTGCTCGAGGCGAACTGGACGGGCGCCGCCACGGTGCCCGCGCCAGGGCTCTACCCGCACCAGTGGAGCTGGGACTCCGCCTTCATCGCCATGGGGCTGGCTCGGTACCGCCCCGACCGCTCCCGTGCCGAGCTGCTCAGCCTGCTGCGGGGGCAGTGGGCCACCGGGATGGTCCCGCACATCGTCTTCCACACCCCCGAGGCGTACTTCCCGGGGCCGTCCGTCTGGCGCTCGCACGACCACGACGCCGCGCCGCGGCTGCTGACCTCGGGACTCACCGCCCCGCCGCTGCACGGGCTGGCCCTGTGGTGGATCTACCGGCACACCGGCGACGCCGACTTCGTCCGGCGGGCCTACCCCGCGCTGGCCGCGCAGGACGGCTACCTCGCCGCCGCCCGCGACCTGGGCGGTGCCGGCCTGGCCGCGATCGTGCATCCCTGGGAGTCGGGCATGGACGACAGCCCTGTCTGGGATTCCGCGCTCGCCGCCCTGCCCGAGATCAGGTACGGCTACCGCAACGTCGATCTGGACGAGCGGCACCCGGACAGCGACCACGACCGCTACGTCTGGCTGGCCCTGCGCTACCGCAACGCCGGTTACCGGGCCGAGTACCTGCGGGACGAGCACCCGTTCGCCATCGAGGACCCGATGTTCAACGGGATCTGGCTCGCCTCCTGCCAGGCCATGGCCGAGCTGGCGCCGCTCGCCCAGGCCGACCCGGCGCCGCACGCCGAGCGGGCCGAGCGCATCAGGCGGGCCCTCCTCGACCGCCTCTGGGACGGCTGCTTCTACGCCCGCGACCTGCGGGCCGACCGGCTCATCCGGGTCCGCACCGTCGGCGGGTTCGGCCCTCTGCTCGACCCGGGGCTGCCGGGCGAACACGTCAGCGCGATCGTCGAGATCCTCGAGTCGGCCCGGTTCATGGGCGCGACCGGCTACCCGGTGCCCAGCTGCGAGATCCGCGCCACCCAGTTCGACCGCACCCGCTACTGGCGCGGCCCCTCCTGGGTGAACACCAACTGGCTGCTGCGCCGGGCGGCCGCCGTGCACGACCTCGCGCCGCTGCGTGAGCAGCTCACCAACGGCACCCTGCGGCTCGTCCGGCAGGCGGGCTTCCGCGAGTGCTTCGACCCGTTCGACGGCAGCGGCCGGGGGTGCCGTGACTTCTCCTGGAGCGCGGCGCTCACCCTGGACCTGCTCGCGGATACCGTTGGGGCATGAGCTTCCTGCGCCGCCTGCCGTCCGACGTCCGCAAGAGCCTGGCCACCGAGCCGGGGGAGCGGGTGCTGACCTTCGCCGGCGCCGACGGCGGCTACGTGGTGGCGACCGATCGGGCGCTGTTCCTGTCCGACGGGACCCGCGTGCCGTACGAGACGATCGACCGGGCGAGCTGGGACGACGAGGGGCTGCGCGTGGTGACCGCGGACGGTCGGTCGCACCGTGAGCGGGTCGGCGAGCCGCGGCTGCTGCCCGAGACCCTCCGCGAGCGGGTCAACTCCACGATCGTGGTGAACAAGCGGGTCCTGCTGCCCCGGGGCGGGGTGCGGCTGGTCGCCCGGCGCAGGCCCGGCGGCGAGGTGCTCGGCTGGACTCTCGTCTTCGACGACGATCTCGACCCCGACGACCCCGGACTTCGCGCTCAGGCGGAGCAGGCCCTGGAAGGAGTGCGGCGCAGCATGGGCGTGTGATGGCACACGCCCATGCCGCGCCCGGCCGTCAGTAGGGGATGCCGGTCTTGCCGGCCTGCTGTTCGGCCTTGTGCGGCTCGGGTCGGTCCTTGGGCCAGCCCGTGCCGTCGTCCTGCTGCTCCTTGTCGCCCAGGAACGGGATCCGATGCTGCAGTGTGTCACCCACCCTGTGTCTGGCCACGTCGGCCGCCTTCGACACCTGCGCGCCGACCACTCCCGCGGCCCCCTGGACCCTCGGGTTGTCCGCGACACGCTGGGCCGCTTGTTTGATCTGTTCATAGCGCTCGCGGCCGGCCTTGCTGCCCAGCACGTAACCGACAGCCAGCCCGACAACGAATGTCATTCGATAGCGCATTTTGCACCTCCGCTGTCTCCGGCTCTACCCCGATCAGGATGCGACACGCACTCCCCGAGTGCGCTAATGTAGTCGTGCGCCGACCGGAGGGGCCCTAACCCCCTGCAGGCAGCGCAGATGTTCGATCCCGCGTAGCTCAACGGCAGAGCAGCCGGCTGTTAACCGGCAGGTTATAGGTTCGAGTCCTATCGCGGGAGCTGTGATCAACTAAGAGGTTGGTAGCTCAGGCCCTCTCACCGGCAGCAGGTGGGAGGGCCTGAGTCGTTCCGGGAGCCAGCATCACGGCCCTGACGCCAGGCGCGCGGCCGGGCAGCCCTGCGGCTGGCCCGCTACCCGGCGGGCGGGACGACGGCGGACGGGCAGGCCGGATGTGTGGATGGGCCGGCGCATGCTCACAATCCTCGGTCGCGCTTGAACTTCTCTGGATCTGAAAAGTACTGAGAAGCGTCACTCGTGGCCTTGACGACAACGGGGTCCTCAAGGGGGGCGGGCCATATCTGAAGGTAGTGGTTGTCGACGCCGTCCTCCCTCGCGCCTTCCCAGTCCATGTCCTTGACGTGATACCGCATGCGGTAGGTCCCAGGCCCAGCATGGAGAGGAGGAAGGGGACACATCACAACGTCGTCATGGGCGAACCCGCTCATCTCCACTTCGCCCGACCTGGACACGTAGCTAATTTCCACGATGTCCTCATAGGTGGCGAGATCTGCCCCGGGGTCCCGGTCAGCGATCGTCACAGTGAAGTCGGCAGGCCCCCGCTGATGGGTGACGCGGAGGGTGACCCAACCCTTCTCGACCTCGATGAACCCAACGGACTGGGCTGGTGTGTCGGCATACCCGTCGAGTTCCCTGTCCTGCAGACCGGCGATGCCGCAGTCGGCGACTTCGACCGTCAGACGTACGGTGCGAGTCTCGTCGCTGCTCATGAACGGGGAGCGTAAACGCCACCACCGACAAGATCGTTTGAAGTCCTCGCGAGTTAGCCCTGTGCCAAGGCCGTGATCGGCTGAGGGATCGAAGGGGGCCAAGTCGGGAGCCACGCCAGGTAAACGGGCTAGATCCAGGACGGGGACAGTCGTTCCGGGAGCCGGTGAGATCGCCGGCGCGGGCGTCAGGAGGTCAGGGCGCCTCGGCCGGTGGGGGTGTGGGCTCCCACCCGGGCCTCGCCGCCGCAGTGGCGGCAGACCAGCAGCGGATCAAGGGGCTGACCACAGGAGTGGTGCCACCGGACGGGAGGATCGTCGGGGTGCAGGTGACGATCGCCCCACTTCATCAGTGCGATCAGGACGTCGCACAGCTCCACGCCGGCGGGCGTGAGGTGATACTCGTGCCGGACGGGATGATCGTTGTAGCGTTCGCGCTGGATGATCCCACCGTCCTCCAGCTTGCGGAGCCGGGTGGTGAGGATGTCGCGGGGCGCGCCGGTGTTGCGGACGATCTGGTCGAAACGCCGGACGCCGTAGCTGAGCTCGCGAATGGCGAGCAGGCTCCACCGCTCGCCGACCAGGTCCAGGGCGTCGGCGATGGAGCACTCGCGCGGTCGTGCGTCCTTCGGCATGCTGCGCAGCTTAGCCGGGGTGGATCCCGGGCCTGACCGGGTCGTGATCAGAGCCTCTCGATGACAGTGGCGTTGGCCATGCCGCCGGCCTCGCACATGGTCTGCAGGCCGTACCTGCCGTCGCGGTCCTCCAGGGCGTGGAGCAGGGTGGTCATGATGCGGGCGCCGCTGGCGCCCAGCGGGTGACCGATGGCGATCGCTCCGCCGCGCACGTTGACCCGGGACGGGTCGGCGCCGGTCTCCCGGGCCCAGGCCAGCACCACGGAGGCGAACGCCTCGTTCACCTCGAACAGGTCGATGTCCGAAAGCGTCAGGCCGGCGCGGGCCAGGACCTTCTCGGTGGCCGGGATGATCGCGGTCAGCATGAGGAGCGGGTCGTCGCCCACGACGGCGAAGGAGTGGAAACGGGCGCGCGGCCGCAGCCCGAGCCGTTCGGCGGTGTCGGCGCCCATGACCAGCACCGCGGCGGCGCCGTCGTTGATCGGGGAGGCGTTGCCCGCGGTGATCTTCCAGCCGATCTCCGGGAAACGGCCGGCGATCGCCGGGTCGTGGTAGGCGGACTTGAGACCGGCGAGGATCTCCGGCGAACTGCCCGGGCGGATGGTCTCGTCGACGCCGGCCCAGGTGACCTCCCGGTCGAACTCGCCGTTCTTCCACGCCTCGGCGGCGCGCCGATGCGACTCGCACGCGTAGGCGTCCAGTTCGGCCCGGGACAGGCCCCAGCGGGCGGCGATCAGTTCGGCGCTGACGCCCTGCCCGACCAGGCCGTCCGGGTAGCGCCGGGCCGTCATCGGGCCGAACGGGTCGCTGCCCGGCAGGATGGCCGAGCCCATCGGGACCCGCGACATCGACTCGACACCGCAGGCGATCGCGATGTCGTACGCCCCGCTCCGCACGCCCTGCGCGGCGATGTGCAACGCCTGCTGGGACGAGCCGCACTGCCGGTCGACGGTCATGCCGGGCACGCTCTCGGGGAACCCGGCGGCCAGGACGGCCGTACGGGTGATGTTGACGGCCTGCTCGCCGGCCTGCGTCACGACGCCGCCGATGACGTCGTCCACCAGCGCCGGGTCGATGCCCGCCCGTTCGACCAGCGTCTGGAGTGTGCGGGCGAGGAGGTCGACGGGATGATCGTCGTGCAGCACCCCTCCCGGCTTGCCCTTGCCCACCGGAGTGCGAACCGCTTCTACGATCACCGCGTCGCGCATGATCCCGCCTTCCTTTCGTCGTCGAACTCGCTGTGCCGGGCTGGAGAGAACAAGGCTCACTCCTTCACATGGGCCGTACCAGGCGCAGTTGCCTGGCGCTGCCGAGATGGTCGCCGTCCGGTCCCCAGGCATCGATGCCCTCGTCGACCCAGCCGTCGGCGCTCGCTCGATGCGTACGGGCCCGCAGCAGGACCCACGGTGAGGCGGTCCGCAGGAGTCCGATGGCGGGCCTGACGGCGAACTCCACGGTGGGGAGGAAGGCGAGCTCCGACAGGACGGCCGCATAGGAGGGCGCCAGGCCGTCCATCAGGAGTGCCAGCCGGTGGACGTCCGGCGGCTCGTCGTCCTCCAGCAGCCTGATCCACGCGGTCAGCTCGGGCTCGGCGCCGCCCGCGTACGGCCGGTTCGGGCCGACGGGACGGATCTCCATGGACGTGGAGATCGCCACGAACTCGGGCGGGATCGTGAAGGGTCAGCCCACCGTGGACGCCGCCGAAACCCCGCAGATGCGCGCCGGTCTCGATCAGATCGTCCAAGGGGGCCGCTCGCAGCAGCGCACCGGGAGGAGTCACGAGCCGCTCCGGACCGGATGCGCGTGCCTGGAGCCGGTCCGGCCGGCGGGGACGGGCAGGGGCGCGAGCGCCACGGCGCAGGTGTTCAGGACCCAGAGGGCGGCCGGAGTGCCTGGGGGACGCAAGAGCAGCCTCCGAGTTTGATTTTCCAACTAACTGGTTCATGGACGATATCGCAGCCAGTTGGAAACAACAACTGACTGCGTAGGGGGCGTCACCGCCAGTGCGGCGCGCCCTGACGTCGAGCGGTGATGTCACGCTTTGTATCTCTAAGGTCACGCGATTTTCCATTTGCCGGGACAAACCCGGGATCACGAGGAAGGATGGGGAAGCCGTGCCCGCGAAGGGCGCGGCAGCCGCGGGCATCCATGTGGGCGGTGTGGAAAGGGCGCCGCCGGCAGGAGGGCGTCGCCGACCCGGAATCGGCGGGGTGCTCCGTCTACCGGAAAAGTGCTGGTTACTGCGTGCGTACCTGGATCAGGTCCCTGCGTTCCCTCGATGCCATCGCCGTGCCCACCGTCGACCGGGCGATCGACCTCCGTGAGGCGGAGCGTTTCGTCAGGCTCTTCCACGAGGAGAATCCCGCCGCGGGCGACCCGCGGCCACGGGTGCGGGAGGTCGCGGGCGAGATCGCCCGCCACGGCACCTACACGCACACCTACGAGGAGTTGCAGTTCGGCGCGCGGGTGGCCTGGCGCAACAGCAACCGCTGCATCGGGCGGCTCTACTGGCGGTCGCTGAAGGTGCGCGACCGCAGGCAGGTCCGCAGCGCCGAAGGGGTGGCGATCGAGTGCGTGGCCCACCTGCGCGAGGCGACGGGTGAGGGGAGGATCCGGCCCACGATCACCGTGTTCCCTCCCGACGCGCCCGGGGCGCCGGGGCCGCGGGTGCTGAACGAGCAGCTCATCCGCTACGCCGGATACCGCGACGCCGACGGCGCGATCACCGGCGACCCGCGCTACGTGGACTTCACCAAGCGGGTGCGGGCGCACGGCTGGCGCGGCGCGGGTGGCCGGTTCGACGTGCTGCCGCTGGTCGTCCAGACCGCCGAGGGCGGGCGACTGCTCTGCAACCTGCCCGGCGACGCCGTGCTGGAGGTGCCCATCGTCCATCCGGAGTACCGGTGGTTCGAGGAGCTCGGGCTGCGCTGGCACGCCGTGCCCGCGATCTCCAACCTGTGCCTGGAGATCGGCGGCCTCTGTTACCCGTGCGCGCCGTTCAACGGCTGGTACATGGGCGCGGAGATCGGCGCCCGCAACCTGGCGGACGTCACCCGCTACGACCAGCTTCCGGCGGTGGCCGAGCGGCTCGGCCTCGACACCTCGACCGAGCGGTCGCTGTGGCGCGACCACGCGCTGGTGGAGCTGAACGTGGCGGTGCTGCACTCGTTCGAGCGGGCCGGGGTGACGATGACCGACCACCACACGGAGTCGGCCCGCTTCCTCACGCACCTGGCCAGGGAGGAGAAGGCGGGGCGCGTGTGCCCGGCCGACTGGTCGTGGATCGTCCCGCCCATCTCGGGCGGGGTCACACCGGTCTTCCACCGCTACTACGACAACCGCGCGCTCACACCCGCCTACGTCCACCACCGCTGAGGAGCCCGCCTTGCGTCCGAGGGATAGAACATGGTTCTGTTACTCCATGGCTGAACTCGTTCTCTCCTCGGTCGACCGCGGCGTGCTCACCCTGACCTTCAACCGCCCCGACCGGCTCAACGCCTGGACGGACGCGATGGGGCGGCGCTACTTCGACCTGCTGGAAGAGGCCGAGAAGGACCCCGAGGTGCGGGCCGTCGTGGTGACCGGCGCCGGCAAGGGCTTCTGCTCGGGGGCGGACTTCCAGATGCTCAACGACATCCAGACCGGCGCGTACGACGAGGAACCCGACCCCCGTCCCAACACGTACCCGACCACGATCCGCAAACCGATCGTCGCCGCGGTCAACGGCGCCTGCGCCGGGCTCGGCATGGTGCACGCCCTCGTCTGCGACCTGGTGTTCACCGCCGCCGAGGCCAAGTGGACGACCGCCTTCTCGCGCCGTGGCCTGGTCGCCGAGTACGGCCTGTCCTGGATCCTGCCGCGGATCATGGGGCAGCAGCGGGCGATGGACATCCTGCTGTCCGGCCGCACGTTCACTGGCGCCGAGGCGTTCGAGCTCGGACTGGTCAACCGCGCGGTGCCGGGAGAGTCGCTGCTGGCCGAGGCCCAGGACTACGCGCGGGAGCTCGCGGTGCACAGCTCGCCCGTGTCCATGGCGATCATCAAGCGCCAGGTCTGGAACGACTGGAACGTCACCCTCGACGCGTCGGCCAAGACCGCCGTGGAGGAGATGGTCACCTCCTTCGGCCGGCCCGACTTCGCCGAGGGCGTGGGCAGCTTCCTCGAACGCCGTCTGCCCGACTTCCCGCCCCTCTAGACGGACACTCCTCCGGCGCGGCGCCGCGGGGAGGAGCGGTCCGGTCGGCGGCGGGTCAGAAGGCGACGGGTGAGGCGCCGGCGGAGGGCACGGCGGGGAGGAACCGAGGGGCCTGCCAGCCGCGCTCGGCGTAGGCGTCCTCGACGGACCGCCGGACGGAGTCGAGGCGGTCCTCGGCGACGAGCGCGACGGCGGACCCGCCGAAGCCACCGCCCGTCATGCGGGCGCCGCGCGCCCCGCCGCGCAGTGACGCCTCGACCGCGAGGTCCAGCTCGGGCGACGACACCTCGTACTGGTCGCGCAGCGACAGGTGCGAGGCGTTGAGCAGGGCGCCGATCTCGGTCACGGCGCCGGCGCGCAGCAGGCCGACGAGTGCCTCGACCCGGTGGTTCTCCGTGACGACGTGCATGACGCGCCTGCGTTCGGCGCCCTGCAGCCGGTCGAGGGCCCCGGCCAGGTCGGTGACGTCGCGCAGCGCGGCCACGCCGAGCTTGCGGGCCGCCGACTCGCACTCGGCCCGGCGCTTGGCGTACTCGCCGCCCGCGTGCTCGTGGTGCACCCGGGTGTCGATGACGAGCAGGCGCAGGCCGTGGGCGGCCAGGTCGAGCGGGACCCTGCGGTGGCCGAGCGAGCGGCAGTCGAGGAACAGCGCGTGGCCCTCCTCGCACAGCGCCGAGGCGGCCTGGTCCATGATGCCGCACGGCATGCCGACGAAGTCGTTCTCGGCGCGCTGTCCGAGCAGGGCGAGCTCCATGGGCGTCAGGCCGAGGTCGTGCAGGTCGTTGAGGGCGGCGGCGACAGACACCTCCAGCGCGGCGCTGGAGCTGAGCCCGGCGCCCTGTGGGACGTCGCCGTCGATCGCGATGTCGGCGCCCGGCACCCGGTCGCCCAGCATCGCGAGCACGCCCACGACGTAGCGGGTCCAGCCCTGGGCGTCGCCGTGCTCGGTGATCGTGATCGGGTCGGGGGAGGACTGGAGCGACAGCAGGCGGATCGTCCGGTCGGCGCGCGGGCTGATGGCGGCCGTGACGCCCCAGGGCACCGCGAACGTGCCAGACCGTCGCCGGATCCGCGCCGAAGGCCGTACGGAAAGCTTCAACAACGCGCATAACCGAACACTCCTCAACAATCGACCTTCCGTAGACTAGCGCGAGTGGAGGAACTGCTGGATCCCGCGACCACCTCCGTCCGGGTGCTGCTCAAGCACGACGACAACAAGACACGCAAGCTCAGGTACAACCTGGGCCACGCGCGCGTGCTCACCTTCGGCGGCGCCTACTCCAACCACATCCGGGCGGTGGCCGCGGCCGGTCGGCGGCACGGCTTCGAGACGATCGGGGTGATCCGCGGCGAGGAGCGGCTGCCGCTCAACCCGTCGCTCGCCTACGCCGCCGCCTGCGGGATGACGCTCACCTATCTCGACCGGGCCGCCTACCGGCTGAAGGACACGCCTGAGGTGCTGGCCCGGCTGCGGGAGCAGTGGGGGGAGGTGTTCGTCCTGCCGGAGGGCGGCAGCAACGCGGCGGCCGTGCGCGGCTGCGCCGAGCTGCCGGGGGAGATCGCGGACGACTACGACGTGGTCTGCTGTCCCGTGGGCACCGGGGGCACGCTGGCCGGCATCGCGGCGGGGCTGCCGCCCGGCAAGCGGGCGATCGGGTTCGCGGTGCTGAAGGGGGCGGGCTTCCTCGTGGACGAGGTGGCCCGGCTGCAGCGTGAGGCGTATGGGCGGGTCTGGGACAACTGGTCGGTGGACCTCGACTACCACTTCGGCGGGTACGCCCGGTCAACACCCGCCTTGGACGGATTTATCGCCAAATATCAGGTGGAAGGGGTGTACGTCGCGAAGATGCTCTACGGCCTGGTCGATCGCGTACGGCAGGGTGCCTTCGCCGACGGCACCCGCGTCGTCGCCGTCGTCACCGGTCAGCCCTCGGTCCCCGTCTCGCTGTGCGGCGCCCCGACCGGCTTCGACTCGGGTGACCCGCGCTGGCGCAGGTAGATGGAGAGCGCCACCATCGACAGCACGGCCAGCAGCTCCGACTGCCAGTTCTGCAGGGACCGGTTCCAGAACTCCGGCGAGGTGATGTACGCGCCCCAGGAGATCGGGTCGCGCAGGTCGGTCAGCCGTTCGGCGTTGCCGGCCGCCAGTCCCGACACCGACTGCGCCAGCCACGACAGCACGAAGACGGTTCCCATGGTCAGCCCCAGCGAGTTGCCGTACAGGTGGAGCCTCAGCCCGGTCGACTTGGCCCACGCCGGGGAGCGGGGTTTCGCGTACGGGCCGACCAGCTGCTCCTCGTCCGAACCGGGGCCCTCCTCGCCGGGCTGTTTCGACTCCGGCGACCCCTTCTGGACCAGCCAGACCGTGAGCATGATGAACAGCAGGAACTGCAGGTATTCGGACTGCCAGTTCTCCGACACGTCCACGGCGAACGCCGACGACGTCACGTACGCGAGGAGCGAGACCGGCTGCAGGCCGTTGACCAGCTGCTGGTCGTTGAACTCCAGCATGCCCGCGACCGCCTGCCCCGCCAGGGCGAGCACGAACAGCGTCATGAACGTCAGCGAGAGCGCGTTCTCCCGGATCCATCTCACAGATGAGCCACCCCCAACGCGAAGAACCACACCAGGCCCGCCACGATGATGACCAGGGTCAGCACGAACACGACGCGCATCAGTCCTCCAGGGCGCAGTCGTAGGGCAGGTCGCGCTCCGGCTCGCACCCGGCCGCGCGCACCCGCCAGCCATCGGCGAACCGGTGCAGGAACACCGTGTCCCCGGCCAGCCTCACCACGGCGTCGTCGCCCCACACCTCGACCGAGGTGACCCGGCCGCCGGGCCCCAGCCGCAGGTCCGCGAGGGCCGTGGCGCACGTCTCGCCGGGGTCGGGCAGCTTCCTCGCGGCCTGCCGGGTCAGCATCGCGCACGCGGCCTCGTCCTGGTGCGCGGCCACCGCGGTGTGGAACCGCGCCGCCACGCGGGCGGGAGCGGCCGTGTCCACGGCACAGCCCGCGGCGAGCAGCAGGGCGAGTGCCGCGAGGGCGGATCTCATGCGCCGCATCTACCCGTCCAGAAACGCGGCACTCTGGCGCGGACGGCAAGAGTCGGCAGGCGTGCCGTTGGGGAACTGGCATCCTGTACGGATGCGGCAAGTGACCGTCCTCGGCAGTTGTGGTGCGTTTCCCGAGCCGGGCCGTGCCTGCAGTGGGTTCGCGGTCGACTGGGACGGTTACCGGCTGCTGCTCGACCTGGGCTACGCCACGCTGCCGCGGCTGCTCGCGCACTGGCCGGATGGCGCGGTGGACGCTGTCGTCGTCACCCACGAGCACCCCGATCACTGCATCGACCTGCACGGGTTGTTCCGGATGCGTTTCTACGGCGACCCCGGTGGCCCGCGGCTGCCGTTGTACTGCCCGCCGGGCGTGCTCGACCGGATCAGCGGGTTGGAGCCCGACGTCGACCTCCACGCGGTCTTCGACGCGCATCCGCTGCCGGGCGGTCACCAGGTGGGGCCGTTCGCCCTCACCGGGTTGTCGCTGCCGCACTACGTGCTCAACGCCGGCATCCGCCTGGAGGCCGACGGGGTCGTCCTGGCCTACACCGGCGACACCGGTCCGACTCCCGCGCTCGCCGAACTCGGGCGCGACGCCGACCTGTTCATCGTCGAGGCCACCGACCGCGACGGCGAGGCCGACCGCCCCACCCGCAATCTGCTCACCTCCACGGAGGCCGGTCACTGGGCCCGCCGCTCCTGCGCACGCCGGTTGATGCTCACCCACTTCTGGCCGGGCAACGACCGGGCCGCCTCCGTGGACGCCGCCCGGAAGGAGTTCGGCGGTGAGGTGCTGGCGGCCGAGGAAGGACTCACTGTCCCGCTCGGTTGATCAGACCCGGTGAACGTTCGTGGTCATCCCATTAGTCGAGTTGGTCGAGGATCGGCGTGACGAGCGCGTTGAGCTCGCGTACCAGCACCACCAGGGCTCGCTCGGCCGACTCCTCGACCTTGTCGTGCGGCCCCTCCGGCTCCGGCGGCAGGTCGTCGAGCGGCACCGGCACCTCGACCAGCAGGGTGGCCCGCAGGAACGGGATCCTGGCCAGGTCCTGCTGCGTCGGCTCGACGTACTGGCCGAACGTCTCCTGCCAGCCCAGCCAGCCGCGGTCGCGCCACCAGGCGCGCGAGCGGGTGAGCTCCTCGGGAAGGGGCGAGACCAGCCTGACCCGCGCGTTCAGGGTGCCGTCCCAGGTGTTGCGGTGGCACGTCGCCTCAAGGACGCGCCGGTCCCAGCGCACGTAGCCGGGGTTGAGCGACGGCGGGGTGGCCAGCCGCCAGGCCGCGCAGGCGAACCTGACCGGCGCGATGTCGCCCCACTCGAACTCTTCGAGGTTCTTGCGTACGTGCACGGCATAGCGCCCGCCACGATCTCTGTCGAACTCCTGATCGATCCAGAACGCTCTACCCATGGGCACTACGCTACGGCCCTCCACCGGCTCCCGGCGCGCGCACACCAAAAGAGCGCGTTCGCCGCAAGCCACGGCTTGACCGGCATCCGGCCTTGTCTTGCATTAAATGACCGGATAATCTGATTTAGTCAAATATTTAAGGTGAGGTGGAATGGTGAAGGCGGGACGGCCGCCGCAGGATCCGGCGCGCCAGCTGGAACGCGCGCACCGGATCCTCGACGCGGCGGCCGAGCTGATCGAGCGCTGGGGCTACGACAAGACGACGATCGACGACGTGGCCAGGCAGGCAGGGGTCGCCAAGGGCACCATCTACCTGCACTGGCGGACTCGTGACGCGCTCTTCGCCGCGCTGCTGCGCCGCGAGCGGCTGCGCATGCTCGAAGGGGTGCGCGAGCAGGCCCCCGCCACGCTGCGCGACCTGGTCCGGGAGCTCACCGTGGAGCTGGTGCGCAGGCCGCTGATGAAGGCGATCCTGCTGGGCGACTCGGAGGTGCTCGGCAAGCTGAACCGGCAGAAGCGGCACAGTGAGACCACGCCGGAGCTGGCCGCGGCCTTCGAGGAGTATCTCGGCGAGCTGCGCGAGCAGGACGCCGCCCGCGCCGACCGCACGCCGCGCGAGCAGCTCACGGTGCTCGCCGCCGTCCTCTACGGGTTCCTGTTCACCCGCAACAACCTGCCGGAGAGCATGCGGATGCCGGACGACCGGCTCATGGAGCTGATCGCCGAAACCGCCGACCTCGCCATCGGCACGGGCGTGACGCCGTCCGGCGCCGCCTCGCACGCCATCGCGCGGGCCACCGCCCGCTATCTCGACACCGTGGTGGAGATCGCGCGAAACAAGCTCGCGACCTCCCTGGGCTCGTAAGGAGCGTGTCACGTGGACGCCTTAGTCCTTCCTCTGGACGACCCCGCCGCCGATCTCGCCACAGCGGGCGGCAAGGGCGCCTCCCTGGCCAGGCTGGCCGGGGCCGGACTGCCCGTCCCCGGCGGGTTCCTGATCACGACCGCCGCCTACCGCGCGTACGTGGCGGACTTTCACCACCGGATCGTCGAGGCGGCGGCCCGGGGCGACGCCGGCCGGATCGCGGACCTGTTCGCCGCGCACGACGTGCCCGCCACGCTCGCCGCCCGGATCCGCGAGGCTCACGCCGGGCTGGGCGACGACGTCCCCGTGGCCGTGCGCTCGTCGGCCACGGCCGAGGACCTGCCCGGCATGTCGTTCGCCGGGCAGCAGGACAGCTTTCTCAACATCAGGGGCGAGGCGCTGCCCGACGCGGTCCGGCGCTGCTGGGCCTCGCTGTGGAACGCCCGCGCCATCGCCTACCGCGAGCAGAACGGCGTGGCCCACGACGACGTCGCGCTGGCCGTGGTGGTGCAGGAGCTCGTCGACGCCGACGCGGCCGGCGTCATGTTCACCGCCGACCCGGTCACCGGCGCCCGCGACCGGACCGTGATCAACGCCTCGTGGGGGCTGGGCGAGGCCGTCGTCGGCGGCCACGTCACCCCTGACACGATCGTGGTGGCCGCCGGCGCCGTCACCGAGGCGCACGCCGGCGACAAGACCGTCATGACCGTACGCACGCCTGACGGCACCACCGAGCGGCCGGTGCCCGCGGATCTTCGAGAGGCGCCCGTCCTGGACGAGACGGAGGCCGTCCGGCTCGCCGCGATCGGCTCGCGCGTCCAGGAGCTGTACGGCACGCCGATGGACGTGGAGTGGGCCAGGCGCGACGGCGAGTTCCACATCCTCCAGGCCCGGCCCGTCACCGGCCTCACCGAACAGGTCGAGGAGTGGAACGACAGCCTCAAGGGCGACTACCTGTGGACCGGCGGCAATCTCGGCGAGGCCATCCCCGACGTGATGACGCCCGTCACCTGGTCGTTCGTCCGGCTGTTCATCCAGGAGGCGATGTCCGCCTCGGCGCTGCCCGGCTTCGACCTGGTCGGCAACATCGGCGGCCGCTTCTACATGAACCTCAGCGTGATCCACTCGGTCGCCGCGGCGCTGGGCATGCGGCGCAGGCTCGGCGCGATCGAGCAGATCTTCGGCAGGGTGCCGCCCGGCCTGGACGTGCCGCTGCTGAAGGTCTCGCGCTGGGAGATCATCAAGCGGGTGCTGCCCATGGCCGTCCGGATCCGCGGGCGGGTCCGCGCCAACCTGAGGGAGATGCCCGCCTTCCTGGCCACCGCCGAGCGGCGCGGCCAGGCCGTCCGCGACCGCATCGCGGCCACCACGGATCCGGCCGAGCTGGCCGGCCTGTGGGGGAGCGACGTCGAGCCGTACCTCGTCACCGCCTCCCGGATGCTGGAGGCGGCCGGTCGGCAGGGCGGCACGACGCTCGTCTTCACCCGCGACCGGCTGCGCGCGATGATGGGCGACGTCGACGCCGAGGCGATGCTCACCGGCGTCAACACCGGCGGCGAGCTCGCCAGCCTCGGCCCCGTCATGGGCCTGAGCCGGCTGGCCAGAGGCGAGATCGACCGCGACACGTTCGCCCGCGTCTACGGGCACCGGGGGCCGCACGAGTTCGAGGTGTCGATCCCGCGCCCGGGAGAGGACCCCGCCTGGATCGATCGCGCGCTCGCCGGCCTGCGCGACCTGCGCGACGACACCGCGGCGCTGCTCGCCCGCCAGCAGGAGGCCCGCGACGCCGCCTGGGCGCGGTTCGCGCGCCGTTACCCGCGCCAGGAGGCCAGGATGCGCGCCCGGGTGGCGCGCTGGAACGCGGTCGTCCGCGACCGCGAGACGACCCGCTCGGAGGTCATCCGCGCGTTCTGGGCGCTCCGGGCGTTCACGGTGCGCGCCGGGGAGCTGACCGGCCACGGCGACGACCTGTTCCACCTCTATCTGGACGAGATCCTCGCCGTCCTGCGCGGCTCCGCCGAGCCGCTCGCCCGGATCCCGGTGCGGCGCGCGACCTACCTCAGGTACGCCTCGCTGCCGCCGTACCCGGCGCTGATCGTCGGCCACTTCGACCCGGTCCGCTGGGCCGCCGACGCCGGCAGACGCGCGGACCTCTACGACGCGCGGGGCGGCGACGTGCCCGTCAGCGACACCGTGACCGGCTTCCCCGGCGCCCCCGGCGTCGTCGAGGGCGTGGCCCGGGTGCTGTCCGGCCCGGAGGACGGCGACCGGCTGCGGCCCGGCGAGATCCTGGTGACGACGCTGACGAACGTCGGCTGGACGCCGATGTTCCCCCGGGCGGCGGCCGTGGTGACCGACCTGGGCGCGCCCCTGTCGCACGCCTCGATCGTGGCCAGGGAGCTGGGCATCCCCGCCGTGGTCGGCACCGGCAACGCCACCATGCGCCTGCGCGACGGCGACTGGGTCCGGGTGGACGGTGAACGGGGCACGGTGGAGTTGCTCAGGTCAGCTTCTCGGCCGTAAACGACCGAGCTTGCAGCTCCTCGCCGTCGATGGCTTCGACGGTCCGGTCCGCGTCAGGCAGCGTGACTCACTGCCCAGCCCGTCTCACCGCGTGAGGCGATGTTCCGGGCTGCGTTGACGTCGGCGTGCTCAGCGAAACCGCACGACGTACACATGAAGGTGGCCTGGTCAGGCCGGTTGCGCTTGTCCACATGCCCACAGTGCGAGCACTGCTGTGAGGTGTAGGCCGCATCCACGAGAATCACCGCCACTCCTGCTTGGACCGCCTTGTAGGCGATGAAAGCTCCGAGCTGGTGGAAACTCCAGGAGTGCAGCGTGACCCGCTGGGGCCTGCGAAGCCGTACCCGTTCGCGGATGCCCTGGAGATCCTCCAGAGCGATCCCGCGCCCGGTGCGTTCTGCCTCGGTCACGATGCCTTTGGCGATGATGTGGTTGACATTCGCGGCGAACCGCGCCTCGCTACGACGCCGCCGTTTCAGCAGCCGCTTGGCGGACTTGGTCTGCTTGGCCTGCAGGCGGCGGCGGAGTCGGCGATGACGGTGGCGGACCGCGTTCAAGCCCTTGCCGCAATGACGGACCTCATCGGAGGTGGTGGCGATGTTGGCGATACCCAGATCCACCCCGACGAAGCCGTCCGGTTCCGATGGCGGCCGGCCGGCCACCTCGACCGTGGCATACAGGAACCACATCCCGTCCCGGCAGATCAGATCCGACTCACCGCGTCGATGGGCGGCCAGCAGCGTCAGTTGCCGCGCCGAGCCGGTGAAGGCCACCCCTTTCAGCCGCCCGGCGGTCGTCCAGATCGACACCGTCCGCGCATCATGCTGCCAGGACAGGCACCGGTCGTCATACGGCTGGGCCGCCAGCGACCGGAAGGAGATCGGCCGGGCTTCGATTCTGACCCGGCGCGGCGATCCGGGCTTGCCCAGGTTCCCGGCGGCCAGGTTGGCGTGCAGGGTGCGATAGGCGTCGCACACCTTCTTGATCACATGCTGGGCAGCCTGGGCGGCCAGCCCGAACTCGGCCTTGATCTGATCGTAGGTGTGCTTGCGCAGATCGAAGTTGCGGAAACAGTGTTGCTGGAACGCCAGTGCCGCGACCAGATTCGCCGCTCGGTTGGCCGCGTCCAGGGTGGCTTCCAGCGCCGCCGCCTGCTGCGACGTCGGCAGGAGCTTCACCTGCACCACCAGTTTCACCATCGAACACACTATCGTCAGGTCCATGTCACCGCGTTGCGAACTCAACCCCGATATCCGGGGGGGTCGTAGCGTGGTCTACAGCCTGCATGCGCATGCGGGTCTTCACGCCCAAGTACCGGCGCAAGGTGTTCACCGACGAGATCCTGCACCGCTGCGAAGACATCATGATCGAGGTGTGCGACAGCTTCGGTGCCACGCTGGTGAAGTTCAACGGCGAGCACGACCATGTCCACCTGCTTGTGCACTATCCGCCCAAGGTGGCGCTCTCGACTCTGGTCAACTCTCTCTCAAAGGCGTCTCGGCGCGGCTGCTGCGCAAGGACTTTCCGGTCCACATCCGCCGGTATCTGTGGGGTGGCCATTTCTGCTCCCCTCGTATTTCGCCGCGTCCTGCGGCGGGGCACCCCTGTCGATCATCAAGGAGTACATCGAGAACCAGAAGCGGCCAGGCTGAGCTACCCACAGAGACCGACCGTCAGAGCACCGCTTAGGCCTGGAGGCCCTCCCGCGCTGGCGCTTCCTCCCGGGCGTAAACGCCCGGGGTTCCACACCAGATCACACTGAAAAGTCTCCGCCAAGTCGGCCGTCACCGTCCGCGGCCGTGGCGCACCATGGCCGCCATGATCGAACCGTGTGACCTGCGCGAGCTCGAGGCCCGGTGCGCCGTCTTCAGACGTGCCAAGCACGCCCTCGACCGCGGTGCCACCGACGACGAACTCCGCGCGCTCCAGGAGGTGCCCCCGCCGTGGAAGGACCTCCTCGACGTGCCGGCACCGGCCGAGGGGCGAGCGCCGGGCGGGTAGTCGTACGTTGCTTCGCCGACTACCAGAAGGGGAACCCGTTCAGCCGACAGGGCTCGGGCCAGGTCGGCGGCGGGAAGGCGCTGACACCGCGCACGCACCCGGAGAACGGCAGACCCATCACCTTCCGTCCCAGGGCGCCGGCCGCCGGACCCGGCCGGGTGCCGCGCCGGGTGGAGCAGGTTCTCGCTCCCGGTGGGCTCGGCGGCATCCACGAGCGCGCTCTGGCCGCGACCGCCGACGGCATCCACGTCGTGCGGAGCGAGTCGTTCAAGGGCATCCGCGTTCCCTTCTCCCGTAGGTCTTTCGCGGACCTTCGGTAGGCCGACGCCCGCGCCGTTCGCCTGAGCGGGAACGGCGCGGGCAGGGCTGTCACGGGACGGGCTCTCAGGCGGGCATGGCCGCCATGGCCCTGCACGCCTCGGCGCAGGCCTTGCACTTCTCGGCGCAGCGCTTCATGGTCGCGTCGCTGCTCATGGTCATGCACGCCTCGGCGCACCTGGTGGCCACCTGGGCGCACATCCGAGCCATCTCCATCGCCATCGGCGACTGGCGCATCATCATGTCCGCACAGATGCGGGTGATGTCCGAACAGTCCATGAGCGCGCCCATCATCGCCATGTCGACGTGCTTGCCACCCTGCTGCAGGCAGTAGCTCATGGTCTGCTCGCAGGCCCGGTGGCTCTCCATGCAGGCGTCGATGCATCGCTGCATCTCGGGACTCATCTGCCCCTCACTTCGCATTATTTCCTCCTGTGTCGACGTCCGGCCGCGCCCGTAGAGGGGAGGCGACCGAAGGGTTTCCACGTCGTGGAATACCCCAAATCAGACAGAAGGGGTTGGAAGGGTCGGAACCTTTGATCCACGATGACAGGACCTTGGATCATCCGGACTCGGTGCGCGTTCAGGACGCGGCGTGGGGTCCGATCGAGCAGCCCGGCCCGCCTCGCGGCTCAGCCGTCCAGGAGTGTGACGCGCTGGTCGGCTGAGCCGGTGTAAGGGCCGTAGAGGATGAACGCCGTCGGCGGGCGTTTACCGGCGAACTCTTTGCCGATGGACAGAGCCATGCCCGAGGGGACGCTCACCAGCCTGTGCACACCGTCGCTGAAGGCCGGACGGTGCTAGCGCTGGGCCGAGGCGGTCGAGCAGGGCCTGAGCCGGACCGCGAGCATGCCGCCGCCGTTGAAGGCGACGGTGGCTACGGCGGCGGCGATGACCGCCGTCGCCCCCGACACCGGGATCAGGGAGATTTTCGATCCTGCGGTGGTTCGTCGTGTTCGAGCTGCCCGAACTGGACAGGCCCTGGCTCAACCGCTGATGTTGACCGCCATGCGAATCAGGTCGGGGTTCTGGACGGTCTGGAGGAGAAGGGCGGCGACATCCGTCCGGAGGAGGGCACGCGGACGGGTGAACAGGTCGTGACTGACCTTGAGTTCGCCTGTGGCAGGGCCGTCGATGAGGCGGTTGAGCCGGAGAATCGTCCAGTCCAGATCGCTGGACGAGACGATCCGCTCCATCGCGGCCACGTCGGCGTAGGGCGTGGCCAGCAGCAGGCGCAGCAACCCCACCGCCGGCCGGGGACGGTCGGCGACGATGGGATACGCGCTGGTGACCACCACGCGCCGGACGCCGAGCTCGGACATGGCGGTGACGATCGTCCGGGTCGCGTCCGCGACGAAGTGCGGCGCGCGGCGGTCGCCGCCTGGCAACGTGGAGATCACCGCATCGGCTCCGGCCACGGCCTCCCGCACGGCTCGCGGGTCGTGCGGATCACCGATCACCACCCGTGACGCGCCGTCGGGCGGCGGTGTGCCACGGGTGAAGGCGACGACCTGGTGTTCCAGGCGAGCCGCTCGGCTCACCACGAGGCGGCCGGTCCGGCCGGTGCTCCCGAAGACGACGATCCTCATCGGAAGATCCGCTTCTTGACCGGGGGGAGGGCGTTCAGCAGCCGCATCGCCGCCTTGGTCGCGGCGAAGGCGAACGGGTTGGTCATCGCCGACTGGCGGAGGGCCCGGTTGGAGGCACTGACGGCGGCGAAGCCGTACCCGCGCATCTCCCGTTCGTACTCGCCGATGGCCCGCACCAGCGGAAGGCGCCCATCGTGTACGGCCGCCAGCTTCTGGGTGAGGACCTCGGCATCGCGAAGCGCGATGTTGGCGCCCATTCCCAGGGAGGGCGGCATGCTGTGGATGGCGTCTCCGAGCACGGTCACGTTGCTGGGTGACCAGGGCTCGATCGGAACGGCCGTGCGCAGGAGGGTGGCGTTGACGGTGGCCGGGTCCGACTGCTCCACGAGCGAGCGCAGCCGCCGGTCCCATCCGTGCAGGTGGTCCAGCACCAGCCGGCGCGGATCCGGCCGCGAGTGGTGGGTGATGGGCAAGGAGTCGCGCGGACCGGTGAACCCCCAGACGATCTGATCACCCGCGTCGGCCGGCGCGAGGTGGCGGTGCCGGTCGGACACGACGGCCTGATGGGTGGCGATGAACAGGCTGAGGCCGTGCGGGGCGAGGATGGACGCGGGACCGCGCGCGAGGTGCGGCGGGAGCAGGGAGGCCGTCTCGCCGGTGAGCGGCAGGCGACCGCCGATGGAGACCATGCCTGTCTCCTGACGTCCGGCGTGCGGCAGGAGCTGTGCGCGCACGGCCGAGTGGCCGCCTTCGGCGCCGATCACCACGGTCCCGTCAGCGGTGGTGCCGTCGGCGAACCGAAGGATGACCTTGTCGTCGTCGTGCCGTTCGTAGCCCGTGCACTCCTTGTCGAAGTGCGTGGCGTCGTCGAGGCCGGAGAGCAGGATCTGCCTGAGCGTGTAGCGGTTGACCGAGCGGTGCGCGGCTATCGGGTCGGGTTCGGCCTGGTCGGGGAGGACTTCGACGGAGAGCAGCTCGGCCAGACGCTCGGTCAGGAAGCTCATGGCCCTGGGCGGACGGCCCGAGGTCGCCTGGACGGTCGCGAAGAGGTCGGCGCCCAGGCAGGTGTGCAGGGCGCGGCTGCCTTCCGGGCTGATGTGCAGGCGGTAGCCCTCCCGGAAGGCGGACGGGGAAGGCGCGCGTTCGAAGACGGCGACGTCGACGCCCGCCTGACGCAGGCCCTGCGCCAGGCAGA
This sequence comes from Nonomuraea sp. CX421, assembly GCF_059358955.1. Lineage (NCBI taxonomy): Bacteria > Bacillati > Actinomycetota > Actinomycetes > Streptosporangiales > Streptosporangiaceae > Nonomuraea > Nonomuraea sp. CX421. The sequence goes on along the minus strand of NZ_JCADBK010000005.1, from coordinate 95,843 downwards.
GCCCGCCGATGCCGCCACCGGCGACGAGGACACGTAAGGACATGCTGAGCCTCCTCGATAACTAACTCTTTTAGCTAAAAAGAATTAGCTATATCGTGGAGTAAAGTCAACCCCGTGACGGAGAGGGCGCAGGTGAGCACCGAGCAGGCACTGGCGCGCCTCGGACGCGAGCTGGGCGGCCGTCTGGGCACCGGCGTGGTCCTGTTCCATACGGCCGTCGCCGAGCAGCTGGGCATCAACGTGACCGACTGGCGCTGCCTGGAGCTGCTGCTGCGCACCGGCCCGGCCAACCCGACCCGGCTCGCCCAGCAGACCGGCATGTCCTCGGCCGCCATGGCGCAGCTTCTCGGCCGGCTGGAACGAGCGGGCCTGGTCGCCCGCAGGCCCGACCCCTCGGATGGGCGCCGCACCCTGGTTCACCCGATCGCGGACCCCGGGCGCGACCGCGAACTGGCCGAGAGTTTCACCGGCCTCACGCACCGCGTGGCCGATCTGACCTCCTCCTTCAGCGAGGATCAGCTCGGGGCCATCGTGACCTTCGTGACCGGCCTGGCCGACATCATGGAGTCAGAGGCCGCCGAGCTGCGCCGCCGCCAGTCGGGCGGTCACGACCAGCCCGGCCGGCCTCGCCGCTGATCGAGGAGTGGGGCGCGCCGGTGGTCAGGGGGCGCGCAGGAGCATGACGGCGGTGGCTTCCAGGACCTGGTCGCCGTGGCCGTCGACCGCCGACCACCGGTAGTGCCGGAGGATCTTCCCGCTGCTGGTCCGGCTGGACGTGCCGGGCGTGAGGTCGACGCGCAGCGTGGTGCCCGCTCTGAGCATCTTCAGGAAGCGCACCTCGCGCAGCTCGACCAGCGCGATCGCGTCGTCCAGCAGGCCCGACTGCTCGACCAGCCCGCCCGCCAGCAGCAGCACCCCCTGGCCGGGCATCGGGGCGCGGACGCCCTGCGACAGCTCGCCGGCGGCCAGGTTGAACAGCGGATGGGTGTAGCCGCCGAGGCCGACGAGCCCGTCGATCAGGGGCTGGGTCACCTCGACGGACGGCGTGCTGAACGTCTCGCTCATCAGGCGTCGCCCCAGACCGGCTCGCGCTTCTCCACGTAGGCCCGGTAGCCCTCGTCGGCGTCGGCGACCTCCTCGTGGAAACGGGTGAACAGCTCGCGCTCCAGGCGCAGGCCCTCGGTCAGCGGCAGGTCGGGGGCCGCGTTCAGGAGCTGCTTGATGGTCGCGGTGACCGTACGGGAACGGCCGGCCAGCGAGTCCGTGAGGCGGGCGACCTCGTCGTCCAGCCCGGCCGACGGGGCGCTGGCCAGGGCGAGCCCCCAGCCGACCATCTCCGGGCCGGTCAGCCAGCGGCCGGTGAGCAACAGCGCGCGGGCCCGCTGGTCGCCCAGCTTGCGCGGGGCGCGCTGGGAGGCGCCTGCCCCGGGGATGATGCCGAAGTCGCTGTGCGTGTCGCCGACCCGCGCCTCGTCGGCGGCCACCACGAAGTCGCAGGCCAGCAGCAGCTCGAAGCCGCCCGCGCGGGCCAGGCCGTTGACGGCCGCGACCGAGGGCAGGGGGAACGCCTCCAGCCGGTCGAGGAACGCGTGAAACCTGCGGATGAACGGCACGAACACGCCGGCCGGATCCCCGAAGCACTCGCCGAGGAAGCCGATGTCCATGCCGACGCAGAAGGCCTTGCCGACCCCGGTGATCACGATGGACCTGAGCGAGGTGTCCCGCTCGGCGGCGTCGAGGGCGGTGTTCAGGCCGTCGATGACGTCGGGGGAGAGGCTGTTCAGCCGGTCCGGGCCGTTGAGGGTGATTTTCAAGACCGTGCCGGTCACGTGCGTCTCGACGGTGGTCATGAAAGCGGCTCCCTTGCCTCGGGCGTGATCTCGCGGGCGAACGCCAGGATCTCGGCGGCGTACCTGTCGGGGACGCGCAGATGGGGCTGGCCGGGCAGGCCGGCCAGGGTGACGAGGCGGGCGTCGCGGGCCAGCTCCAGCGCGCGCGGGTCCTTGTCGGCGAGCAGGTCGAACTCCGCGTCGAGCAGCAGCACCGGCGCCGGCTCGGCCGCGAGCGAGGCGGCCGGGTCGTGCCGGAAGGCCGCCTGGTAGGCCCAGTCGTAGCGGTCGTGGGTGCGCATCAGCTCGACCACGGCCAGGTGCAGCAGCTCCGGAGGCACGTCCGCGCCCCAGATGCGGCGGTAGCGCTCGACGCCCCAGCCGAACTGGGCGCCGTGGTCGTCGAAGGGCACCTCGGGGGTCCACCGGGACAGGTAGGCGGCGCGTTCGGCGTCGTCGAGCAGCGCGACGCCGCTCAGCACCAGGCCGGAGACCCCGCCGGGCAGCGCGGCCGCCGTCTCGATCGCCAGGGACGCGCCCGTGTGCACGCCGCCGAGCACGGGGCGTTCCATCCCGATGCGCGCGGCGGCCTGGGCCAGCACGCGGGCGTAGTCGGGGATCTCGGTGTGACGGCTGGGCGGCGGATCGGACGCGCCGTAGCCGGGCGTGTCGAAGGCGACGGCGCGCGCGTGCCGTCCGAGCAGCGGCAGCACGGCCTCGTAGACGCGGGACGAGAGCGGGGACTCGTGGAACAGGCCGATCCACGGGCCGGACTCGCCGTTGCGCCGGTAGTGGACCTGGCCCCACTCGGTCTCGGCGTAGCCGCCGATCGTCCTCATCGCGGTGATCCCACCTTGACGAGGAGAGTGGCGCCGCCGACGCTGCCGATCGAGGGGCCCGGCGCGCCGGGCGGGATGTGCACGAGGGAGCACGGCTCCAGGGTCGCGTCACCGGCGGTCAGGGAGCCCTCCGTGAGGATGAGGAACCGCTCGCGGCCGGTGGCGGCGACCGTGCCGGTCCACGCGGGCGGCACCTGGACGAGCACGGAGGCGCTGCCGGAGACGGCGTTGTGGCTCAGCGTCTTGGACTTCAGGGCCGGGCCGTCCGCGGTGGTGAGCCGGGTCACCGAGTCGTCGTGGTCGCGCCACACCATGAAGCGGCTCTCCATCCGGCGGACGTAGCCGCGCGGCCCGATCGGGTCGCCGTCGTCGGCGAGGGGGTTGTGACCCGCCTCCTCGTCGGGGCGGATCACCCGGGAGACCCGGCCGCTGGCCTCGGCGGGCGCCTCGCCCTCCATCATCAGGACGCACTCGAAGCCCTGGCCGGAGACGGCGGCGTGCACCCAGCCCGGCGGACGCCAGAAGTAGTCGCCGGCCTGGAAGTCGCCCTCGGCGCTGAGCGTGGCGTCGCCGCCGAGGAACAGGGCCTCCTCCACGCTGTCGTGGTACGCCTCGCACAGGTCGCGGTAGCCCGGCTCGGTCCGGACGTGGTCGATGCGGCGGGAGGTCGCCGGATCGAGCCAGAGCGACCGCATCCAGTAGCGGGAGAACAGGTCCAGGACCCGGTCCGGGTCTCCGAGGTTGTCCCGGAAGGCCGGCTCCATCGAGTCGTAGACCGCGCGGCCGTTCACCCAGGGAAGGGTCGAGCCGTCGACGATCGTCACCTCGCCCGCCATCTGCGCGCCCCTCTCTGGACCCGTATATGTCAGACGTAACGATATCGTCGGCTGGCGCGGGCCTGTCAATGGGTAGAAGGTTCCAGCTGAAACCATCTCATCAGTGGTCTAGCCAGGAGACGGCAGCCCTTGACATTCTCTAGCACATACATCAGATTTTTGCTGACAAGGAGGGGACGTGCTCAACACGAGGCCATTCCAGGAGTCGCCCGAACGGGCGGACCTGCGCGAGCTGGTGGAATCCCTCCTCGGCAGGCACCTGCCCGCCGACCGAGCGCTCGCGGTGGATCGTGAGGGGGCGTTCGCCTCGGCGGCCTGGGCGGCGCTGGGCGAGGCGGGGCTGCTCGGCCTCGGCGGTGACGAGACCTCGGGCGGCTCGGGCGGCACCGTCGGCGACGCCGTGGCCGTGGTGGAGGAGATCGCCCGCGTGCTGCCCAGCCTGGCCGTCGACTACGTGGTCTGCGGCATGGCGATGCGGATGCTGGGCGACGGGGCCGGCTCGCCGGTGGCCGGCTGGATGCCCGAGATCGCCTCCGGTGCGAAGGTCTGCGCGTTCGGGCTGAGCGAGCCCGACGTCGGCACCGACCTGCTGGGCCTGCGCACCTCGGCCCGGGTGGACGACGACCGGTGGGTCGTCAAGGGACAGAAACTGTGGATCTCGCTCGCCCACGAGGCCGAGGTCGCCTTCGTGCTGTGCCGTACGGACCCGGCCGAGGAAGGCCGGAGGTCCCGGGGCCTCAGCCTGATCGCGGTCCCCCTCGACCAGGAAGGGGTCACCGTCCGCCGGGTCCACCTGGCCGGCATGCGCGCCGCCGGGACCTGCGAGATCTTCCTGGACGACGCGGTGGCCCCGCTGGACAACCTCGTCGGCGCACGCGGGCGGGCGATGTCGATCCTCGGCAAGACGCTGGACGTGGAGCGGGTGCTCGCCGCCGGGCTGAGCCTGGGCATCGGACGGGCGGCGCTCGACCTGCACGTGTCGCACCTCAAGGAGCGGGAGGCGTTCGGGCGGCCGATCGGCGCCTTCCAGGCGCTGCAGCACGCCGCCGCCGACTCCATCGCCGACCTCACGGCCTCGCGGGCGCTGGTCGACGCGGCGGTCCGGTCCATCGAGGCCGGCGAGCCGTCGCTGGAGATGTCGGCCATGGCCAAGCTCGTCGCCGCCGAGTCGACCGCGCGGATCGTCGACCGCGGCATGCGGGCGATGGCGGCGTCCGGCCTGGCCGAGGAGTCGGCGATGCAGATGTACTTCCGGGACGCGCGGCTGCAGCTGTTCAGCCCGGTGAGCAACGACATGATCCGCAACATCCTCGGTGAGTCCATGGGCCTGCCGAGAAGTTACTGACCCTGACAGGAGACCCGGTGGACATCACCCGCGAGAACACGGCACTGCTGGTCGTCGACATGCAGAACGGCTTCATCGAGGCCAAGGGCTCGATGGCCGCGATCGGCATGCCGTACCAGGAACTCCGCCCGGCGGTGGCGGGCTGCAAGACGCTGATCGAGGCCGCCCACGAGGCAGGCGTGCCGGTCATCTACACCCGCTACGTCTACCACCCCGACTACACCGACGCCGGCCTGCTCCCCACGGTCCTCGTGCCCGCGATGAAGGAGGTCAACTCGCTGGCCGCCGGCTCCTGGGACGCGGAGATCATCGACGAGCTGGCACCCGCCCCCGGCGACATCGTCATCGACAAGGCGCGGCCGAGCTCGTTCTACGGCACCCGCCTGGAGCCGATCCTCACCTCGCTCGGCATCCGGTCGCTGGTCATCGCCGGCGTGACCACGAACATCTGTGTCGAGACCACGGCCAGGGACGCCGGCCAGCGCGACTACCTCGCGCACGTGATCCGCGACGCGACCGCCGAGTTCGACCCGGCCCGGCACGAGCACGCGCTCACCACCATCGGCTTCACCTTCGGCTGGGTGAACTCGGTGGACGAGGTGCTGCGCGCCTGGGCCGCCCCGGAGCCCGCCGAGGGCTGAGTGGCTCGACGAACGGGCCGCACCTCAAGAGGGCCGGTTCCGCGTGCGCGGGCTGCCGGCGGACGTGAACGGGCCGCCCCCTCCAGGACGGCCCGTTCCGGGTGCGCGGGCTACCGGCGGGCGGCGGCCAGGCGGGCGATCAGCTCGCGCGTCGCCGCCTGCTCGTCCTCGTCGCCGAAGATGTTCGCGGCGAACGTGGTCACCCCGAGCCCGGCCAGGCTCTCGATCTCGGCGGCCACGCCGTCGGCGTCGCCGATGACGGCCATCTGACCCGGCGTCTCGTGGCCTTCCCGGTCGAGCATGGCCCGGTAGGACGGCAGCCCGCCGTACCAGCGGAGGTTCTCCTCCGCGAGCGCGCGGGCGGCGGCCGGGTCGCGGGTGACGCAGACCGGCAGCGGCACCACGATCTCAGGATCGGGACGGCCGGCGGCCGCGGCGGCCTCCCTGATCGTCGGGATGGTCAGCTCCTTGAGGGTACGCGGGCCGACCATCCAGGTCACGGTGCCGTCGGCCAGCGTGCCGGTGATCTCCAGCATCTTGGGGCCTAGCGCGGCCACCAGCACCCGGGGGATCGGGGCGCCGGGGATGTCCAGGTCGCCGCGGGCCGTCAGCACCTCGCCCCTGAACCGCACCTTCTGGGTCAGCGCGCCGGTCAGCGCCTGCAGGTACTCGCGCATGTAGCGGGCGGGACGCTCGTACGACAGGCCCCAGCACGGCTCCACCACGTTGGGGTGCGACGGGCCGATGCCCAGGGTCAGCCGCCCGCCGACGAGCAGGTTGGTAGTCAGCGCCTGCTGGGCGAGCGCCATCGGGTGGCGGGGGTAGACCGGCACCACCGCCGTGCCGACGCGCAGGCCGGGCAGGTCGCGGGCGACCGCGCCGATCACGTTGAGCGTGTCGGTGCCGAACGCCTGGGTGAGCCAGAAGCTCGCGATGCCGTCGGCGGCGGCCGAGCGCAGGTCGGCGGTGATCTGGTCGATGCTCTCGACGTGGCCGAAGATTCCGATGTCCAAGGCGTGCCTCTCTCAGGACGGGGACGACGAGCCGGGACCTGGCTCGCGGAAGGCGACCAGCGACTCACGCCGCGCGGCGTCGGTGGAGGCGCGGGCGAGCAGGGCCAGTCCGAGCGCCTCGGCCCGGGCCCGCTGGTCGTCGACCGCCGTCCAGATGGTCTCCAGGCTGCTCGCCAGCAGGCCGGAGGGGTGGCGGGCCACGGTCTGGGCGATCTCCATGGCGCGGGCGGTCAGCTCCGCCCGTGGCAGCACCTCGGTGACCAGGCCCAGCTCGCGGGCCCGCTCGGCGCCCAGTCGGTAGGAGCGCCCGCTCACCACCATGCGCAGCACCTCGGTCAGCGGCAGGCGGCTGAGCAGCCCGACCGCCTCCACCGGGTTGGCCAGCCCGACGTCGACGTGCGTGTCGAAGAAGGTGGCGTTGTCGGAGCAGAGCACGATGTCGGCGTCGTTGACGAAGTGCCAGCCGCCGGCGCAGCAGAAGCCGTTGACGGCGACGACGACGGGCTTGTTCACCCTGAGGTCGCGGTGGGTGATCGCGACCCGGCCGTCCTCGTCGAGCGAGGGGCTGGCCACGCCGGTCGCGAGGGTGTCGTCGACGTCGAGGCCGGTGGAGAAGCCGCGGTCGCCGGCGCCCGTCAGCACGGCGACCCGCAGGCGGTCGTCGTCGCGGAAGGCCCGCCAGACCGCGCGCAGCTCGGCCACCATCCGCCCGTCGTAGGCGTTGAGCACCTCGGGCCGGTCCATCACCACGAGCAGGACCCGGTCCTCGCGGCTGACCCGGAGCGTGGCGAAGGGCGACTCCTCGACGGGCACGCTCACGCGGGCTCCTCCGCCGGCTTCTCGACCGGCTCCTCGATGGGCTCCTCGATGGGCTTGAGCAGGTAGCCGCGGCGCATCCGGAGCACCGCGGTGCCGTCCTGGTTGCGCAGCACGTCCTGGACCTCGCCGAACAGGGCGGAGCCGCCGGTCGTCGGCTCGAACCGGGTCACCTCGATCTCCACGGTGATCGTGTCGCCCACGTGGACGGGAGCCAGGTAGCGGACCTCGTCGATGCCGAGCGCCGCGTGGCAGTCGACTCCGGCGGCGGCCCAGCTCGCGTACATCGTGTTCGAGGTGAGCCCGGCGGTGATCGCGACCAGGCACGGGCCGCCGAGGATCCGGCGGCCGAACGAGGTGGCGGTCATGTACTGGTCGTCGGTATGGAGCGGGCCGTTCTCCCAGGTCGCGTTGATGATCGCGGAGAAGTCGCCGTCGGTCAGGGTCCGTCCCGGAGTGCGCAACCGGGCGCCCTTCGCGAAAGCGACGGGGAGCACCGGTCGCAGCGAGCCGGTCAGGTCGGCGGTCATGGGTTCCTCCCGGCTTGGGGGTGGGTGTCAGCTCTTGTACGTGTCGCGCAGAACCCGCTTGAGAATCTTGCCGTTGGCGTTCCTGGGCAGCTCGTCGACGGTCCGCCACTCCTTCGGCGCCTTGTAGGCGGCCAGGTGCTCGCGCACGGTCGCGTCAAGGGCGTCGAAGTCGACGTCGTGGCCCTCCCGGGGCACGACGAACGCCGCCACGCGCTCGCCCCAGGTCTCGTCGGGCAGCCCCACCACGGCCGCCTCGGCGACCTCCTCGCAGGTCTGGAGCACGTTCTCGACCTCGCGGGGGTAGATGTTGGCCGCCCCGGAGATGATCATGTCCTTCTTGCGGTCGACCAGGCGGATGAACCCCTCCTCGTCGCGCACGGCCACGTCACCCGAGGTGAGGAAGCCGTCGGGGCGGATCGCCTCGGCGGTGGCCTCGGGGTCGTCGAGGTAGCCGATCATGTTGTACGGCGAGCGGCCGAACAGCTCGCCCGGCTCGCCGTCCGGCACCTCCCGGCCGTCCTCGTCGAGCAGCTTGACCTCGGTCATGAACCAGGGGTGACCCACCGTGCCGGCCTTGCGCAGCGCGTCGGCGGGCCGCAGGTTGGACACGATGCCGGCCTCGGTCGAACCGTAGAGCTCGTGCACCCCGACATGCGGGAACGTCTCGACGACCCACTCCTTCAGCGGCACCGGCAGGGCGGCGGCGTTGAAGTAAAGGGTCTCCAGGCTGGACAGATCGTACTTCCGGGACGACCCCTCCATCACCTGGCGCAGCGTCATCGCGTGGGTCGGCACCAGGAAGATGGTCTGCAGCCGGTCGCGCTCGATCATGGACAGGAGCTGCTCGGGATCCCAGCGGCGCAGCATGGACGTCTGGCCGCCCATGAACGGGCCCGCGTAGGCGAAGGCGAACCCGGCGCCGAGCGCCATCGGGGCGACCGCCGCGGTGCGCTTGCCCGGCCCGAGGCCGAAGTCGACGGCGCAGCCCAGCATGGTGAGGACCCGGGAGCGGTGGGTGAGCAGCGCGCCCTTGGGCAGGCCGGTCGTGCCGGAGGTGTACTGCACGCAGAACGGAGAGGTCTCGCTGACCCGGACCTTCGGGTCGACCGCGCGAGCGCCCGCCAGGGCCTGCTCGTACGGCCGCCCCCAGTCCTGCTTGCCGAGGGACAGGGCGAGCGGCAGGATCTCCGCCATCTCGGGCACGTTGGCCTCGAACGCGTCGTCGGCGATCAGGCCCCGCGCGCCGGACCGGGAGATCAGGGAGGCGTGCTCCTGCGCGGTGCCGCGCGGGTTGAGCGGCACCATGGCGACGCCCGCCTTACCGGCGGCCGCGGCGATCTCGACGTACTCCATCCGGTTGCCGCACAGCACGGCGACGCGGTCGCCCGGCTCGAGGCCGGCGTCCACCAGCAGGGTGGCGACCCGGTTGCTGCGATCGTCGAGCTCGGCGAAGGTCAGCCGCCTGTCACCGTCGACCACCGCTGTGGCACCCGGTGTGCTGATCGCGAACTCGCGGATCCCGCTGGCAATGTTCATGTCCGCCATTGCTGCCTGCCACTCCTGTTCCTCTTGGGCCACGAGCCCTGACCCGCCGCCGCCAGGTTATCGTCTGATCTTTCGGCTTAGCTAGCCTCAAAAGGCTAGTGCTGGGCGGTGAAAGCCTATGGTCCGGATATGTCAGATCTATTTCGTCGAGATGGACTCGCCGGACGCGGTGCCGAGCGTCCGGCGGGCCAGCCGGATCACCGCGGCGTCCAGCATGCGGCCCTGGGAGTCGAGGACCACGCCCGAGCCGGCGGCCGAGGCCCGGTCGAACGCGGCCAGCACCTCCTGCGCCTCGGCGATCTCCGCGGCGGACGGCGTGAAGACCCGGTGCACGATCGGCAGCTGTGCGGGATGGATGCACGCCCGCCCGACGAAGCCCTGCCTGCGCACCCGCTCGGTGGACAGCGTCAGAGCCTCCGGATCGCTGGTGAGCCGCGAGACCGGCCCGACCGGCGGGTCGATCCCGGCCGCCGCGCTGGCCAGCACGACCATGCTCCGCGGCCAGGCCAGCTCCGCCTCGTCCGGTCCGGGCAGCAGCCCGGCGTCGGCCGTGAGGTCCACCTCGCCGATCTGCAGCCGGTGCACCCGGGGAGCGCGGGCGATCTCCCGGGCGTCCAGGATCGACCCCGCGGTCTCCAGCAGCGGCATCAGCAGGGTGTCGTCGTCGCCCGAGGCGGCGAGCAGCTCGGCGACGGTCGCCACGTCGGCCGCGTCCTCCGCCTTGGCCAGCACCAGCCCGGTCAGCGCGGGGATGCCGGCCAGCTCGCGTACGTCCGGCACCCGCAGGTGGCCGCTGTTGACCCGGACCCAGAGCTGGGCGCCGCCCGTGTCCAGGCCCGAGCGCAGCCAGGCGACGACGGCGCGCCGGGCCGCCTCCTTGCCCTCCGGTGGTACGGCGTCCTCCAGGTCGACGATCAGCGCGTCGGCGCCGCGCCCCAGGGCCTTGGCGAGCTTGTCCGGGGCGTCGCCGGGGACGAACAGGTAGCTGCGCGGCAGCGTTCCGGCGAGGCTCACCGCACCACCGTCTCGCCGCTGAGCACCGACTTCGCCACCACGGTGCGCAGGATGTCGTTGGTGCCCTCGCCGATGCTCATCAGGATCGCGTCGCGGTAGAGCCGCTCGACCTCGTACTCGGTGGAGTAGCCGTAGCCGCCGTGGATCTTCATCGCGTCGATCGACGCCTCCAGCGCGACCTCCGAGCAGAAGATCTTCGCCATGCCCGTCGCGCCGTCGGCCCGGCCCGCGCGGACCGCGTCGGCCGCCCAGTACGCCATCAGCCGCGCGGCCTGGATCTGCGTCGACAGGTTGCCCAGCTTGAGCTGGATCGCCTGGAAGTCGGAGATGGGCTGCTTGAACGCCTTGCGCTGCTTGGCGTAGGCGAACGCCTCGTCGTGGGCGCGCTGGGCGATGCCGACCGAGCGGGCGGCGATGTTCACCCGGCCCCACTCCAGCGCCGAGAGCGCGTGCTGCAGGCCCTTGCCCTCGACCCCGCCGAGCAGGTTCTCCTTGGGCACGCGGACGTTGTCGAGGACGATCTCGCACGACTCGGTGCCCTTGTAGCCGAGCTTCGGCAGGTCCTTGGTGACCTCGTAGCCGTCCAGGGACGGCTCCACCAGCAGGATGCTCATGCCCTTGTGCGCCGGGGTGGTGGTCGGGTCGGTCTTGACCAGGACCGGCAGCGGGTCGGCGTAGCGGGCGTTGGTGATCCACGTCTTCGTGCCGCTGACCACGTAGTGGTCGCCGTCGAGCCGCGCCGTCGTACGGATGCCCTGCAGGTCGGTGCCCGCGTCGGGCTCGGTCAGGCCGATGCCGGTGCGGCGCGTGCCGGCGGCGAGGTCGGGCAGGTACTTACGCTTCTGCTCCTCGGTGCCGCGCATCGCGATCATCCGGCAGGCCAGCGAGTGACTGCCCAGGATGCCGGCGATGCCCATCCAGCCGCGCGCGATCTCCTCGAAGACCAGCGCGAACGAGACCGGGTCGAGGTCGAGACCGCCGTACTCCTCCGGGATGGTGATCCCGAACAGGCCCATCTCCCGCATGCCGTCGACGATCTCGGTCGGGTAGCGGCCGGAGTGCTCCCAGTCGCGGGCCACCGGGATGATCTCGCGGTCGACGAACTCGCGCAGCAGCGCGCGGAACTCACGCTGGTCCTCGTTGAACTGGAAATCCACTTAGCTGCCTCTCTGCTCCGGAGCCGGCTCGGGCTCCGTCGTGGGTGAAGGGCCGGCGGGGACGAACACCGGCAGGGCGCGCCCGTCGTCGAGGTCCACCCAGGTGGCCCGGACCGGGTCGTCGATGGCCCACGCGCCGGGGTCGCGGCCTTCGAGCCGGGTGAGGAGGATGACGCCCTCCGCCAGACGGACGCGGGCGATGACGTACGGGACCTCCAGCTCCGGCCGGGGCGCGCGGTGCACGACCGTGAAGGAGTCGACGACGCCCAGCCCGGACGAGCCGGACCAGCCCAGGGCGTCGTGCCCGCAGTGGACGCACAGCGCCCGCGGCGGATGCTGCGCTCCGGCGCAGCGGACGCAGGTCTGCACGAGCAGCCGGTGCTCCCGGGTGGCCTCCCACCAGGGCGCGGTGATCTCGTCGGGCGCCGGGACCTCGGGCGGGTTCACGCCTCCACCCCCAGCACCACCGTGGCGTGCGTGGACAGGATGCCTCCCGTGCCGTGGGCGAGCGCGAGCCGCGCGCCCGGAACCTGGCGGGCTCCCGCCTCGCCGCGTAGTTGCGCCACCGCCTCGATCAGCAGCAGGATGCCGAGCTGGCCCGGGTGGCAGTAGGACAGGCCGCCGCCCGAGGTGTTGAGCGGGAAGTCGCCGCCGGGACGGATCCGGCCGCCCGCGATCCAGCCGAGCGCCTCACCCCGGCCGCAGAAGCCCAGCGCCTCCAGCGTCAGCGCCACCGTGATCGTGAACGAGTCGTACACCTGGACCACGTCGATGTCGGCCGGGGTCACCCCCGCCCGCGCGAACGCGTCCGCGCCGGAGCCGACGGCGCCGGTCACGGTCAGGTCGGGCACGGCGGTCATGGAGGTGTTGGTGGTCCGCTCGCCGTAGCCGAGGATCTCGACCGGCTTCTTCCGCAGGTCGCGGGCCCGTTCCAGGGTGGTCAGCACGATCGCGCCGCCGCCGTCGGTGACCAGGCAGCAGTCCAGCGCGGTCAGCGGGCTGGAGATCGGCTTGGCGCCGACCACTTCGGCCGCGGTCAGCGGGCGCGTGCCGTAGCGGAAGGCGGCCGGATTCAGCAGCGCCCACTCGCGCGCCGCGACCGCGATCTCGGCCAGCTCCTCGTGCGTGCCGCCGAAGTCGTGCAGGTAGCGCTGCGCGGCCATCGCGTAGTAGGAGAGCGGGTAGAGCGGGCCGTACGGGGTCTCGAACTGCGCCTCCGGCGTGTGCTCCTCGACCACGCCGCCGAGCGAGCGCGAACGGGCCGAGCGCTGGTTGGAGGCGAAGCTGATGACGACCGTCTCGGCCTGGCCGGCCTGGATCGCCTGGGTGGCGCGGGCCACGAACATCTCGAACGCCGAGCCGCCCGCGAACGTCGAGTCGGTCCAGCGAGGCCGCAGCCCGAAGTAGTCGGCCAGCTGGGTCGCCGAGAACCGGGAGACGCCGGTCGTGGCGAGGCCGTCGACGTCGCGCAGGCTCAGCCCCGCGTCGGCGAGCGCCCGGCCGACCGCCTGCGCCTGCAGCCCGAGGATCGACTTGCCGGTGACACCGAGGTCGCACTCGGCGGCGCCCGCGATGGCGACACCCGTGCTCATCGCGCCCCTGCCTCACCTGAAGCCGAGCCCGCGCCGGAGCGCGTGCCGGAGTGCGTGCCCGACGTCGCGCCCGGCCCGTCCGGCGTGCCGAGCAGCACCGTGGCGTGCGCGGGCCCGGCGGCGACCCGGTCCACGCCGCCGTCGGCGCCGACCACGACCACCCGCTGCTCCAGCACCAGGTAGCCGTCGCCCACCTCGGTCACCGTGCCCTCGCAGCGGACGGTCTCCTCGGCGAAGACCAGCGCCTTGAAGGAGAAGTCCAGCTTGTGCACGAAGCACCGCGGGCCCAGCCAGTCCTGGATCTGCTCGACCAGCAGCGCGCCGAACACCTGCCCGTCGACGACCGGCGCCGGGAGCTTCTGCTTCGCGACGAACTCGGGGTCGTAGTGCAGGCGGTACCAGTCCCAGGTGGCCCCGGCATAGGCGATCATGTCGGCCAGCCCGATCCGGCGTTCGAGCGGGGGGAGCTCCTGTCCGGCTTCGTACGTCATGCCCCGGCTCCCGATGCCCCTGGTTCCAGCGAAACGAAAATGATGGTCTCCTCGTTCTCCGCGAGCACCTCGCCGTGCTGGTCGGTGTACGTGGCCCGCGAGGTGATGATCAGCATCTCCGAGCCGGACCGGGTGGTCTTCTCGGTCGCGTCCGCGATCTCCCAGGTCGCCGTGATGACGTCCTCGGGACGGATGCGGCGGTGGAAGGTGTAGGAGTTGCCGCCGCGCACCTTGCGGGTGCCCGCGATCTCGATGCCCCAGTTGTGACCCGCGTCGCCGTCGGGCGTCAACGGCAGGTTGGCGTACTGGTTGGTCTCGCAGATCAGGGTCGGCGGCGCGGTCACGCCGGACAGGCCCTGCGCCCGGGCGTACTCCGGGTCGGAGTAGAGCGGGTTGTGGTCGCCGATCGCGAGGCCGAAGTAGCGGCCCGACGCGGCGCCGAACTCCTCGGGCGCGGTGTAGACCTTCCTGCGGCCGACGAGCGCCCGGATGTCATCGGTGAGCAGCGTCATGACGCCTCCTCCGGGTAGAGCGCGGTCGGGAACACCTCGAGCAGGAACTCCGGCCGCAGCAGCCCCTTGCAGATGGCCCCGGTCGAGGCCGGCCACGGCGGCGACAGCAGCCGCTCGCGCACCGGAGCGACCACGCGGTAGTCGGGCAGCGCCGACTCGACGCAGAACTCGATCGTCGACAGCAGGTCGGCCGGGCCGAGCCCGGCGTGGGTGAGCAGGTGCAGGATCGCGCCGTAGGTCTCCTCGGCCTGGGCCCGCAGGTCGCCCGGGTGCAGCGCCTGCTGGGTCTCCATGTCGAGCGCCGCGAACCCCGACATGAACAGGGTCCGGCCGGCCCGGACACCGGGCGCGTAGGTGAGGGTGTCGTAGCGGGACCAGCCAGGGTTCACCAGCTCCAGCGGATGCCGCGACGCCGTCACGTCGATCGCGACCAGCGCCTCCGGGTGGTGCAGGCGGCTCATCAGGATGCCGCCGGCGCCCGGGTAGACGCCCGCGCCGCCGAGCCGCTCCTTGCGCACCCGGTGGCTCTTGCGGTAGACCTCGCGCGTCGCCGGGGTCGAGTAGTCGTACGTGGTGACCGCGTTGTCGAGCGACAGCCCGGCGTCGCGCAGCAGCGCGTCGGCCCGGTCCAGGCAGTAGGCGTACTGTCCGGCGAAGTCGCCGGGGCTCACCACGTCGCCCGAGGCGTCGATCGGCACCATGGTCGGCAGGTGCACCGTGCCGTCGTGGCCCTCGCGCACCGGCGACGACACCCACGTGCCGGCCTGGCGCGGCTCACTGGCCGCCAGCAGCTCCGCGCCGCCGCCGGGCACCGCGTGCAGCTCGACCTCCAGCAGGGCGGCCGAGCGCACCAGGCGTTCGACGACCACCGTCGTGACCGTCGGCCGGTGCGCGCCGAAGACCTCCTCGCGCACGGCCGCGGCCGCCGCGTAGTCGGCCAGCCCGGCGACCGTGACGTTCTCCGTCACGTGCACGACGTCGTCCGGGCCGAGCCCGGCGGCCTCGATGATGGTCAGCACCTTGCGGTAGGCGATGCGCGCCTGTTGCTCCATGGTGCCCGAGACGGTCATCTTGCCGACGGCCGCGTCGTGCGCGGCGGCCGTGTGACCGGAGGACCAGGCCACGCCGTCCTCAGTCAGGCCAAGGCAGAAGGTGAACCCCTCGTACGGGAACCAGGGGAACTCGGCGGGTTTGATCGCTCGCAACGTCATCTGAACTCCTGCCTGCTGTGAATGAAGCCGGCCGCGGCCCGCATGACCGCGGCGGCGTCCGGCTGCTCGCCGAGCGACTCGAGCGACTCGATCGCCTCGACCAGGTCGGTCGCCGGGCCGCCCGCGTTGCCCTCGAACTTGGCGATCAGGGAGGCGCGGCTGAGCGGGTTGTCGCCGCCGCCCTCGCTGCGCCGGACGGCCCCGGTCACCTCGCGACCGTCCTTGAGCGTGACGGTGACGCGGCCCGGGGCGTCGGCGGCGACGACGCCGGGGAAGTCGGTCACGTCCCAGCGGACCCGGGCGGCCAGCTCGCTCACCTCGGACCGGGCGATGGAGCCGGTCTCGAACGTGCCGAGACTCAGCCCGCCGTCGGTCACCAGCGCCGCCACGGTCCACGGGAGCGAGAACTTGGCGGCGTACGGGCTGGCCGGGCGGGTGAGGTCACGGGAGGTGTCGCAGACCACCGAGGCCGAGTCGGGGTGGACCTGGGCACGGATCCCGGCGACGTCGCCGGGGCCGAACGGCTCGCGCGCCATCGCCTCCAGCGTCGCGCCCACGGTCGCGTGCGAGAGCTGGCAGGCGGCGTACGGCTTGATCCCGATCCGGGTGGTCTCCCAGCTCTCGCCGAGGCCGGCGACGATCGACGGCAGGTCGGCCGGTGCGGCCGAGAGCGTGTCGAAGACGCCGTGCGGGCCGTCGAAGACCGTCTCGGGCCCGGTCGCGCCGGCCGCGGCCAGGCGGGCCGCGATGATGCCCGCCTGCGAGGCGAACCCCGGATGCAGCTGCTTGGTCGACGCCCCGGTGCCGAGGAAGGCCAGCAGGCCGCCCGCCTGGCTGCCCGCGATGCCCAGCGCGGCGACCGCCCGTTCGGCGTCGAGGCCGAGCAGCCGCGCGGTGACCAGGGCCGAGGAGAAGACGCCCGCGACCATGGTGGCGTGCAGTCCGCGGGCGTGGAAGCCGTGCGGAGCGGCGGCGGCCACCCGGCAGACGGTCTCGTAGCCGACCACGGCCGCGGTCAGCACCTCGCGGCCCGTCGCGCCGACCTGCTGGCCCACGGCGAACGCGGCCGGGAGCACGACGGCGGTGGCGTGCACGAGCCCGCCCGCGTGCGTGTCGTCGAAGTCGAGGGCGTGCACGAGCGTGCCGTTGGCCAGCGCGGCGGCGGGCGCCGAGAGCAGCTCGCCGGTGCCCAGGATCGCCGCCTCGGGCGGTCCGCCGAGTCCGCGCGCCACCTCGATCGCGGGCGTCGCGGCCCCGGTGCGGTAGGCGCCGAGCGCGGTGCCGAACCCGTCGAGCAGGTGCCGGACGGCCGCCCGGCGCACCGGCTCGGGGATCTCGGTGACGCCGAGCCCCCACACCGCCAGCTCCCGTGCGATCATCGCGCGGACGCCTCCGCCTCGACGCCGGGCACCGTGCCGGGGTCGCCGAACGCGCCCTGCGCGGCCAGCTCGCGGACCGTCGCCTCGTCATAGCCGGCGATGTCGCGCACCACCAGCTCGAAGTCCTCGTTGCGGAGCGGCGCCCGGCGGTAGGACGGCGGCTGGTCGCCGACCCGCACGGGGGAGGCGATCTGCTCGACCGTGCCGAAGCGCGGGTGCTCGGTCGTCACCCGCAGGCCGCGCGCCTTGGTGTGCTCCTCCTCCATGGCCTGGGCCACGTCGTTGATCGGGCCGCAGGGGATCGCGGCCGCGTAGAGCACCTCCAGCCACTCGGCCACGGTGCGCCGCGTGAAGATCTCCTCCAGCAGCGGGAGCAGCTCGGCGCTGTTGCGCTGCCGGTCGGCGAACGAGCCGAACCGGGAGCCGGGCTCGGCCCACTCGGGATGGCCCACGACCTTGGCGAGCCGCGCCCAGAACTTCTCCTTCGCGCAGCCGACCACCAGCCAGCCGTCGCTCGCCTCGAACGCCTGGAAGGGCACCAGCGAGGGGTGCGCCGAGTGCCGGGTGCGGACCGGGGTGAACCCAGCGTTCAGGTGCCAGGTCGCCGGGTAGGTCAGCAGCCCGATGGCCGTGTCGTACAGGCTGACGTCGCAGTCCATGCCGACGCCGTCGCGGCGGGCCGCGTGCAGCCCGGCCAGCAGCGCGATGGCGGCGACGAACCCGCCCGAGTAGTCGACCAGCGACAGCCCCGACTTGGCGGGCGGCCCGTCGGGCTCGCCGGTCAGGTCCATCCAGCCGGCCAGGCCCTGCAGGATGTAGTCGTAGCCCGGCTCCTTGCTCCTCGGGCCGGTCATCCCGAACCCGGTGAGCGAGCAGCAGACGATGGCCGGGTTGAGGTGCTTGAGATCGTCGTAGGTGATGCCGATCTTCTTGGGCACGTCGCCGCGCAGGTTGGAGTAGACCACGTCGGAGACCTTCACCAGGTCCTCGAAGACCTTGCGGCCGGCCGGCGTCGACAGGTCGAGCGACAGGCTGCGCTTGTTGCGGTTGAAGGTCTCGAAGAAGAGGGAGTCCTCCTCCTCACCGTACGGCGGGACGTAGCGGCCGACGTCGCCGCCCACCCGCGGGTCCTCGATCTTGATGACCTCGGCGCCCAGGTCCGCGAGGTGGACGCTGCCGAACGGTCCGGCGCCGTACTGCTCGACGGCGATGATCCGGACGTCTTCCAGTGGTTTCATGAACCGCTCCCTGTGAGGTCTGCCATGAGGGACAGGAGCTCGTCCTGTGCCGCGCGCGTCTCGGCGGTGGTGAGCCCGTGGGTGGGCGGGCTCAGCTTGACCGAGTCGGCCTTGCCCTCGTACGCGGCGATGCGCTCGGCCACCTGGTCGCGGTCGCCCGCCATGGTGAGCGCGTCGACCATCTCGACGGACACGGAGTCGGCGAGGTATTCGGCGCCCTTGCCCTGGCGGAACGCGTCGATGACGGCCTGCTGCTGGTCGGCCAGGCCGTGGAAGGCGAAGAAGTCGGCGTAGGTGCGGACGCTCGCGTAGAACCCGACCAGGCCCGTCACGCGGCGCACGGCCGTGCTCCGGTCCTTGGAGACGGAGCAGCAGGCGGAGACGACGACGTCGACGTCCTCCCGCTTCTTGCCCGGCACCCCGGCGATCCCGGTCTCCAGCTCGGGCAGGATCCGCTCGCTCAGGTAGCGCGGCGAGCAGAGCTCGTGGCTGATCCAGCCGTCGCCGATGGCGCCGGACAGCCGGGTCATCGCCGGCCCCATCGCGGCCAGGTAGATCGGGATGTCCGTGCGCTGGACGCCGAAGGGCCGCTCATAGCCGCGGATGCGCATCGGCTCGTACTCGCCGGGCAGGTCGATCTGCTCGCCGGTGGCGCATTTCTCCCAGAAGTGGCGGATGTTGCGCACCGCCTCGCGCATGTGGCCGACCGGCTTGCCGAAGCGGACGTTGTGCCAGTCCTCGTTCAGCCGCTGCACGCCGGTGCCGAGGCCGAGGACGAAGCGCCCGCCGGACAGCTCGTCGACGTCCAGCGCCTCCAGCGCGGTGATCATGGGGCTGCGGGTGAACGCGAGCGCGATGGCGGTGCCGATCCGGGCCCGGCTGGTGACGGTGGCCAGCGCGGCCGCCGCCACGGTGGCGCTGCGGTGCAGCTCGGGGACCCAGATGACCTCGGCGCCGGCGGCCTCGGCTCGGCGGGCCACGTCCATGAGCTCCGCCAGGGTCTCACCCCACGGGGCGAAGGTGATCCTCACGCGTCGTCCTCGGCCGTGAAGGGCTTCTTCGCCGTGGGGAAGATGTTCTCCAGCTGCTCGGCGCCCCGCTTGTAGACGTAGAAGGTGCGCTTGAAGGAGCACACCTCGTCGCCGTCCTGGTTGAGGGTCCGGGTGCGGATGGAGACGATGCCGGCGTGCGGGCGGCTCTTGGACTCGCGCTTCTCCAGGACCAGCGACTCGCTGTAGAGGGTGTCGCCGGCGAAGACCGGGTGCGTCATCTTGATGTCGTCCCAGCCCAGGTTGGCGAACGCGTTCTGGGTGGTGTCGGTGACACTCTGGCCCACCGCGATGGCCACGGTCAGCGTGGAGACGACCAGCGGCTTGCCGAACTCGGAGCGCGCGGCGTACTCGCTGTTGAAGTGCATCTGGTTCGTGTTCATCGTGAGCAGCGTGAACCAGGTGTTGTCGGTCTCCGTGACGGTGCGGCCGAGAGGATGCCGGTAGATGTCACCCACCTCGAAGTCCTCGAAGAATCGCCCTTTCCACCCATCCTTGGCCGTCATCGGCTTCCCTTCGCTTCGCACCCTGAAAGGTTAAAGTCAGACATATAAAGTGTAGAGCATGCCAGGCAACCCTGTCCAAGGATCGGCGGGGGTTGACTCATGCTGGAATCGGCACTTCACCTCGTCCAGCCTGGAAGCGCTTGACGCCTCTGTAGCTTATACATCAGAGGAATCTAGGTCGAGAGCTGCCAGGGCGGCGTTGACGATACTGCCGGGCAGCAGGTCGTGCAGCTCGTACAGGTCCCGCACCGTCCCGGACTGGCCGAACTCGTCGACGCCGAGCGGGACGCCCGGCACCCCGAGAGCCGTGCCCAGCCAGGACATCGCGTGCGAGGCCGCGTCGTGCACCGTCACCACGGGAGCCCGCGCCGGGAAGGCCGCGCGCAGCGCGCCGGGAGCGCGCCGCGTCGTGGCGGTCCGCACGCCCTCGCGCAGCGAGCGCTGCCACGACCGGTAGAGCCGGCCGGCCGAGGTGACGTCGACCACATGCGCGGCGATCCCCTCGTCGGCGAGCTCCGCCGCCGCCTCCAGCACCTCGGGCAGCACCGCGCCCGAGGCCGCCAGATGCACGACGGGCGCGCCGCCGTCGCGCAGCTCGGGATGATCGTGGTGGGCGTCCCTCAGCTGGTACGCCCCCGCCAGCGCCTGCCGCCGGAGCGTCTCGTCGCCCAGCCGCGACCGGGCGGCCTCGAAGGGGGCCTGGTCCACGGGCCGGGTGCTCAGCCGGAAGTAGTAGGCGCCCTCCCGGTCTCCGTCGCCGGTGCCGCTCCCGCCGGTGCCGCTCCCGCCGGGGTCGGCGGCGATCCGGCCCAGCGCGTCGCAGAGCAGCCAGTCGAGGGCGGTGGCGTAGGCCGGCTCGACGAACGTCACGCCGGGCAGCTCCATCCCGACCGAGGCGGTGATCGTCGACTGGTGCGCGCCGCCCTCGGGGGCCAGGGTCACGCCCGACGGGGTGCCCGCCACGACGAACCGCGCCCCCGAGTAGACGCCGTGGACGAACGCGTCGAGACCGCGCAGCACGAACGGGTCGTACACGGTGCCCACCGGCAGCAGCGGCTGGCCGGACAGGTCCCACGACAGCCCGAGCTGGCCGAGCAGCAGGAACAGGTTCATCTCCGAGATGCCCAGCTCGATGTGCTGGCCGGCCGGGTTCTCCGACCAGCGCACCAGCCGGTCCTCGGTCCACGACCGGCGGCTGGCCGGGGAGAACACGCCGGTCTTGTTGATGAAGCCGGCCAGGTTGGTCGACGTGGCGACGTCCGGAGCCGTCGTGACCAGGCGCGGCAGCACCGCCTCGTCGCGGGCGAGGTCCGTCAGCACCCGGCCGAACACCTCCTGCGTGGAGACCGGCTTGGTCACCCGTACGCCGGTCGCCGCGGGCACCTTGACCGGCTCGGCCGGCCGGCGTGGCGCCCGGGCCAGCTCCGCGCCGCGCCGGGCGGCCCAGGCTCCGGCGGGGGAGTCCGGGTCGAGCCGGTCCCACTCGGTGGCGACGTCCAGGCCGGTCCGCGTCCGCAGGTCGTCGATCTGCTCGCCGGACAGCAGGGCCGAGTGGTTGCGGGCGCCGCCGGCCATCGGCAGGCCCCATCCCTTGACCGTGTAGGCGAAGACCACGCTCGGCCGGTCGCGCACGGCGTCGCACTCGGCGAACGCCTCCAGCATGGCCGCGAGGTCGTGCCCGCCCAGGTCGGTGACCAGCGGAGCCAGCTCCTCGTCGGTGAAGCCGGCGGCGAACGCGGCGACCTCGGCGGGCGCCCCGTCCAGGAACCGCTCGCGCAGGCCGGGGCCGTGGAGGCCGAACAGCGACTGGTACTGCTCGTTCGGCATCGCGTCGATCCAGGCCCGCAGGTGGCCGCCGCCGGGGCGGGCGCAGACCTCGCGCAGCCGGTGGCCGTACTTGACCTCCACGACGTGCCAGCCGGCCGCCTCGAACTGGCCGCGCCACTGGTCGATGCGGATGCCGGGCACCACGCGGTCCAGGGACTGGCGGTTGAAGTCGACCAGCCACATGACGTTGCCCAGCCCGGCCGTGGACGGGTCGGCCACGGCCTCCCAGATGTTGCCCTCGTCCAGCTCGGCGTCGCCGATCAGGGCCACGAACCGGGACGCGGGCCGTTCGCCGAAGTGGGCGTCGACGTACCTGCGGGTGACCGCGGCGAACAACGGCGCGGCGGCGCCGAGGCCGACCGAGCCGGTGGAGAAGTCGACCCCGTCGGGGTCCTTGGTCCGGCTGGGGTAGGACTGCAGGCCGCCGCGGGCCCGCAGCCGGGTCAGGTACGAGCGATCCAGGTTGCCCAGCAGGTACTGGACGGCGTGGAAGACGGGGGAGGCGTGCGGCTTGACGGCGACCCGGTCCTCGGCGCCGAGGTGGGCGAACCAGAGCGCGGTCATCGCGGTGACGAGCGACGCGCTCGACGCCTGGTGGCCGCCGACCTTGACGCCGTCGCCGGTGTCGCGCTCGCGGTTGGCGGCGTCCACGATGCGCGTGGCCAGCCACAGCACGCGCCGCTGGATCTCGTCGAGCACGGCCGGGTCCGGCGGCCGCGGGGGGACGCTGAGCTCGTTCAAGGCACCACCTCGCCGATCATGGTCCGGACTGGACTCGGATATGTCAGATTTTTATCTGAACCGAGGCTGATTGTCACGCTTTATCAGTGTTGGGTTGGTGATATTGCGTCGTGTTCCGTCCAGCGGCGATACTCGGGCGAGGATACGTCAGAGATATTCAGCACAGGTGCCGGAAGGGGTGCGGGCGTGGGAGCGTACGAGACCATGACGCTGGAGGTGACCGGCCGGGTCGGGCGCATCACGTTCACCCGGCCCGAGGCGCTCAACAGCCTGACCGAGCAGGTGCTCGACGATCTCGACGCGGCGCTCGACGCCGTCGAGGCCGACCCCGAGGCGCGCGCTCTCATCATCGGCGGCACCGGCAAGGCGTTCACCGTCGGGCTCGACCGGGCGCTGCTCGACCGGGCCTTCGACGACGGAGCCGTGTGGGAACGGGTCATCAGACGGGTCGCCGCGCTCACCCTGCGCCTGGAACGGCTGCCGGTGCCGGTGATCGCCGCCGTCAACGGCCTGGCCAGGGCGGGCGGCTTCGAGCTGATCCTGGCCTGCGACCTCGTGCTGGTCGCCGCCTCCGCGCGGATCGCCGACGCCCACACCACGTTCGGCGTGATCCCGGCCGGCGGCTCGACCTCCAGGCTGCCCCGGATCGTCGGCAGGCAGCGGGCCAGGGAGATCTTCCTCACCGGGCGGTGGATCCCCGCCGCCGAGGCGGTGGAGCTCGGCCTGGCGCTGCAGATGGTGCCCGACGAGCAACTCGCCACGGCGGCGGACGAGCTCGCGGCCCAGTTCGCCGGCAAGTCCCGCGCCTGCCTGGCCGCGCTCAAGCGGCAGCTCGCCACGGCCGAGGGGCTGAGCGCCGAGGAGGCGCTGGGGCCCGAGATCGAGCAGTTTCTGGCCTACGTCACCCCGGCGGACTCCGACGCCCAGGAGGGCTACCGGGCCTGGCGGGAGAACCGCGCGCCGGCCTGGAGCTGACCCGTGTCGTGGTAGACGCCGCGCAGCGCGGCGAGGTGCCGGCGCATGGCGTCGGCCGCCAGGTCGGCCTCGCCCCGCTCGATGTGGCCCAGGATCCCGGCGTGCTCGCCGTCGATCTCGGGCCAGAACCTCGCGGGGATGTCGGGGCGCACGAACCTGGTCTCGAGCACCTTGAACACCGGCTCGGTCATCACGGTGAGGAGGTCGTTGCCCGCCGCGGCCACGATGAGCTTGTGGAAGCTGCGGTGCTCCCTGAACTTGGCCTCGCGCCCATGGGTGTGCGCCTCACGCTCCAGCGTGGCGCGCAGCAGGGTGAGATGGAGCTCGTCGTGGCGGGCGGCCGCCAGCCGGGCGGCGGGGACCTCCAGGATCTCGCGGGCCTCCATCATGTCGGCCATCGAGATGCCCTCGGAGCCCGACACGAGTCCGAGGCTCGTCTCCAGGTAGTCGCTCACCTGCGACGACTCCATCCGGCTGACGAAACTGCCGCCGGGCCCCACGGTAATCAGGCCGCGCGTGGCGAGCAGCCCGAGGGCCTGCCGCACCGTGCTCCGGCTGGCCCCGAACATGCCGGCCAGCTCGCCCTCGGCGGGCAGCCGGTCACCGGGGGCGAGCCCGCCGCTGATCACCAGGTCACGCAGCTGGTCGGCCATCTGCTGGTAGGCGGGACGGATGCGGTCGACCGGGGGGAGGGCCGCTCGTGAGCCGTTGCCCCCGGACCGGGCCCGCGATGTCGTCTTCACGTATCGTACGCTCCCCAACTCGTCGGGACCGGCCCTCCGGGCCTCAGCCCTCTTGGTAGGCGTCGCGGATGCGGCTCAGGTGGGCCTGCATGGCGGCGCTGGCGCCCTCGGCGTCGCCGGCCTCGATGCGGTCGATGATGGCCTCGTGCTCCTGGTCGACCCTCGCCCAGAACTCGGGCGGGGCGTCGGTATTGAGGAAACGCGTCTGGAGCACCCGGAACACCGGCTCGGTCATCATCGCGAGCAGGCCGTTGCCGCTCGCCTCGATGATGATGCCGTGGAAGTGCCGGTGCTCGCGGAACTTCACGCTGCGGCCACGGCTGTGCTTCTCGCGCTCGACGGCGTCGCGCAGCGCGTCGAGGTGCCGCTGCTCACGCCGGCGCGCGGCCAGGGCGGTGGCAGGGACCTCCAGCAGCTCGCGGCCTTCGAGGATGTCGGCCAGCCGCAGCGCGGCCGAGCCGGACATCAGGCCGATGCTGGTCTCCAGGTAGTCGCTGATCTGGGCGGGCTCGATCCGTGAGACGAAGGTGCCGCCGGTGGTGCCCCGGACCGTCTTGACCAGCCCCTGCGAGGCGAGCACGCGCAGCGCCTCGCGGACCGTGCTCCGGCTCACCCCGAAGTTGCTGCCCAGGTCGCCCTCGGGCGGCAGCCGGTCACCGGAGGCCAGCGAGCCGTTGAGGATCAGCTCCCGGAGCTGGTCGGCGACCTGTTGGTACGCCGGGCGCAACCGGCTCACCGGCAGTGTGTTCGGCGTCGGCGGAGAGGCCGCGCGCTCGGCGCCGCTCTCCTTCGCACTGGACGTGTTGCCCTGCCCCATGGTCTCGCCTTCGTGAATGGTCATTAATGCAGAGAAGCCGTGCATGAACTCTTCAGAGCCGGAACTCTCGCATTCCCCGCATTGCCCCGCCGTTTGGCGGCCCACGGCCCGCTGTGGCCGTACGTTCCCTTGTCAGACGATCCTTCACATAGGTCTGACATCAAGAGTACGCGGCCTTGCCCAGCAGCTCCAGGGCCGTGGGTCATTGTTCCACAGCCGTCGCGAACGATGGGCCGTGATCGCCGTCAAGCGCGCCGTAAACACCTGGCGGCGAAGCCGGAAAGCAAACCTCAGACCTCCCCGGAATGGCGCCACCCGACTCGGCGGCGCCGGCGCGCCTCCTGGCGTGGCGGGCGCACCGGAGCCGTGCGGGCGGTTCGCGGACGCGAAGCGGGCCGGCCGGCGGAGCGCCGTGGCCGGCGCGACCGTTCTGTCCGGCAATGGCCCGGTAAACGTCGGATGAAGGACGGATCGACATGCTGAGGTCCTGGAGGAGAGGGGGAGTGCGAAGGTCGGTGAACGAAGGGCGGGGAAGGCGGCGACCGGTACATGAACGGCCGAGGCGCGATTGACAGAGTCCGACGACATACATCAGACTTATCTGCGGCCGAGCGACGTCCGCGTGGGCCAGGTGATCGAGGGAGTCCGCCTGATGTTCGACGGCATCGACGTCGTGGTCCTGCCCGTGGCCGACACCGGCCCGCTACGGCGGCTGTACGTCGACGCGATGGGCTTCGAGGTCGTCGAGGCCGGGCCGGTGCGCGAGCCCGAGGCGTGGGCGCGGATCTGGGACCTGCCGTCGCCGCCCGCGACCTCGCTGCTGCTCGGCAAGCCCGGCAGCCACGGTGGCTGGATCAGGCTCGTCGCGGTGCCCGGCCTGCCCAGGCCCGACGCGGCGGGGATCCCCGACCGTCCCGGCCCGTACGCGCTGGACTTCTACCTGCGCCACCCCGGCGAGACCGAGGCCGTGATCGAGGAGCGGGGCTGGCGGTTCGTCAGCGACCCGGTCGACTACCTGCTGCCCGGCACCGCCCACCCGGTGCGGGAGCGGATGCTCGACCAGACCTCCTCGGGGCTGCTGCACGCGTTCGTCGGCTACCGCGAGGGTCGTACCCGCTGTGTCCTCGGGGAGCGGCCGGAGGTCGACGTGAGCGAGGTCAACGCCGTGGTGTTCGCCACCGATGACCTGCCCGCCGCGCGTACGTTCGCCGAGGACGTCCTCGGCGGCCGGAACTACTTCTCGGGCCGGTTCGAGGGCGAGGCGCTGGAGCGGCTGCTCACCCTCGGCCCTGGCGAGGGCTTCGACGCCGTGCTGACACGCGGCCCGAAGTCGCGCAACGCCCGGCTGGAGTTCATCCAGCACCTGCCGGGTCACCCGCCGCGCCCGATGACGGGAGCGCCCAGAGTGGTCGCCGAATGCGCCATGGACGATCTCGCCGCGCTGGCCGAGCGGCTGGCCGACGGTTCCCACGGCGCGTCCACCGGAATCGTCGAGACCGCCGACGGTCCCCGCCTCGGCCTGCGCTCCCGCTACGGGGCGCACTTCTGCTTCCATCAGCGCTGACCGAGGCGCCGCTGACCGAGACGGCGCTGATTCGTCTGGCGGTGCCGACCCGGCCGCCCCCGGCCGCCTGGTCACATCACCCGCGCGATCTCGTCGAGCATGACCTCCGTCGAGCCGCCGCCGATGGCGAGGAACCGGGCGTCACGCGCGATCCGCTCCACCTCCGAGCCGGTCACGAAGCCCGCGCCGCCGCTGAACTGCACGCACTTGTAGACCAGCTCGTTGACCAGCTCCGGGATCGACGCCTTCAGCATCGCCGCGTGCGTGCGCGGGTCCTCGCCGGCGTCCGCCCTGGCCGCCGCGTGGTACAGCATGGTCTTGGCGGCAGACAGCCGCGCGGTGAAACGCGCGAGCTCGTGCCGGAGCGCCTGCAGGTCCCACAGCGTCCTGCCGTACGCCGGACGCTCGCGCAGCCAGCCGACCGTCGCGGCCAGCGCCGCCTCGCCCAGGCCGACCGCCTGGGCCGACAGGCCGATCCGCTCATGGTCGAGGCCGCGCATCATCCACCGGAACCCCGCGCCCTCCTCGCCGAGGCGGTTGCGCGCCGGAATCCGGCACCCGTCGAACACCAGCTCGCCGGTGTCGGCGCTGTGCCAGCCGCCCTTGGTGAACGTCCGCCCGTTGGACAGGCCGGGCGTGCCCCGCTCCACGACGAACAGCGACAGCCCATGCCGTCCCGAGCCGGGCTCACCGGTGCGGGCGACGACGAAGAACAGGCCGGCGAGGTTGGCGTTGGAGATGAACGTCTTGCGGCCGTCCAGCACGTAGTGGTCGCCGTCCCTGCGGGCGCGCGTCGCGAGGCGGGTGAGGTCGGAGCTCACGTCCGGCTCGGTCACCGCGAGCGCGCAGATCCGCCGCCCGGACAACACGTCCGGCAGGAACCTCCGGCGCTGCTCGTCGTCGCCGGCCCGCGCCAGATGCAGCGCGGAGAAGTCGGTGTGCACCGTGATCGAGGTCGCCACGCCCCCGTACGTCGAGCGTCCGAGCTCCTCGTTGAACACGACCGCGCCGCGCGTGCCCGCGCCGCCCCCGCCGAGTTCCTCGGGGAACGACAGGCCGAGCAGGCCCAGCTCGCCGAGCTCCCGGAACACCTCACCGGGCACCCGCCGCGCCGCCTCCCAGTCGGCGGCGCGGGGGACGATCCGCTCGTTCACGAATCTGCGCAGGACCTCGCGCAGGGCGCGGTGCTCCTCGTCGAGGAAGGTGTCGTCGAGCCGGAGCGAATCGATGACCCGGTTGGCGACCCGGTTGGCGTCAGCGGCCATGGCGGGCGAAGGAGGTCATGGAGGTGATCAGCCTTTCGTCGTCGCCCGGCGCGGCCACCCACTGCAGGCCGATCGGCAGCCCGGCGGAGTCCACGCCGACCGGCTGGGTCGCGCAGGGGAGCGCGGCCAGGTTGGCCAGCACGTTGTAACGCAGGTGGGCCTCGGCGAGGCTCACCCGTGTCCCGCCCACCGGCAGCATGCCCTCATTCGCGTCCTCGGCCAGGGGCGCGACGCACGGCATGGTCGGCATGGCGAGCACATCGACGCCGGACAGCGCGGCCAGCGCCTCCGCGCGCAGCACGTGCCGCAGCCGCTGCGCCCGCACGTACGCTCCGGCGGGGACCCGCTCGCCGAGGTCGAGCATGGCGCGCACGTCCGCGCCGAACAGCTCGGCCCCGTCGCGGCGCCGATCGCGGTGGTAGTCGAAGCACTCCGCCAGGATGATCGTCATCCCGGCGGCCATGGCCGCCCAGCCGTGCGGGATCTCCACCTCGACGATCTCGCCGCCGAGCGCGCGGACCGTGGCGAAGGCGCTCTCGACGGCCTCGGCCACGTCGGCGTCGATGGGCTCGTCCAGGGCGCCGACCGGCACGCCGATCCGCACCCCCTCGAACGTGGCGGGCCCGCCGAGGTCGACCAGCGGGCTGATTCCGAGGGCGTACGCCGAGAGGGCGAGGTCCTCCACCGAGGCGGTGATCAGTCCCACCCGATCCAGCGACCAGGACAGCGGCAGGACGCCGTCGCCGGGCAGCCGGCCCGGTGACGGGACCAGGCCGACCGTCCCGCAGTAGGAGGACGGGATCCGCACCGAGCCGGCCGTGTCGCTGCCGAACGCCACCCGAACGTGCCCGGCCGCCACGGCCGCGGCCGAGCCGCCGGAGGAGCCGCCCGGGATGCGGGCCGGGTCGTGCGGGTTGCGGGTCGGCGGGGTGGTGCCGCCGAAGGCGTACTCGTGCGTGGTGGTCTTGCCGACGATCACCGCGCCGGCCGCCCGCAGTCGCGTGACGCAGCCCGCGTCGGCGGCGGGGAGCCGCTCGCGGCCGGGGCCCGTGAGGTGCCGGGAGCCGCCGCCCGTCGGGACGCCGGCCACGTCGATGAGGTCCTTCACGCCGACCGGAATGCCCTCCAGCGGCCGCCCGCCCCAGCCGTTCTCCGGCCAGGTGGCGGCAGCCGGCTCCGTCCGGCCGCGCTCCGCAGCGGCGTGATCCGCCGTCGAGTGCTCCGCCGTCAAGCGTTGGGCGGCGGCACGCGCGCCGACGGGGTCGACGCGCGCCCAGGCCCGGATCTCGCCGTCCGAGCGGGCGATCCGCTCCAGCGTCCGATCGAGCAGGTCGAGGGGCGTGAGCCGCCCGTCGCGCAGGGCCGCGCCCATGCCCAGCACGGACGCGTCCTCACCGCCCGCTCGCTGATACGCGACCGTACGGCCGTGTGGCGGGTCCGCGGGAACCGGCGCGGTCCCGTACGGGGCCGTCCGGCCGCCCGGCCGGCCCGCCTCGCCCGAGGAGATCTCGTACGGCGGGTCGCCCTGGTGGAGGGCGCCCGGCAGGCTCCGCTCGCCCAGGTCCAGCCGGCAGAGCCGTTCGTCGAGGTCGCGCAGCAGGTCGCCGGAGAGCGGCGCCCCCGTGCCGGAGCCCATCACGCCCCCAGGTAGGCCGAGCGGACGACGTCGTCATGGGTCAGCTCGTCGATGCTGCCCTCGACCACGACCGCGCCCTGCCGCATGAGGTAGCCGCGGTCGGCCAGTTCGAACGCCAGGGGGGCGTTCTGCTCGATCAGCAGGATGGACAGGCCGCCCTGACGCAGGGACGCCAGCGCGTCGAACACCTCCCCGGTGATCTTCGGCGCCAGCCCCATGGACGGCTCGTCCAGGATGAGGATCTGCGGCTCGGCCATCAGCGCCCGGCCGATCGCGACCATCTGCTGCTCGCCGCCGGACATGGTCGAGGTGCGCTGGTGCGCCCGCTCCCTGAGCACCGGGAAGAGCGTCATGATCTTCTCCAGCCGCTGCTCGACGGTCGCCTTGTCCAGGCCGCTGCGGTAGCAGCCCAGCTCCAGGTTGGTCGTGACCGTCTGCTCGACGAACAGGTGGCGGCCTTCCAGCACGCTGCCGATGCCCCGGACCACCACGTCGTGGGGGCTCCGGGGCAGCGGCTCGCCGCCGATCAGCACCTCGCCCTTGGCCGGGCGGTACAGGCCGCCCGCGACCCGGGCCAGCGTCGTCTTCCCGGCGCCGTTGGGACCGATGACGCAGACCGCCTCGCCCTTGCGCACGCTCAGGTCGACGTCGCGCAGCGCGCTGATCGCGCCGTACTTGTAGACGATGCCCCGCAGTTCGAGCAGGGCGTT
Source organism: Nonomuraea sp. CX421 (assembly GCF_059358955.1). Taxonomy (NCBI): domain Bacteria; kingdom Bacillati; phylum Actinomycetota; class Actinomycetes; order Streptosporangiales; family Streptosporangiaceae; genus Nonomuraea; species Nonomuraea sp. CX421. The sequence continues at coordinate 66,022 of NZ_JCADBK010000005.1, read as the reverse complement.
GTCCTGTGCCGTGGCGGTCATGGCTTCGACGTTCCTTCCAGGTCCTCCGGGATGACGGCGTCGACCTCGCTGGCCCGGTGGTGCTTGCCCCCGAGGTAGGCCTCCAGGACGACCGGGTCGCGGGTGACCTCGTCGGGCGTGCCGCGGCTGATCACCTTGCCGAAGTCGAGCACCGTGCAGTGCTGGCAGACCGCGTGGACGAGGTCCATGTGGTGCTCGACCAGCACCACGGTGACCCCGGAGTCCCGCATCGCGTGGAGGGTGTCGGCGAGTTCGCGGCGCTCCTGCGGGTTCAGGCCGGCGGCCGGCTCGTCGAGCAGCACCACCGCCGGGTCGGCCACCATCACGCGGGCCAGCTCGACCCGCCGCTGCAGGCCGTAGGACAGCGCGGTGGCGGGCTCGGCGGCCAGCGCGGTCAGATCCAGCCGGTCGAGGGCCTCGTCCACGCGGGTCCTGGCCTCGGCCGGCCCGGCGACGATGCGGGCGGCGATCATCAGGTTCTCGTGCACCGACATGCTGGAGAAGAGGCGTACGGTCTGGAAGGTCCGGACGAGCCGCGCCTTGGCCACCAGCTTGTGGCTTGGCCAGCGGGTGACGTCGTCGCCGCCGATGACGACCGAGCCCTGGGTGGGGCGCTGCAGCCCGCTGAGGATGTTCAGCAGGGTCGTCTTGCCCGCGCCGTTGGGGCCGATGATGCCGTGGATCTCGCCGGCGCCGACGGAGAAGCTCACGTCGGAGACGGCGGTCAGCCCGCCGAAGCGCTGGGTGACGCCGCGCGCCTCGGCCGTGCCTGGTGTCCTCACTTCGAGCCTCCGGTGATCGAGCCCTCCGTAGTGCGCCCGCGCAGTCTGCCGAGCAGCGACCTGGCCAGCTTGGGCAGCCCGGACAGGCCGTCGGGCAGGAGCGCCATGAAGGCGATGACCACCATGCCGAGGATGGTCAGCGCCCAGGAGCCGTTGCCGGGGACGGCCGCGATCAGCCAGGTGACGAGCGCGGCGCCGAGCACGGCGCCGTAGATGTTGCCCAGTCCGCCGAGGATCACCATGACGAACATCTGGATGGACACGGCCGGCGAGTAGAGCGACGGGTCGATGGCCGTCTGGAGCGGGCCGTTGACGCCGCCGGCCAGGGCGCCGATGACCGCCGAGAGCGCGAAGATCTGCACCTTGCGGGCGGTGATGTTGACGCCGACGGCGCGGGCGGCCACCTCGTCGTCGCGGATCGCGGCGAGCTCCTTGCCGCCGCGCGAGGCCAGCAGCCAGTTGGAGACGAGCAGCACGAGGATCAGCGTCACCGCGACGAGCAGGTACTGGTCGACGGGGTCGATGAACTTGTGGCCGAAGATCTCCGGGAACGGGATGGGCGCGTAGCCGTTGGCGCCGCCCAGCTCGCCGGGCAGCACCAGCAGCGCGTAGATGCCGCTGCTGACCGCGAGGGTGGCCATCGCGAGGTAGTTGCCGTGCAGGCGCAGCGCGATGTAGCCCACCAGCGCGCCGACGACCAGCGCCAGCAGGACGGCCGCGAGCAGCGCCCAGAGGAACTGCACCTCGTGGGCGAGCATCAGGTAGGCCGTGCCGTACCCGCCGATCGCCATGAAGCCGGCCTGGCCCAGCGAGAACTGTCCCGCGCCGCCGATGGCGAGGGTCAGCCCGACCGAGGCGATCGCGGCGACCGTGATGTTCACGCCCAGGGCCAGCCCGCTGGGGCCGGGATCGGTGAACACGTACCCGATGAGGATCACCGCGGCGATCAGGGTCGGCGCGAGATGCCGCCCCGCCCTGACGGCGAGTGCTTTGTCAGGCAAGGCGCTGCCTCCTCAGGCCGAACAGGCCGTTCGGCATCAATAGCAGAATGATGACCAGGGCGACGAACACCACCGGGTCCACGTTGCCGTTGGGCAGCACGGCGGCGAGCTGGCTCTCGACCACGCCGAGCAGGAGCGCGCCGAGCACCACCCCCTTGGTGCTGTTGAGCCCGCCGAGCACGGCGCCGGTGAAGCCCTTGATCGTGAGGGCCGTGCCGATGGAGCCGCCCGCGAGGGTGATCGGCGCGACCAGCACGCCCGCCAGCGCCGCCAGCCCGAACGCGAGGGCGAACGACAGCGCGCGCATGCGGGAGACGTTGACGCCCACGGCCGTGGCCGCGAGCGGGTCGGTCGCGGCGGCGACCATGCCGCGGCCGGTACGGGAGCGGCCCATCAGCAGGGCCAGCCCGACGCCGACGGCGACGACCACGGCCCAGATCACCATGCTCTGGTAGCTCACGCGCAGCGGGCCGAGCTCGATGCCGCCCGCGAAGACCGGCGGGAACGGCTTCGGGTCCGGCCCCCAGACGAGGTGGTGGCCGTGGGCGAGGACGAGGGTCATGCCGACCGTGGCGGCCATGGCGGCCAGGGCGCCGTTGCGCTGGGTCGGCAGGATGACGATCGCGTCGTAGGCGATGCCGAGCAGGAGCCCGGCCACGACGACGAGCAGAAGGACCACCATCACGGTGGACAGTCCCTGCTGGACGAGGGTCAGGCCGAGCAGGCCGCCGATCACGACCTTGTCACCCTGGGCGAAGTCGATGATCCCCGTCATCTTGAAGACGAGGTGGAAGCCCAGGGCGACGAGCGCGTAGATCGAGCCCAGCGTCAGGCCGGACACGAGAAGGTCAAGGATGTGCACGGGCACCTTCCTGCGAAGCGGAGGGTGACCGGGCCGTGTGCGGCCCGGTCACCTGGCGTCTCTGCTGGACCGGATCATTCGGCAGGAGGCGCGAACTCCCCGTTCTTGAAGCTGACGGGCTTGAACGCGTCAGCGGAGGGGCCGCCGCGGTAGGTGTCGGTGTACTCCATCTTGCCGACGACGCTCTCGTAGTTGAGCGACTGGATCGCCGCGGAGATCGCCGGGCCCTCGAACGTGCCCGCCTTCTCGATGCCGGCGGCGGCCAGCTTGACCGCGACGTACGCGTACACGGCCAGCACCGTGGGCGTCTCGTTGTTGTACTTGGCCTTGTAGGCGTCGATCAGCTTCTTCGTCTCGCCCTCGGGCGCGCCGTAGTTCACCGCGGTCAGGGATACGACGCTGTCGGCGGCCTCACCGGCGGCCTCCGGGATGGTGGAGGTGGAGTAGGTCAGGTCGCCGATGACCTTGCCCTTGTAGCCGGAGGCGCGGACGGCCTTGAGCACCAGGGCGTCGGCGGCGCCGCCGGCGCCCCACAGGAAGACGGCCTCGGGGTTGGCGCTCGCGACCTTGCCGGCCTGGGCGGTGAAGTCGAACTTGGCCGGGTCGAAGCCCTCGGAGTTGACGATCGAGATGCCGGCGCTCTTCGCGGCGGCGGTCATGTCGCTGTTGCCCGCCTGGCCGTAGGGGTTGTTGGCCCAGATGATGGAGGCGTTCTTGACGCCCTTGGACGCGGCGTACTTGACCACGGCCTCGGCGTTGGCCTTGCCGGGCAGCGGGACCTCGAAGACGTTCTTGGTGCCGTTGGCGACTTCGGGCTGGGCGACGAGCAGGATCTGCGTGACGTCGTACTGGTCGGCGAGGGGGGCCACCGCCTTGGCGGTGGCGGAGATGCCGGGGCCGATCACGATGGGCACCTTGGTGGAGGTGGCGAGCTTCTTGAAGCCGGCCGTGGCCAAGTTGACCGAGCCCTGGTCGTCGACGGTTTCGAGCTTGAGCTGGTGACCGTTGACGCCACCGGCCGCGTTGATCTCCTCCACGGCCAGGTCCATGCCCTTGGCCTCCTGCTGGCCGACCGCGCCGAGCTCACCGGTGGTCGAGTTGAGCACTCCGATGGTGTAGGTGCTGCCGGCACCATCGCTGGATGCGTCAGACTTATTCGAATCAGACGTGCCGCAAGCGGTGGCCGTCAGGGCTGCGGCGGCGAGTACCGCGAGGGCCGAGCGGCCACGCATAGGTGCTCTCATGCTGTCTCCTCCATGAACGCCGGGTCGTCGACTCGTCGACCTCGCGCCCCCGCGAAACCCGGATGTGAATACGTCAGATCTTGCAGCATAGGTTTCGCGGAAAACAAGGCCTTGAATGTGACGTTCTTCGGTCGGTCCTGCTCTGGAAGATCCCGTCCGGCCGGGTGCCCGCGAGCCGGGGGATCTCCGCTGGGCCTGTGGGGCAGGGCCTCCCTGCTTTCGGCCGGGTAGAGAAATCCCTGTTTGGGATCGGTCCCGGTGATATGTGACGGTTGGTTAAATTTCTGTTGCGATGACGGTCGCGTCCCCCAGGACGAAGGGGCCGGGGCGCGGAGGAGGGCTCTCGACCGGAGGCGGCGGGTCGAGTAGCATGCAATACGTCAGGCTTTTACGGGTGAGTTGCCGTGCGCGCGTACCCCGATCACAGGCCGTCGCTCGCGAGGAAGACGACTCCCCTCGCCGCCCACCATCCACCAGGAGGGACCCACCGTGCTTCGCACCCCCGACGCCCACAGCGAGGTGCTCGCCGACCTGCGGGAGAGTGTCCTGCGGAGCTGCCGCGACTACGGCCACGACTACTACGTGCGCTCCAGCGACGCGGGAGACAACGCCCGGGAGCTCTGGCACGCCCTGGGCCGGATCGGCGCGCTCGGCGTGGGCATCCCCGAGGAGCACGGGGGAGGCGGAGCCGGCATCGAGGCGCTCGCCGTCGTGGCCGAGGCGGTGGCCGAGGCCGGCTCACCCATCATGCTGCTCGCCCTCTCCCCGGCCGTGTGCGCGACCGTCATCGGCAGGTTCGGCTCCGACGAGCAGCGGGCCGAGTGGCTGCCGGGGCTGGCCGACGGCTCCAAGGTGCTCGGCTTCGCGATCACCGAGCCCGACGCCGGGTCCAACAGCCACAACATCCGGACCAAGGCCCGCCGCGAGGGCGAGGAGTGGGTGCTGTCCGGCCAGAAGTACTACGTGTCCCACGTCGACAACGCCGACGCCCTCCTCGTCGTCGCGCGCGCCGAGGACGACGCGCTGAGGGCCTTCCTGGTGCCCACGGACGCACCGGGCATCACGACCAGCCCCATCGAGGTTGAGATCGTCTCCCCGGAACGCCAGTACTCCGTCTTCTTCGACGACGTCCGGGTGGCCGCCGACGCGGTGGTCGGCCCCGACGCCGGTCTGGCCGTCCTGTACGCCGGCCTCAACCCCGAGCGCATCGTGAGCGCCGCCCTGCTGAACGGCATCGCCAGGTACGCGATCGACATCGCGGCCGACTACGCCCGCAAGCGCACGGTCTGGAACGTGCCGATCGGCGCGCACCAGGCCATCTCCCACCCGCTGGCCAGGGCCGAGACCGCGCTGGCCGGCGCCCGGCTGCTGACCGCGGCGGCCGCCCAGGCGTTCGACCGGGGCGAGCCCGGCGGCATCCAGGCCGCCATGGCCAAGCTGTCGGCGTCCGAGGCGGCCTCCATGGCGCTCGACAGCGCCATGCAGACCCTCGGCGGCAACGGCATGTCCCGCGAGTACGGCCTGGCCACCCTGTCCGGCCTGGTGCGGTTGTTCCGCATCGCGCCGGTGAGCACCGAGATGTTGCTCAACCACATCGCGCACAAGCGACTGGCCCTGCCCCGGTCCTACTGATGGGCGAGCCGTTGCGGGTCCGGCGCGAGGGCGCCCTGGTCAGGGCGACCCTCGACCGGCCGCCGGTCAACGCGCTCGACTCCGCGACCTACCGGCGGCTGGCCGAGGTCGCGGCCGAGACGCGGCCGGAGGAGTGCCTGCTGATCGACGCGGCCGGTCGCGCCTTCAGCGCCGGCCAGGACCTCCGCGAACACGAGCGGGCCACCGCCGCCGGCCGGCTCGGTGAGAGCCTCACCGAGGGGGCCGGAGCGCTGGCCGCCGTCCTGCGCTGCCCGGCCCCCGTCGTCGTGGCCGTCCAGGGGCCCGCGATCGGAGCCGGAGCGCTGCTCGCCGCCGCGGCCGACCTCGCGGTCTTCGCCGACGACGCCTGGCTGCGGGTGCCCGAGCTCGACGTCGGGGTCACGGTCGGCTACGCCGTGCTGAGCCGCCTGCTGCCGCCCCCGATGGCCAGGCGGGCGCTGCTCACGTCCGAGCGCGTCGAGGCCCCGATGCTCGACCGGCTCGGCGCGGCGGTCGTCGTGCCGTCCGCCGACCTCGCCGAGGTCGCCGCCGCTCTGGCCGCCGGGCTGCTCGGCAAGCCGTCCGGGATGGTCGCGCTGGCCCGCCGGAGCTGGGGCGGCGGCGAGCGCGAACGCGCGGCTCGGGCGTACGAGGCGGAGGTCCGCGACTTCCTGGCCCGCTGAGCGGCACGCGCCGCTCCACGCTCCTCGCGGCGGGTGGACTCTCAGGGGCGGGCTCTCGGGAGGGTGCTCGGAGCTCTCAGGAGGGTGCTCGGGGGCTCTTGGGAGGGCTCTCAGAGAGTGAGCGCGAAGCAGCCGGAGGCGGGGCCGATCGTGATCGTGATGCGGATCCGCCCGTCGGCGGGAAGCAGGACCGAGCCCGGGTAGATCTTGTCCTCGGTGGGCCGGCCGTCGTCGCCGAGCGTGGTGGCGGTGGCCGCGGCGTCCCGGACGTAGTAGGCGACCGTGCCCGAGTCGACGTGATCGACCTTGATCAGCGCGTCCGCCGCCCCCCGGTGGCGGGCCTGGGCGACCCAGAACTTGGCGACCCCGCCGCGCTGCCGCCGCAGCGCCTCGCCGAAGGGGCCGGCGCGGACACCGCCAGCCGAGGCGCCCCTCTCACCCGCCTGGCTCGCGTCGACGCACGGCACGCCGTCTGCCGGGGTGGCCGGTGGGGAGACGGGGCTCGTCCAGCCGATCACACTCGGCGCCTGCTCGGCCGACGGCGGTCCGGCCGCCTGTTTCGCGGGCGGCGGGCTCGCCGAACAGGCTGATTGGCAGCATGTCAGGGTAATTGCCGCTAGTAGCGGAATAACCTTTGATCTAGGCATTGATCAAAGTATCTCGTCGAATTACGATCACGTCCATGAACCCCGCCGATTTAGTCGGTCTCGGCTGCGGACTTCTCGCGGCCTTGTTCATCGCCAGCGGCATTCCCAAGATCAGGCGTCCCTTCGATCTCGCTTTGGCGCTCGTCCGCTTCGGTGTCGCCGGTCGGGTGCGCCCCGGTCTGGGGCGGCTCCTCGGGGCCGTCGAAGTCGCGGTGGGCGTGGCCGTCGCAGTGAGTCCCATGCTGCTCCCGGCGGCGGTCGCGGCCCTTCTGCTGCTGGTCGCGTTCACGGCCGTGGTCCTGCGGTCGCTCGCCGCGGGACGAAGCGTGGAGTGCGCCTGCTTCGGCACCGGTGAGCGGACCTCGCCGGCCACCGTGGTCAGAAACCTCGTCCTGATGGGTGTCGCGTCGTACGTCGCGTTCGCGCCCGGAGTTCCTACGCTGGATCAGCGTATTTCCGGAATTCTCGCCGGAACGCTATTGACGTGCGGATATTTACTGATTTCCGCGATGGCTGTCGTCAAGCCGTTCAGCGCCCGCCTCGACGGACGGGGATGACGGCATGGGATACACCGGGGTGACGCTCGCGGGGCTCGTCTGGTTACTCCTCCTGTCCTTCGGACTTCTCGTCGTACGGCGCGAGCTGTCGATCCTCCAGGATCGCGTGGCCGTGAGCGGTGCCGCGCCCGCGGACGGCCTCGCCATCGGCGCGCTCGCTCCCCGGTTCCCCGGACTGCGCGCCGATGACGTGGTCCTGTTCTTCTTCGGTGACTGCGCGCCCTGCCACGAACTGGCGACCGAGGTGGCGCGCTCGGCGGACCCCGGCCGTTACGCGTGCGTGGTCAGCGACGGCGCCATGCCGGGCTCGGCGGCCGGCGTCAGGGCCCTGCTACCCGCCGACGCGCGGGCGCTGGTGGGGGAGGAGGCCGCCGCCGTCCGGCAGCGGTACAAGGTCCACTCTGGACCGTTCGGCGTCGCGGTGTCGGACGGCCTGGTGGTGAGCAAAGGGGTCCTGCGCTACGCGGAGGACCTGGAACAGCTGCGGCGGGCCGGTTACGGCACGGCGGCTTCCACGACGACCCCCTGATCACCCTTTGAGGAGACGCAGATGGGCGGCCTGGCCTCCAAACCGCTGTTCAGGATGGCGCTGGCGATGCCGCTGGCGGGACTCGGGGTGCTCGCCGGGCACCAGGCCGGAGTGCGGCCGTGGGCGCTGCTCGTCACGGCCGCGCTGATCGTGGGCCTCGCTCAGCAGACCCTCCCTTGAGGCCCGAACGTGATCATCATGATCACGCGCGCCCGCGTGTCCGGGTGCTTCGGTTCCCCGGTGGTGGCCGGCGCCGTGCTCGTGCTGTGCGCGATCGGCGCGGCGGCGCTCACCGGGGCCCTCCTCAGCCTCCTCGGCGCGGCCCTGGAGCCTGGGATGCGGGCACTGCTCGCCCTGACCGGCGCGTCGGCCGTCGCCGCGGGAGCCGTCACCCGCCCGGTGCCGTGGCAACTGGACCGCGAGACCGACACCGACTGGCTCTCGTACGAGGACTGGCGTACGGCGGCGTTCAACGGGTTCGCGCTCGGGCTCGGGTTCACCACGCGGATCGGGTTCTGGCTGTTCTACCTCGTCCCGCTGACCGCCTTCGCCGTGGCCGACCCGGTCCTCGGGGCGGCCGGGTACGCCGCCTTCGCGGTGAGCCGGGTCGGCGGCTCGGCGTTGCTCGCCGCGGCCGACATCTGGATCGACGGCGGAATCGTCCGCGCCCGCGTGGTCGCCGACCTGATCGTCGGCCTGGCCCTGGGCGCGCTCCTCACCGCTCTCGTCCCGCTGCTCTGACCCACCGAATGTGACCCACCGAATGTGACCCACCGAATGTGACCTACCGAATGTGACCCACCGAAGTCGTGCCGCCACCCGCAACCAGCAGAGAGGAAGCAGTAATGGAGGAAGGAACGAGCAGACGCGCCCTGTTCAGCGGGATCTTCCGCGACAAGGCCGACGACTCGCCGCTGCCCCCGGCGGACGCCCCGCTCGGCGTCCTGGTCACCGGCTCCGGGCGGGACGTCACCGTCCGCGGCTACGGGAGGTCCGCGAGCCTCATGGCCGCGGAGCCCGTCGCCGCCCAGGCCGAGGAGCTTCCGTACGGCTGGACGCTCCGGCCCGGTGACCTCGTCGTGCTCGACGAGACCAGCCCCGGGACGAAGGTCGCGGTGGCCCTGCACCGCAACGTCACCGGGCGCGTCACCGCTGTCGCGGCCGACCGGATCACGGTCGAGGGGCAGGCGTGCCGGCTCGACCCGCGAACGGTGCACTACGAGGGGATGGCGGGCGAGCCGTCCGCCAAGCCGCTGGCCGAGCCCCTCAAGGTCGGGGACATGGTCACCCTGGAGTGCTTCGACAACCGGGTCGACGGCGCCCTGACCGTCCACTTCATGCGGCGGACCGGGCGGGCTTGATGGATCGCGTCCTCGCCGTCGCCGTGGTGGTGGCGTGCGTCGTCCTCACGGTGGCCTTCCTGGCCTGCCTGCGGGGCATCGCGGAGCTCAGGCTGCGCCTCACCGGGCGGGGGGTCGATCCGTCCAGCCAGCTGATCATCGGCAGGAAACTGCCCGATCGGCTCGTCGGACTGATCCCCGACCCGGGGCTGGACACCCTGATCGTCTTCATGTCGAGCACCTGTGGAACCTGCCTGGGCCTGGCCGCCGAGCTTGGCAAGCTCTCGGACCGCCAGGTGGTGTCATGCGTGGTCGGTGACTCCGGCGCGGAGCTCGTCGCCCTGCTTCCGCCGGACATCACGGTCATCAGTGGAGAAGAGGCCGCGGCCGTGGACCAGGAACTGCCCATGGCCATCTGGCCGAGCGCCATCCTGCAGCGCGACGGATTCATGGTGGCCGTGGCCCAGGGCGGCGACGCCAACAGCGCCGCCGCCCTCGAGGTGTTGTGGGAACAGAGAACGGTCGTAGCGAAGGAGACGCCAGCATGATCGTCGAGCACGTACGGAAGACCCGGCTGTCGAGGAGCAAGTTCCTCGCCGTCGCCGGGGCGACCCTGGTGGGCGTGGCCACCAAGGCGTGGTTCCCGGGCCGGGCGGAAGCGGCTCCGAACGGTTGCTCCGGCGCGCCGACCTGCGCCTGCTGCAGCTCCACGACGTGCTGCAGCAGCGGCTGCAGCAGTGCCACCACCTGCGGTGGCAAACAGTGCTGGACGAGCTGCGCCTACATCGGCAGCACGCTGTACCGCTTCGACTGCTGCGACTACTGGCGAAGCGGAGCACTGTGCATCTGCCGCGTCAATCTGCGGCCCTGCACCTGACGGACCGGCGGGCGCGGCGGGAACGGGGCCGCCGCGCCTGACGGATGGCGGATTCGCGGCGGTGGAGGCTTGATCGCTAGGCTGGTCGGTGGAGGCGTCCGGGTGCCTGGTGGCCCCCCCGGTCTTCAAAATCGGTGGCGCCGAGCACCTCGGCGCGGCGGGTTCGATTCCCGTCCGCCTCCGCTTCGCAATCCACAGAGAAATCCCGCACACGGTGTCGATCCGGCCGGCGGGTGTTCGACGCGTTGATGAAGGACGGGGCGCACGCCCCTGTTTCACCAACACGGAGGATCGACATGCAGAAGATCACCACATACCTCTGGTTCGACGCCCAGGCCGAGGAGGCCGCCGAGCTCTACACCTCGGTCTTCAAGAACTCACGGATCGTCGAGGTCCAGCGCTACGGCCAGGGCGGCCCCGGCCCCGAGGGCTCGGCCATGATCGTCACGTTCGAGCTGGAGGGGCAGCGGTTCATCGCGCTCAACGGCGGCCCGCAGCACACCTTCACCGAGGCCGTCTCCCTCTACGTCGACTGCTCCTCGCAGGAGGAGGTCGATGAGCTGTGGGACAGGCTGACCGAGGGCGGCGGTGAGGAGGGGCAGTGCGGCTGGCTGAAGGACAGGTACGGGCTGTCCTGGCAGATCATCCCGCGCCAGCTCCAGGAGGCGCTGGGCAACCCCGATCCGGCCAAGGCCCAGCGTGCCATGCACGCGATGCTCGGCATGCGGAAGATCGACATCCAGGGCCTCGTCGACGCCACCGGATAACCGGAGCCTGACCAGGGCCTGATCACGGTTCACACGCGGGTCACCAGGATGCCGTCGTCGTCGCTGTAGAGCTCGGCGCCGGGCACGAAGGTGACGCCGCCGAAGGTAACCGGGACGTCGCGCTCCCCGGTGCCCTCCTTGCCGCCTTTGCGGGGGTTGGAGCCGAGGGCCTTGAGGCCGAGGTCCAGCTCCCGCAGGGCGGCGACGTCGCGGACCGCGCCGTTGACGACCACCCCGGCCCAGCCGCCGGTCACGGCGAGGCCCGCGATGACGTCGCCGACCAGCGCGCGGCGCAGGGAGCCGCCGCCGTCCACGACCAGCACCCGGCCCCGGCCGGGCTCGGACAGCACGGCCTTGAGCAGGGCGTTGTCCTCGTGGCAGCGCACGGTCGTGATCGTGCCGTGGAAGGCGCGCCGCCCGCCGTACTGGCGTAGTTGCAGCTCGCAGGAGCCGAGCTCGTCGCCGCGCTCGTCGTACAGGTCGGCCGTGACGATGTGCATGGTGCGCCTTCCCTCGGCGGAGCGGGAGATCTCCACCTTAGGGGCCGGTGTCGGGGGTGAGGCGGGCGGCTCGGGCATGGAGGGAGCGCTGCCGGCTGACGTTGGTCGTGCGGCGTGGGCCGCAGGCCGTTCGCGCCGGTGTAGGTGAGGGTGACCCGGGGCGACGACCGCGTCAGGTCGCCATCGGGTCAGGTCGCCATCGCGAAGCTGCGGTTCAGGCCGGTGATGTGCAGCAGCCTGGACATGTACGGGCGGGGCTCGGTCAGGGCGAGGACGATGCCCATGGCTCTGGCGCGGTTCTGGATGCCGATCAGGATGGTCAGGCCGGAGGCGTCACAGAAGGACACCTGGGACAGGTCGATGATCAGCGTGTTCGTGCAGGAGCGGAGCGCGTCCAGCAACTGGATGCGAAGCGCCTTGCTGGTGAGGATGTCGATCTCGCCGGACAGGTGGACGATGGTCGGGGCCGAGAGGCCGGCTCTGCCGGCGGGTACGGTTTCGAGCATGGCCATCGGATTTCCTTTGCTGGAGACCCCCGGGCTTCAGCCCTGGAGAGGAAGGCGAATCCGCCGCGAAGCGGCGTGAGAGAAGAAGAGGTGGCCGGGTGCCCGGACCCGGCCATGCAGGCCGGGCGTCGGTGGCGGATGGGCCCCTGCCGGGCGGCGGGTGGTCAGGTGGTCGGGGTCCGAAGAGGGGCCGTACGGCCCGCGAGGTGCCCGCCCTCGTTCTCCCAGCCGGACGGATCGTTCTCGTCCGGCGTGTCGGCGCCCGTCATCACCGGGCGGTGGGCGGTGTCGAGGATGTCGGCCGGATGGAGGCGGGGCGTGCCGCCGGCCGCGAGTTCGAGCGCGGCCGAACCGTTCGGCGCGTCCGGTGGGATGACCAGCAGCGTGATGTACTCGGTGCCCGCGAGGATCAGCGTGATCACGCGGGGGTCGCCGACGCGGAACCAGCCGACCCTGACCTGGCGGCCTCGTGCCGGGACGCGGCGAGGGATGTGGTCCCACGAGTCGAGGTGCAGGCCGACGCGCAGCGTGGTGCGGCCGAGTCGCTGGTCGACGGCGGAGATCAGGCCGGGAAGTTCGGCGGTGGCGTCACGAGAGTAGGGCCACCAGGCCCCGTCCACCATGCTCCTGCGTCCGAGGACGGGATCGAGGCTGACGCGGACCATGGAGTCGGTCGTGGGAATCGCGGTGGCGACGGCGCTCATCGGCTTGAGATGCGAAAGGATCGTTGGCGTCATGATCGCCTGGCCTGTCCAGACCCTCGAAAGGGTCCAAAGCGGTGTATCGCCGCGGGCGACGCCAACCTGAATGCCAACGTACGGAATGTCCTCGGTCCCTTGAGTGTACCCCGCGGAGCGGCGGCCCGCCGTTGGCTGGAGCGCCAGGCTGGACCGGCGGGGCTTCGAAGGCCAGGTCATCCACCTTCACGGACGTTCCATCGCCTTGATGAGGGTGCCGAGTGCCACGCGGGCGAACCCGACGCGGGTGTCGCTCGCCCCGTACGGCAGCCACAGAGCGCCGGCGTGCGGCAGGCCCCCGCAGGAGTAGACGACGTTGGGCACGTAACCTTCGCGTTCGGTGTCGTCGAAGGTGAGAAGCGGGCGGGGGAGTTCGGCGATGACGCGGTGCGGCTGATGCAGGTCGAGAAGCAGCGCTCCGATCGCGTACGCGCGCATGGGACCCACCCCATGGGTCAGCACGAGCCAGCCGAACCGGGTCTCGATCGGGGACCCGCAGTTGCCGGTCTGCGTCAGCTCCCAGCTTCGGCGGGGGATGCGGAGAGGCGCGACCGGTTGCCACCTGCTGTGCCGGTCGAAGGCGGCCAGGCCGATGGTCTCGCCGTCGGAGCGGCACAACGCGAGGATTCGCCCGCCCACAGGACGCGGGAACAGCGCCATGCCCTTGTTGGCGGCGGCGGGACCGTGCAGCGGTGTGATCTCGAACCGGCGGAGGTCGTCGCTGGCGAGCAGGTGTGAGCGGATGCGCCGCCCGTCGTAGGCGGTGTAGGTGGCGCGGTACGACGGCAGGCCGTCTTCGTTGTGCGCCCATACGAACCGGGCGTCCTCCATGCCGTTGCTCTCGGCCGCCGTGGCCGGCCAGAGCACCCGCCGGTGGAGGGGCACGTCGGCGGGGAAGGTGACGGCGTAGGCGGAGCGCGTCGCGCGGCGCAGCTCCTCCAGAGTCCGGTGCGTGGTGGTGCGGGTGAGCAGATCGGTGGGAAGACCGGCGACCGCGTGTTCGAAGTCGTCGTCGTCGAAGTGCTCGGGCAGGGAGTTGAGCACGGTGGCGGAGACCTCGTTGTCGCAGCCCTCGTCGGTGAGCCCGGCGGCGAACAGATCGCGCCGGTGGTGGGTGCCGAGCCGGCGTCCGACGGTCAACGGTCCCGAGCGGTCGACGACGGTGAGGTCGGAGCCGGGCCCGAGCAGTGCCGTGGCGAAGCCGATGGAGGACAGGTGGCCCTCGCCGATCTGCCGGAGGCTGACCACCACACGGAGCTGTCCGGTGTCCAGGCCGGACTGGTCGGGGTGAGGCGCCATGGAGGGATTGCACAGCGCGGCGCCCTCCACGGCGTACTCGTGACTGAAGTAGGCGCCGACGAGCAGCCGAGCCGGGAGCGGGAGGTCGACGTGGCGCCGGACCCGGTGCCGGACCAGGTCATAGTGGTGAGCGAAGGTGGCTTCGAGATCGTGGTGCCGCCCGGCGAATCGCCGCAGCGTGTCCTGGAGCATGCCGGTGGTCTCGTCAGGGCCGAGGAGGCCGATGCGATCGATCAGGGCGGCCGCCCGGCTACGGGTCAGGGCGGCGTCCTCGCCGGGGACGAACAGCTTGATGATCACTCTTCGTGCGTCGGGAGCGAGTGTCGGGCCGAGCCGTGTCGCCAGGTCCCGGCCGGTCATGACTGCCACGAGACGTGCTGCATGGTGGAGATCAGCGCGATGGTCGACTCCGCCCCCTGGTTGAGGTTGGGACCGTGCGCGGTCAGCCCGTCGTACCCGCCTCCGGTCGCCGCGTCCCACATCGGCGCGCCGGCGTCGTTCGCGCCCTGGAACCAGGCCACCGGCCGCCGCAGACGCTCCTGCCAGAGCGGGTCGCCGGTGACGGCCGCCGCGGTGGCGCAGGCGTCGGCGAGCGCGGCGACCTCGATCGGCTGCTGGTCGTAGCGTTCGCGCGGCGCGCCCCGCCGCCAGCCGGCGACGGGGACGACCGTGAGCCGGCCGTCCCTCGTCTGGACGTCGCACAGCCAGTCGAGCATCCGCAGGCCGCCGGTGAGCGACTGCCGGTCGCCGCCCAGGTGCCCGGCGGCGATGAGCACCTCGGCCAGGGCGGCGTTGGCATAGGTCAGGTACGGCTGCGGCCACGGCCAGCCGGGGTCCTCCGCGGGAGTGCCGATCATCCGGGCGGCGTCCGTCAGCAGGGCGGCGGCCACGCTGTCGTCCGGATGGACGCGCAGGATCTCGGCGGCGCCGAGCCCCGCGAACGCCATGGAACGCGGATGCGGTGACCGCTGCGCGGCGCCGAGGGCGAAGGCGAGCCGAGCCTCCGCCCGGATCCAGGGGGCGCAGCCGCGGGCCGCCGCGGTGCCCAGCCCCCACAGCGCTCGTCCCCACCAGTCGCCGACGCCGGGCCGGTCGCTCCAGCGCCGATCGAAGCCGAGCCGGTTGCGGAACCCGCCGGAGCCGTCCTGGGCGTGGGTGAGGAAGGCCAGATAGCACTCGGCCAGCCGTCGCACTCGGGGGGCCGGGGCCGGCTCCCGGCTGGTGACGACGAGCCCGCGCGCGACGTCGTCGGTGCAGTAACCGTGCTCACGGCGTACGACGGCGTGCCGGGCGTGTTCGTACAGGCCGGTGTCGTCGCTCAGCCGGATCAGGTGCCCGAAGCCGGGTAGAGCGCCGTTCATGGCAGCGCCGCCGCCACGGCGACGGGGCGTACGGCGAGGAGGGACCTGGCCAGGGCGTGATAACGGGTCGCGACCGCCGGCCACAACAGCGCCGGGACCAGCGCGTGGGTCCGGGCGGCGAGTTCCCCGGCCAGGCCGGGCTCGGTGATGACGCGGCGGATGGCGGCGGCCAGCGCGACGGGATCGCCATGCGGGACGAGCAGCCCCGGCCCGCCGGAGAGCAGTTCCACGGCGTGCGGGAAGGAGGTGGCGACGACCGGCACGCCGGCGGCCACGGCCTCGATCAGCACGCCGGAGGTGACCTGCTCAGGTGAGTCGTAGGGGAGTACGACGATGTCGGCCGAGCGGACCAGCCGCCGCAGTGAGGCCTCGTCCCGGTAGAGGGGGTCGAACCGTACGGCGCCGGAGATGCCGAGTCGTTCGCTGATCTCGAACAGGCTGTCGCGGTAGGCCTCCCCCTGGAGTTCCAGCACCTTGGGGTGGGTCTTCCCGGCAACGGTGTAGGCAGGAGGCGGTGTGAGGTCCGTCAGGAGAGCGAGCGCCCGCAACGCCCACTCGATGCCCTTGCCGGGGCCGAGTAGTCCCCAGGTGAGCAGGTGCGGCCGGAGGCGCCGCCGCGCCCGGACTCGCGTGTGGTCGGGCGCGCCGTGCGGGATGACGGACACCTTGCCGGCGTCGACGTGGTAGCCGGCCAGCAGCCGGTCGCGGGCGGTTCCGGTCATGGTCACGATCGCGTCCGCGGCGGCCACGATCTGTTCGAGCAGCGCTCTCTGCGCCGCGGTGGGCTCGGTCAGGACGGTGTGCAGGACCACGATGACGGGCACGGTCAGGCTGCGGATCAGCGGCAGGACGTCACGGCCGTCCGCGCCGGGGTAGATGCCGTATTCGTGCTGGACGATGGCCACGTCGAAGACGCCGAGGGCGGAGGCGGCGGCCTGCCAGCCGCCGGGCCCGCCGGGAGCCCACGTGTGCACGACCTCGGGAAGAGGTCGTAGGTCATCGCCTTCCGCGGCGACCCGGACGATGCCGCCGGACGTGCCTGCCCTGGTGAGGTGGGCGGCCAGGGCGGAGTTGAAGGTGGCGAGTCCGCACTGGGTCGGCGGATGGGTGCTGAGAAAGCCGTATGTGCAGGCCAACAGTCATGCCTTCCGGTATTCGGCCGCCCCGGAAACGCGGTGCGGCCTCACGCGGTGAAGACGTCCATCAGGCAGCGTGTGCGCGGATGGACCTGAGCCTGGCACCGGGGCCGCCCTCGTGCGGGCCCGGCGTAGCGACCCGTTGCCGACGGCAGGGCCTATATCACCTGAACGGTATCAGGCTCCTGTCTCGCCAATATGGCGTGGTAGATCCGGAGATAGTCGGTCACCATCCGGTCGACGCCGAACCTGCGCTCGGCCTGGGCCCGGCAGCCCGCCCGGTCGATCGTGGCGATGCGCGCCACCGCGGAGACCGCTTCGTCGAGGGAATCCGTCAGAAAGCCCGTCACACCGGGATCCACGACCTCGGCCATGGAACCGCGCCGGTAGGCGATGACGGGCGTGCCGCAGGCCATCGACTCCACCACCGACAGGCCGAACGGTTCGTCGAACGTGATGGGATGCAGCAGGGCGAGGGCGTCACCGAGGATCTCGCCACGCCGCTCCGGCCCCACCGAACCGAGGAACACGACCTGCCCGCCGTCGACGTGCGGCGCGACCTGCTCATCGAAGTAGCGCTCATCCTGGACGATCCCGCAGATCGTCAGGGGTAGCCCGGCCCGTCGTGCGATCTCGATCGCGGTGTGGGTCCCCTTGTCGGGATGGATCCGGCCGAAGACCACGAGCCGGCGCCCGCCGACGGGGTCGAAGGGCAGGGACGCCAGGTCGACGCCGTGATGCACCGTGGCGACGTAGTCGAGCTCCGGGGCGCGGTCGGCGTCGGAGATGGACACGTAGGCGGACCCGGCCCGCGCGTAGGCCGGCAGGATCCCCGCTCCGGAGAACCCGTGAACCGTGGTGAGCAGCGGGGCTCGGCAGTGGCCGGCGAAAGCCAGGGGCAGCCAGTCGAGATGGCTGTGGACGAGATCGAACTCACCCGACCGGCTCAGCGCGTGGGCGACGTGCATCGCCTCCCACACCCGGCCATCGAGGGACGGGTCGTCGGCGTAACCGTGCGGGCACACGCCGTCGAGCGATCCGGAGGTGATCGAGTCGAGGGTGGCGAACAGTGTCACGTCGATCCCCCGGGCGACCAGCCCCTCGGCCAGCAGGCTCGTGACCTGCTCCCAGGGGCCGTAGTGGCGAGGAGGGGTCCGCCAGGCGACCGGCCCCAGCAGTGCCACCTTCACGAAGCGGGATTCCGGAACGGTCCGGGGTCTTTCGTACGGCTCATCGCGCACCTCCTGGTGTGCCGGCCATGTTCGGACACTACACGGGCCGGGCGGCCACGGTTCCGGGGGCGCCTGCCGGGCAGAGTCCGGATGTGAACGACGTCTGGGACCTGGTGGTGGTGGGCGGCGGGCCGGCCGGGGCGGCGGCGGCCCTGCGCGCGGCGCAACTCCGGCCGGACGGGCGGATCCTCCTGCTCGACAAGGCCGACTTCCCCCGTGACAAGGCCTGCGGCGACGGCATCGCGGCCCACGGCCGTGACGAGCTGGCCCTGCTCGGCCTGCCCGGTCTGCTCGACGACTACCGGCCCACCTCCCGCCTCACGGTCGTCGCCCCCGGCGGCACGCGGGTGTCGGCCACGGCGGCGCGGCCCAACCACGTGGTCCCGAGAATGGTGTTCGACGCCCGCCTCGTCGAGGCCGCCCGGGCCCGGGGCGTCGAGGTGCGCCGTCACCGCGTCCGCGCGCTCGCGGAGAGCGGCCCGCACGTCGTGATCGACGGCTGCCTGACGGCCCGCGTCGTGGTCGCCGCCGACGGGGCCAACTCGGCCGTGCGCCGCCTCATCGGGTTGCCGGCCTCTCCCGACCGGCACACCGCCATCGCCGTACGCGGCTACTCCGACGTCGCCGGATCCGACGACGTGCAGCTCATCGCCATGCAGAAGGAGGGCTGGCCGGCCTACGCCTGGTCGTTTCCCATCGGCGACGGCACCGCCAACGTCGGCTTCGGGATGCTCCTGCCCCGGCTGCACGCCACGGGGCTGCCGGGCCGGGAGGTGCTGCACGGGCGGCTCGCCCGCCTGCTGCCCGACCAGCCCGCCCGCGACCTGCGCGCCCACCACCTGCCGCTGTCGTCCGGCCGGCCGAAGGCCGGGGCCGGGCGGGTGATGCTGGCCGGCGACGCCGCGAGCCTCATCAACCCGCTCACCGGCGAAGGCATTTACTACGCCCTGCTGTCGGGCCGGCTCGCCGGCGAGGCGGCCGTCCAGGCGGCCGACGACCCGCTGCCTGCCTACCTGCGCAAGCTGCGAGCGGCCCTCGGGAGCCATCTGCGCACCACCGACGTGCTCGCCCGGCTCGCCCAGTCGCCCGGTTTCATCGACGCCGCCATCGGCACGGCCGCGCACCGCGAGGAGATGTTCGACGTGCTCGTCGACGTGGGCCTCGGCGCGGGACTCGTGCCCCTTCCGATCGCCCTGGCAGTAGGCCGCCGCTGGCTCCGCGACGCGTTCACCTGACCGTCCGTCGGCGGTCGGTCCGGGTGTCGTCAGGCGGGCGTCCGGTGTCGTCAGGAGGTGAGGGCGGCGCCGTTGCCCAGCAGGAGGGCGACGTCCACCGCGGCCACGGCGATGGCCGCGGCGAAGGGGGCTCGCGGGAAGCGGCCGTGCAGCAGCAGCCCGGCGCCGGACAGAGCAGCGGCGGCGGCCAGGGCGAGCCACCCCGCCGTGCCGGGACCACTGGGTGGGGCGAGGACGAGCAGGAACGACGCGGCCAGCAGCGGGAGCGGGGCCAGCAGCCGGGCCCGCACCGGGCCGAGCCGCTGCGGCCAGCCGCGCACCCCGGCGGCCAGGTCGGAGGGGATGTCCGGGAGCGTGTTGGCCAGGTGGGCGCCGCACCCGAGCAGGGCCGCGGCCAGGACCGACCACCACGCCGGCCACGGCCGCTCCGGCAGGCCGAGCGTCACGAAGGCCGGAAGCGACCCGAACCCCACCGCGTACGGGACCCACGACAGGACGGTGGCCTTGAGCCCGAGGTCGTAGGCCCAGGCGGCGCCCACACCGGCGAGGTGGACGAGCCCCGCGGCCGGACCGGACGCCAGGGAGAGCGGCACGCAGGCGATCAGGGCGGCGACGGCGGCGATCCACACGGTCCGCGCGCTCACCGCGCCGGCCACGACCGGTTTGCCGGTCCGCGCGGCCGTCGTGTCGAGCCCGGCGTCGACCGCGTCGTTGCACCAGCCGACCGACAGCTGGCCGGTGAGGACGGCCGCGGCGACCAGCGCGACCCCGCCCGCGTCACGCCCGACGGCCATCGCCAGCGCCGTGACCAGGGCGGTGACCGCGAGGGTGGGGCCGGGATGGCAGGCGCGCGCGAGCCCGCCGACCGTCTGAAGGAGGCTCGACGCCCTGTCCGCCACAGCCACGATCGTAGATCCCGGCGGCCATTCCCACCCGCAGGTGGCTTAGCCAGTGCTGGGGCGGGAAGCGTCCCGGAGGTCGGAACCGTTCGGCGCCACGTGCCGGGGAGAGGCTAGATGACACGTATTACAGCCGTTCGCACTACTTTTCCCCCGAACCGTTACCCTCAGGCCGAGCTCACCGACATGGCGGCGCGGCTGTGCCTGCCTGAGGGCGCCGATCGCCGCCTCCTCGACCGCCTGCATCGGAGCGCACAGGTGGAGTTCCGCAACCTCGCGCTGCCGATCGAGCAGTACGACAAGCTCGACGGTTTCGGCGCGGCCAACGACGCCTTCATCTCGACCGCCGTCGACCTCGGCGCCGAGTGCGTGACCGCCGCGGTGGAGGCCGCCGGGCTGACCCCGGCCGACGTGGACATGATCATGTTCACCTCGGTCACCGGCATCGCCGCCCCCTCGGTGGACGCCCGGCTGGTCGAGCGGCTGGGGCTGCGGCCCGACGTCAAACGGGTGCCCGTCTTCGGGCTGGGCTGCGTCGCGGGGGCCGCGGGCATCGCCCGGCTCTACGACTACCTGCGCGGCTGGCCCGACCACGTGGCCGTGCTGCTGTCGGTCGAGCTGTGCTCCCTCACCGTGCAGCGCGGCGACGTCTCACCGGCCAACCTGGTGGCGAGCGCGCTCTTCGGCGACGGAGCGGCCGCCGTGGTCGCCTGCGGCGAAGGCAGGCGGCCGGGGGCGGGGCCGGCGGCGGGGCCGGGCGGCACCGTGCTCGCCACCCGCAGCCACCTGTATCCCGGCTCCGGGCACGTCATGGGATGGCAGGTGCGCGACACCGGGTTCGGCGTGCTGCTCGACGCGAGCGTGCCCGACGTCGTCCGGCGCCACCTGGCCGACGACGTGCACGGCTTCCTCGCCGACCACGGCCTGACGGCCCGGGACATCACCGCCTGGGTGTGCCATCCGGGCGGACCGAAGGTCCTGGAGGCCGTGGCCGAGACGCTCGCGCTGCCGGCGGGGGCGCTCGACCTGACCTGGCGTTCGCTGGCCGCCAACGGCAACCTGTCGTCGGCCTCGGTGCTCCACGTGCTGGGCGACACGCTCGCGCTCCGGCCACCCGAGCCCGGGACGTACGGCCTGCTGGTCGCGATGGGCCCCGGCTTCTGCTCCGAACTCGTCCTGCTGCGCTGGTGACCGGCATGTCCTGGTATCTGGTCCTCATTCTGCTCATCGGGCTGGAACGCCTCGCCGAACTGGTCATCGCCCGGCGCAACGCCCGGTGGAGCCTGGAACGCGGCGGCGTCGTCAGCGGTCAGGGCCACTATCCGTGGATGGTGGTGTTGCACACCGGCCTGCTGGCCGGCGCCCCGCTGGAGGTCGCGCTGGCCGACCGGCCCTTCCTGCCGGCGCTCGGCTGGCCGATGCTGGCCCTGGTCGTGGCGGCCCAGGCGCTGCGCTGGTGGTGCGTCGCCACGCTCGGCCGGCGCTGGAACACCCAGGTCATCGTGGTGCCCGGCCTGCCGCTGGTGACCGGGGGCCCCTACCGCCACGGCTGGCTGCGCCATCCCAACTACGTCGCGGTGGTCGTGGAGGGGTTCGCGCTACCCCTGGTGCACACCGCGTGGGTCACCGCGGTCGTGTTCACCGTGCTCAACGCGGTGCTGCTGACCATCCGCGTCAGGTGCGAGAACACCGCCCTCGCCGCGGCGGGAGCCGGGTCGTGATCGACGTCCTCGTCGCCGGGGGCGGACCCGCCGGGCTGGCGACCGCGATCCACGCCGCGCTGGCCGGGATGCGGGCGGTGGTGGTCGAGCCCCGCCCCGCGCCGGTGGACAAGGCCTGCGGCGAGGGCCTGATGCCCGGTGGGGTGGCCGCCCTGGTGGCGATGGGCGTACAGGCGCCAGGGGTGCCTCTGCGCGGCATCCACTACCTCGACGGCCGGCACCAGGCGCGGGCCGCCTTCCGTCACGAGACGGGCATGGGCGTGCGGCGCACCGCGCTGCACGCGGCGCTGGCGAGGCGGGCGGCGGAGCTGGGCGTCGAGACGGTCACCGGCCGGATCGCCGCAGCCCACCAGGGCGGCGCCTGGGTGGAGGCCGCCGGGCTGCGGGCCCGCTGGCTCGTCGCGGCCGATGGCCTGCACTCGCCGCTGCGCCGCTCGCTGGGTCTCGGCCTGCCCGATCGCGGCCCCCGCAGGTACGGCCTGCGCAGGCACTACCGGCTGGCGCCGTGGACCGACTTCGTCGAGGTGCACTGGTCGGGCCGCGGCGAGGCGTACGTGACGCCGGTGGGCGACGAGCTCGTCGGCGTGGCGATCCTCAGCGCGCGGCGCTGCGACTACCAGGAGCACCTCGGCGGCTTCCCGAGCCTGCTCGCCCGCCTCGACGGCGCGCCCGCGACCGCCGTGCGCGGCGCCGGGCCGCTGCGCCAGCGCGTGCGGGCCCGGGTCGCCGGGCGCGTGCTGCTGGTCGGCGACGCCGCCGGCTACACCGACGCGCTCACCGGGGAGGGGATCTCACTGGCGGTGCAGTGCGCCCGCGCCCTGGTGGGCTGCCTCCAGCGGGACCGGCCACAGGACTACGAAGGGGCCTGGCGCCGGCTGTCGCTGGCGCACCGGGTGCTCACCGGCGCGCTGGTGCGGGCAGCCCACCGGCCGGCGACGGCCCGCCTCGTCGTGCCCGCCGCGCAACGCCTGCCGGGACTCTTCACGACCGTGGTGCGCGCTCTCGCCTGAGGGAGTTTCCGGGCGTGCGTGTCCGTCGACCGGGCACGCGGTGATGGCCGCCGGGCCGGGCACGGCCGCGCACGGCTGGGAGCGCCGTCGCTCAGTGGCCGCCGGCCACGGGGAACCCGAGGTCTCAGAGCCTGAACAGCTTGTTGTAGGGGGCGATGATGCGGTGTGTCTCGGCGCCGAAGTCTACGAGCACGGCGACATCCTCCTCGACCCCGATGACCAGGCCGAGACCGTACTTGTCGTGACTGACCCGGTCCTGCAGCACGAACTGCTCGACCGGTGGCGGAGGGACCACAGGGACGTTGAAGGGACTTCCGGGCAGAGGGCGCCGGGCCGCGGCTTTTCTGGGCTTCACTGGTATCAGTATGCGCCCCTCGGACCCGTGAGTCGAACTCCGCCCCCCGGTCACCGGCACGGCGGCGATCCTCGCGGTGGTCACGTCCTGGTGAGGGTCCAGGTGCCGTCGGTTGTGATCGTTACCAGAGAGGTCCCGGCCGGCAGCGGTACTTCGCCGTGGTACGTCCCGATCTCGTGCACCAGGATGCCGCGTGAGCCGTCCCCGTAGGCGTGGACGGTGACGTTGCCGCTGCCCGCGTGTTCGATCCTGACCGTGGTGGGGCCGGAGCTCGCGGGCGACAGCGTCAGCACCTCGTCGCCCCGGCCGGACACCGGGCCGCCCGTCCACGCGCGGGCCAGCGTGACCGGCTTGAGGGCGAGCGTCCAGGCGCCGTCGGCCTTGATCGCGAAGCCGTGCAGCACCTTCCCGTCGTGCCCGTTCACGAGGACCGTGCCCTGGTAGCCGCCGACGGCGTGCACGATCGGCGGCTGCTCGGGGCCGTTGCGGACGAGGGGGCGCACGATGAAGGGGGACGTGCCCTGGTGGGTGAGCGAGGCGAGGAACATGACCTCGGTGGTCTGGAGCAGGACGAGGTCGTCGCCGGCGCCGCTGTAGGTGCGCATGTCCGCCTCCGGGGGAGGCGAGATCCGCTCCGCCGCCGGAGCGCGCGTGGGCGTCTCGGTGGCCGGCTGGACCGGGCCGTGTCCCGGCTGCGAAACAAGGGGAAGCGTGTCGCGCGCGGCCGGGCCGCCGTCGCTCGCGCGGGTGATCGCGGCGACGACCGCCAGGAAGAGGAACGCGCTCACGATGCCGATCGCGACCTTCACCCCGGTGCGCCTGCCTCCGGGCGGCTGTGGATAGCCGTGGCCGGGTGGGGGAGGGCCCAGGGGAGGATGCCCGCCGCCTGAGGGAGGACCGTGGCCGAGCGACATGGCGGCTCCTTGGAAAGGGTGACCACAGATGGACGCGCCGGGACACGCGTTGGTTGGCGTTACGCGAGCGGCCTGCGTTCCTGAAGCACGGCAAGGTACGTGGGAGGGTGATGAGATCAGTGGAGGGTGGAACATGCGGAAATATGTGATCATGGGCGTGCAGGGGAGCGGCAAGGGCACGCAGAGCACGCTGCTCGCCGGCGATCTCGACCTCGTGCACATCAGCGTCGGCGACATCTTCCGCTGGCACGTGAAGCACCACACCAAGCTCGGCGCGCAGGTCCGCCGCCTCGTGGCCGCCGGCGAGCTCGTGGGAGACGACCTGGTCGAGAAGGTCGTCCGGGACCGGCTACAGCAGCACGACTGGAACTACGGGTTCGTCATCGACGGCTTCCCGCGCAGCCGGGGCCAGGCGGAGTTCTTCCTGGAGAGCTACGACATCGACGGCGTGATCTACCTCGAACTGCCCGACGAGGAGGTACGGCGCAGGGTCCTCGCCCGGCGGCTGTGCTCGCGCTGCGGCATGGACTACAACCTGATCGCGGACCGTCCCGAGACCGAGGGCGTCTGCGACGTCTGCGGCGGCGAGCTCGTCACCCGCGCCGACGACACTCCCGAGGCGCTGACCAGGCGGTTGCGCGAATACCACGACAAGATCGACCCGGTCGTGGAGCTGTTCCGCCGCAAGGAGTACGTCATGACGATCGACGCCCGCGCGGACAAGATCACCATCCAGCGGATGATCCGCGCCCGCTTCGGCCTCCCCCCGTACGACCCCGGCACACCGGACGAGCCGCTGACATCGCCGGACTCCGCGACACCATCGCGTGCCAAGGCGCCCGACGGCTCCGAGACCCCGGCCGGCTCCGAGACCCCGGCCGGCTCCGAGACCTCGGCCGGCTCCGAGACCTCGGCCGGCTCCGGGACGCGTGACGGCTCCGGGACGACGGGTGGGGTCAGGGCGCCGGGAGACTGACGGGCTCGCTCCCCTGTGTGAGCGGCCACGGTGTCCGCTCGGCCAGGGCCTTGATCGTGGTGAGCTGCTTCCGGACGTTGAGGAAGTTGCCCGCGTGCGACAGCAGCAGATAGACCAGCCCGAGCACACCCGGCCGGCACAGCACCCGGTGCCGGAACAGCAGCCGGGTGCGTGAGCCCTCGCCCGCCAGGACGATCGCCCACGTCTCGGTGACGTGGAAGGCGTGGACGGCCAGCACGATCGCCCGGCCGGGCTCCACCTGCTCGACCAGGTAGCCGGTGCCGCTGCCGGTCGGCAGCAGGTCGCCCACCTTGAGCCGCTGCAGCCCGGGGATGATCCGGTCGGCGCTCGGGCCGCCGTCGTCGGCGAGGTCGTAGCCGTACCAACCGGCCCGGGGAGAGTCGCCCATCTGCGCCAGCCACGGCCAGACGGCCTCGGGCGGCGCGTCGATCGTGATGGCGCGGGTCGCCCGGATGTGCGGCTGGGGCACGATGGCGTCTCCCGGGAACGGCCGGCGAACCTCGTCGCGGGTGGCTCCCCAGCGCAGCAACCTCGGGCGGACGAACAGCAGGTACGCGGCCAGCGACGCCGCTCCGGCGAGCGCCACTCGTGGCCATCCGCGTATGTCACGACTCTCCATGCCCCTATGTCATCACCCGCGGGCGGGCGGACGGCAGTGCCGAAGGTCCAGGTCGCGTCGGCCTTTGGTCCTATTCCGGTCCGCCCGCGCGGCGCCGGGACGAAAGTCCCTCCCGGTGAGGAGGGACGACCCTGACCGCCGTCCTCGCGGCGCCCGATCGTAAGGGGCAGGGAGGCGATCGTCATGCGAGAAGAGCTGGGAGTCGTGATCGGGGTCGACCGCTCGCCGTCGAGCAGGCGGGCCCTGCGCTGGGCCGCCGCCGAAGCCGAGGCCAGGAAACTGCCCCTCACCGTGTGCCACGCCTGGGAGTGGCCCTACCACGAGTGGCCGGGCGAGGTCGTGCCGTTTGAACTGGCCCGCCGCCCCGCCGCGCGCCTGCTCGACCTGGCCGCCGCTTGGGCCCGGCGCCATCACCCCGGGGTGCCGGTCAACACCGTGCTCGAACGCGGCGCGGCGGCCGCCCTGCTGATCGACCTGTCCCGTACGGCCGACCTGGTCGTGGTCGGCAGCCGTGGCTACCGCGGCTTAGCCGGCCTGCTGGCGGGATCGGTCAGCACCCAGGTCGCCACCCGCGTGGCCTGCCCCGTGATCGTCGTGCGCGGCGAGGTGGATCCGGCCCGCGACGTGGTCGTGGGCTTCGACGGGTCACCGGCGGCGATGGGCGCCCTGCGGTTCGCCGCGCACCAGGCGCATCTGCGGGAGGTGGGGCTGCGGGTGGTCGTCGCCCGCCGTGACCGTGGCGAGGAGGCCGGCCAGGAGGATCAGCGGGCCCGCGCCGACGACCGGGCAAGGGACGAGCTGGTGCTGCTGAAGCGCGACCATCCCGGCCTGGAGGCCGAGGTCGAGCTGGTCAACGAGCCCGCCCGCGAGGCGCTGACGGCGGCGGCGGAGAAGGCGAGCCTGCTCGTGGTCGGGCCGCGTGGGCTCGCCGGGTCGCGCGGGGTAGGCGGAGTGCGCGGCCTGCTGCTCGGCTCGATCAGCCAGGCCATGATCCAGCACGCGCCGTGCCCGGTCGCCGTCGTCCACCGCACCTGACGGCCGAAGCGGGCCCGGCCGCGATCCGTGGACGGCCGATGTCGGCGGGGATGGCGATCGTCCCTGGTCACGGGCATCAGAGTCCTTGGGTGTCTTCCGGACTGAGGGGCAGGGGGAGAGAGTGAAGCACTTCTGGCTGACGGCCTTTCTCGGAGGGACCATCGCGGCTCTGGTGGCCGGAGCCGTGCTGCACCTGGCCGGCCACCCGGAGGCCGGGGACGCCTGCTGGATGGCGGGCACCGTCGTGGCGGTGCCGCCCGCCGCGTGGTGGGTGATCTCCGCGCTCCGCGCGAGACAGCTCGGCGTGGACGCGATCGCGGTGCTGGCACTGGTCGGGACGCTGGCCGTACAGCAGTACGCGGCCGGCGCGGTGATCGCGGTGATGCTGGCGACCGGCCGCGCGCTGGAGGACTACGCGATGCGGCGGGCCGGTCGCGACCTCACCGCGCTGTACGAGCGCGCGCCCCGCTCGGCGCACCGCTACGGGGACGGCGGCCCGCACGTGGTGCCCGTGGGAGAGGTACGCCGCGGCGACCTGCTGCTGGTGCCGCCGGGCGAGCTGGTGCCGGTGGACGGCGTGGTCGAACGGGCCACGGCGGTCCTGGACGAGTCGGCGCTGACGGGCGAGTCGCTCCCGGTGGAGTACGGCGAGGGGCAGAGCGTGCGCAGCGGCGTCGTCAACGCCGGCCACGCGTTCGACCTGCGGGCGACCGGCACGGTCGAGGAGAGCACCTACACGGGAGTGGTCAGGCTGGCTCGCGAGACCGAGGCCGGCACCGCGCCGGTGGTGCGGCTGGCCGACCGGTTCGCCGCCTGGTTCCTGCCGGCCACGCTGCTGATCGCCGGCCTGGCCTGGGCGCTGTCGGGTGAGCCGGTGCGGGCGGTGGCCGTGCTGGTGGTGGCCACGCCCTGCCCGCTGCTGCTGGCCGCGCCCGCCGCGATCGCCTCCGGAATGTCACGAACGGCCCGTCACGGCGTCGTGGTCAAGGGCGGAGCGGCGCTGGAGACCCTCGGCCGGGCCCGCACCCTCGTACTGGACAAGACGGGCACCCTGACCGAGGGACGGCCCGAGGTGGTCGACGCGGTGGCCGCCGGGGAGTACACGTCGGCGGACGTGCTGGGGCTGGCGGCGGCGGTCGACCAGATGTCGTCACACGTGCTGGCGGCGGCCATCGTGCGCGCGGCCCGCCGGCGCGGTGTCGAGCTGCCCGCGGCCAGGGAGGTGCGCGAGCGGGCCGGGGTCGGCACGACCGGGGTGGTCGACGGGCGCAAGGTGAGCGTCGGCAAGGCTCCGCCCGGCCTCTCCACGCCCTGGATGGCCGCCGCGCGGGCCAGGGCGGCCCTGGACAGCGCGATGACCGTCTGGGTGTGCGTCGACGATGACGTCGCCGGGGTGATCCTGCTGCGTGACGCGGTGCGCGCCGACGCGGCCCGGACGCTGCGCAGGCTGCGGACGGCCGGCATCGAGCGCGTGGTCATGCTCACGGGGGATCGCGCGGAGGTCGCCGAGAGCGTCGCGGGGATCCTCGGCATCGATCGCGTGCTGGCCGAGCGCAGCCCCGCCGAGAAGGTGGTGGGGGTACGCGAGGAGGCCGAGCGGGCGGTGACCGTGATGGTGGGCGACGGGATCAACGACGCCCCCGCGCTGGCCGCCGCCCAGGTCGGCGTGGCCATGGGAGCCCGAGGGTCGGCGGCGTCGGCGCAGGCGGCCGACGTGGTGCTGACCGCCGACCGGCTCGACCGGCTGGCCGACGCGATGGACGTGGCCCGCCGCACCCGCCGCATCGCCGTGCAGAGCGCCGGCGTCGGCATCGGCATGTCGCTCGCCGCCATGGTCGTGGCCGCCTTCGGCTACCTGCCGCCGGTCGCGGGCGCCTTCCTGCAGGAGGGCATCGACGTCGCGGTCATCGTCAACGCGCTGCGCGCCCTGCGTCCCGTGCAGGGCACGCGGTTGCGGGTGGACGAGGCCACCGGCGAGCTGCTGCAGCGCTTCGACCAGGAACACGCCGGCCTGCGGCCCGTGCTCGACCTGCTGCGCGAGACGGCCGACGCGCTCGACCGGCCGGGGCCGGAGTCCCTGGCCATGCTCCAGCGCGCCTACCGGCTCCTCACCGAGGAGGTCCTCCCGCACGAGCAGGAGGAGGACACCCGCCTGTATCCGGCGCTGAGCAGGCTGCTCGGAGACCCGGAGGCGACGGTCACCATGAGCAGGGCCCACGCGGAGATCATCCGGCTGACCAACCGGCTGGGCGCCCACCTGCGTCTCGCCCGCGACCACGGGCCGATCCCCGAGCAGCTCGACGACCTGCGCGCCTGCCTGTACGGGCTGCACGCGGTGCTGACCCTGCACTTCGCGCAGGAGGAGGAGGCCTACTTCTCGCTCACCGGCGGCGAGCCGGCCTAGCGACGAGCGCCCACGGGATGCGCTCTCCGGCCGCGGCACCCTGTCGGGACGGCAGACCTACGGCTGTGACGGGAGAGGCCGGGCGGCCTCCTGCTCCCCGAAGGTGATCACCATGTATCTGCCGTTGGTGTAGCTGACCACGGACCGTCCGAGCGCGTCACTCACCCTGCGGGCGACCCTCTGGAACAGCTCCACCAGCTCCGGCGTGTCAGCACTCACCCTGAAGCGTCCGTTGTCGAGGAGCTGCTGGGCGACCAGGGGGGCGAAGTTGGCCTCGCCCCGATTCTTCTCCTCCGCGCTGAGCGGGGTGCGCCGGAGCGCCGGCTGGGCGCCTGTGAAGTGGCTCATCCGGCTGATCCTGCCATTCCCGCACCTGGAACGGGGCGGTTGAGGACCAATGGCCCGCGAATCGGTGACTTCGTCCCCGCGTGCCGGGTCGTTCACCTGGCAAGGCTCAAGGTGAGGAGGTTGTCATGACTGGACGGATCGTGGTCGGCGTGGACGGGTCCGCGTCGGCGGCAGCGGCGGTGGAATGGGCGGCCGGCGACGCCCGGCGGCGTGGCAAGGCCCTGCGGCTCGTGCACGTCTGCGAGAAGTGGGCGCGCGGCCTGGGCGGCACCCAGTACTGCGCCGGGATGCTGGAGGGCGCCCAGGACCGGGCGCGCGAGATGGCCCCGGACGTCGAGCTGAGCACCGAGATCCTGACCGGGAACGCGGTCGACGCGCTGATCGGCGAATCGGTGGCGGCCGATTCGGTGGTGCTCGGCAGCCGGGGGCTCGGCGGGTTCGCCGGGATGGTGCTCGGGTCGGTCGGCATGGGCGTCGCCGCGCACGGCGAAGGGCCCGTGGTGGTGGTGCGTTCGGCCACGGGCGGCCGGCACGGCCGGATCGTCGTGGGCTACGACGGGTCGGAGCCCTCCCGCGCCGCCATGGCCTACGCCGTCGAGCAGGCTCGCGCCCGCGACGCCGAGCTCCTGGTCGTCTACGGCTGGCGGCTGCCGCTGTTCTCGCCGTACGCCGCCGCGTACGGCAGCCTGCTGGAGGAGGCGTACCAGGAGGAGGTACGGGCCGCCCGCGAGCGGGTGGTGCCCTGGCGGGAGCGGAACCCTGACGTCCGGATCCTCGACGAGGAGGTGGGCGAGCACCCGGTGGCCGCTCTGACGAAGGCCGCGGAGTCCGCCGACCTGGTGGTGGTCGGCACGCGCGGGCGGGGCGGCTTCGCCTCGGCGGTGCTCGGCTCGGTCAGCCACGGTGTCCTGCACCACGTGCACTGCCCGGTGGCCGTCGTACGGCCCCGCGTGCAGGCGCACGAGGGCCGGCTCCGCGAGGAATAGGCACAGGGAACGGACGAAGGGAGCAGGACATGCGGTGGAATGAGATGTCCAAGGAACGGCAGTTCGTCATGCTGACGCTGATCTCCACCGAGATCGCGCTCACCGCGACCGCCGTCGTCGATCTGTGGTTCCGTCCCCGGGACCAGGTCCGGGGGCGGAAGGAGCTGTGGTGGCCCGCCATCTTCGTTCAGCCGGTGGGTCCGGTCGCCTACCTGTTCTGGGGGAGGAGACGGCCCTCAGCAGAGTGACCTCCCGCGATCGCCGCGCAGGACTGACGAAAGTCCTGGGCGCGGGGGAGCAACGGCCCTACCGGCCCCCTTCCGCCGCGCGCGACCATACGGGCATGAGGCTTCGTCGCATCGTCGTCGGCACCGACGGCACTCCGCAGTCCGAGACCGCGCTCGTGTGGGCGGCCGACGAGGCGGTCCGCCGCCAGGCCGAGCTGGTGATCGTCCACGCGTGGGGCGCGCCGGCCGAGCACCACGCGCCCTACGCGCGCTACACCTGGCATCGTGACCTGTCCTTCCAGCGGTCGCGCGCGTCCGCCGCTCTCGACCGCGCGGTCGCGGCGGTCCACGACGCGCGTCCCGGCCTGTCCGTACGCCCCGAGCTCGTCAGGGGACGGCCGGAGGTCGTGCTGGCGGGCGGCGCCGAGGGAGCCGAACTGCTCGTGCTCGGCTCGGCCGCGAACCAGGCTGGAGACGGGCACCTCGGCCCGGTGCTGCTGGCGTGCCTGCGCCGGCCGCCGTGCCCGGTGGTCGTGGTGCCTCCGGTGCCGGCCGTCGTCTCCCGGCTGCCGGAGGTGACGCTCGTCGGCTCGGCCTGACAGGCGATCGAGCGCCGCGGGGCAAGCCCGGGAGCGGTGGTCGAGCGCCGCGGGGCAAGCCCGGGAGGGGGGGCCGTCCGAGGCGCGGGGCCGGTCAGGCCCGGACGCTCGGCAGCGGGTCGGCCTGCGGCTCCTGCCATGAGGTGAGCGCCTCGTCCAGCTCCTGGGCGATCTCCCGCTCCAGCGCGGCCAGGTCCGCGGGGGCCGGCGCGATCCGGGCGAGCGGATCGCCCCCGTCCGGGCCGGGGGCGAAGGCCGGGGAGGCGGGGGCGGTGCGAAGATCCAGGAAGCGAGGGCCGGAGCCGGCGCGCAGGGACGCGCACTCCTGCTCGGCCGCCGAGATCACCGCCCACACGTCCACCCCGTCGACCGTCCGGGCCGTCAGGCCGCCCGGCCAGGACACGAGGCCGGGCCGCACGCCTCGCGCCGGGGAGGGGCGCCGCGCGTCGTCGCTCTCCCGTACGAAGAGCATGGGAAGCCTCCACTGCGCGGCCAGGGCGAGCCATTCGGCGTCGGCCGGGGCGCAGTCGCCGAAGAAGCAGGCCGTCACCCGGCGGCGGTCGAGGAGCTGGTCGGCGATCGCCAGGCCGACGGCCACGGGCAGGCCGCCCCCGTGGAAGCGGCGACCGGCGTCGGAGACGTGGGGAAGGCCGTCGTGTCCGAGAGGGACTCGGGCGGCGTGGCGCAGCGTCGCCACGATCTCCCGGGCCGGCACACCCCGGGCCAGGGCCGGGCCGTACTCGTGGTGGGTGCAGACGATCGCGTCGTCCGGGGTGAGCGCCTGGCAGACGCCGACGGCCACGGCTTCCCCGCCGGCGTACGGAGGCAGCAGATCCGCGCAACGCTCCGCGAAGCGCCGGATCCGGAGCATCCGGCGCAGTAAATCCCGCTCCAGCGACGCTGGAGCGGGTGAATCGAGTGGCATCCCCACACGGTCGGCCATGGCGGGGCTCCGGCGACAGGGACCAAAGTCCTTCACTTGAGGGAACATGGGACTTGTCCGGCCCCCTTGGTCCGTCGTTCTGGACATTGGACGTGTCCGGCCCCATAGGTCCGTCGTTCTAGGGTGGAGCGATGTATCCCCCGATTGAGCCCTACGACCACGGACACCTCGACACCGGCGACGGTCATCTCGTCTACTGGGAGGTCAGCGGCAACCCCGAGGGCAAGCCCGCGCTGGTCGTCCACGGCGGTCCCGGGTCGGGCTGCACGCCGGGCCAGCGGCGCGGCTTCGACCCCGAGCGCTACCGCATCATCCAGTTCGACCAGCGCAACTGCGGCCGGAGCCTGCCCCACGCCAGTGACCCGGCCGTCGATCTGACCACCAACACCACCCACCACCTGGTCGCCGACATGGAACGGCTGCGCGAGCACCTCGGCGTGGACCGGTGGTTGCTCTACGGCGGCTCATGGGGTTCGACGCTGATGCTGGCCTACGCCGAGGCCCATCCCGAACGGGTGTCGGAGATGGTCATCTGTGCCGTCACCATGACCCGCCGCTCCGAGATCGACTGGCTCTATCGCGGCGTGGGCCGGTTCTTCCCCGAGGAGTGGCGGCGCTTTCGCGACGGGGTCCCCGAGGCGGAGCGCGACGGCGACCTGCTCGCCGCCTACGCGCGGCTCATGTCCGACCCCGACCCCGACGTGCGGGCCAAGGCCGCCCACGACTGGATGGCGTGGGAGGACGCGGTGATCTCGCTGGAGGCCAACGGCAAGCCGGGCGCCTACAGCGACCGGCCGTCCGCCGCGCTCCTCGCCTTCGTCCGCATCTGCAGCCACTACTTCTCCAACGCCGCGTGGCTGGACGAAGGCGTCCTGCTGCGCGACGCGCACCGGCTGGCCGGCATCCCGGCGGTGCTCATCCACGGACGCTTCGACCTGGGCTGTCCGCTGGAGAACGCCTGGGAGCTGGCCGAGGCCTGGCCAGACGCACGGCTCGTGGTGGTGGACGACTCCGGTCACACCGGCAGCGACACGATGCGCAAGGCGGTCCCCGCCGCCCTGGACGGCTTCGCCGGCCTGGGCCGGGCCGCCGGATGACCAGGTTCACCCCCACCCCTTGACGGGGTGAGTTCCGGGCAAATCCGGACAGACCTGGACCTTAGGAGCGGAAGTCCTAAATTGGGCGAACGTTGACGGAGTGGACTCCTCCCGTGTCGGGTAAAGGGCGAAAGTCCCGGCGGTGCGGGGCCTAGGGCACTGCACCGGAGCCGCCGGACACGATGTGATTGAGATGCGAAGGACAACTCCGTATGGAAAGGGGGCCGTCATGGCCACCACCTCCGGCCACGCCATGAATGTGGACGCAGGCTCAACGGCGCGCCGCCCCGCCGACTACGTCTGGGCGATCACCCGGATCTCGCTTGGCTGGATCTTCCTGTGGGCGTTCCTCGACAAGACCTTCGGCTGGGGATTCGCCACTCCCGCCGAGCGGGCCTGGGTCGCGGGTGGCAGCCCGACGACCGGCTTCCTCAAGGGCACCGGTGAGAACGCGCTCGGCGGCTTCTTCAGCTCCCTCGCGGGACAGGCCTGGGTGGACTGGCTGTTCATGATCGGCCTGCTCGGCATCGGCACCGCGCTCATCCTCGGCGTCGGCCTGCGGATCGCCGCCGTCACCGGCTCCCTCCTGCTGCTCATGATGTGGGCGGCAGCGCTGCCCCTGACCACCAACCCCTTCATGGACGACCACATCATCTACGCGATCGTGCTGGTCGGCCTGGCTCTGTCCGACGCCGGCCGCACGCTCGGCCTGGGCAACCTACCGATCGTCCGCCGCACCCCGTACCTGCGGTAGCAGGCACGCTCGAAACGCCCGCCCCAGGCGAGGGGGGTGGGCGTTTCGCCGTGTCAGGATCCGGCAGGCCAGGACCGCCAGGCCGCCGAGGGCCGCGGCGACGGTCAGGGCGGCGCCGAGTGGCGCGGGCGCCTGCTGGACGAGCATGAACACGCCCATGATCAGCACGAACCAGCCGAAGGCGCGGCGCAACCGGTCGCCGTCGATCCGTCCGGCCAGCGCGCCGCCGAGCAGTCCTCCCGCCACGGCGGCGGCGGCCACCGGCAGCGCCAGCGTCCAGTCGATCGTGACGCTCTGCAGGTAGCCCGCCAGGCCGGCCAGCGACTTCATCGCGATGACCAGCAGCGAGGTGCCCACGGCGATGCCCATCGGCAGGCCGCCGAGCAGCACCAGCGCCGGGACCACCAGGAAACCGCCGCCGGCGCCGACCAGTCCGGTGACGACCCCGACCGCCACGCCCTCCAGCACCACGTGCGCGAGCGGCAGGTCGGAGCCGGGCGGGCGGGGCTCCCGGGGACGGCGGCCCCGGATCATGGCGATCGCGGTGGCCGACATCATGACGGCGAACCCGGCCAGGAGCAGTGGCTCGGGCAGGTGCGGTCCGAGCAGGCCGCCCCCGTAGGCGCCCGCCATGCCGGCCAGGCCGAAGATCAGCCCGGTCCGCCACCGGATCCGCCCGGCACGGGCATGACCGACGGCGGCGGCGAGGCTGGTGGCGGCCACCACGAACAGGGAGACCGCGATGGCCGTCCTGGCCGGCAGCCCGGCCAGGTAGATCAGCAGCGGCACGGTGAGGATCGAGCCGCCGCCGCCGAACAGGCCCAGGGTCACGCCGACCGCGACGGCGGCGGCGAGGGTTACGGCCATCATGGCTTATACCCCTGGGGGTATATAGAGGTCATGATTCGACGGGGTTCCGGCGCAGCCGGGCGATGACGGCGTCGAGGTCGGTGCCGCCGCGCCGGTTGTAGGGGAGTCTGGCCAGCAGCATCCCCATGGCGCAGGTGTCGGTGAGGGCCGCGACGGTCAGCCCGGCCCCGACCAGGCCGGCCACCACCGTCGCCGCGGGCAGCCAGGCGCCTGCCACGACCGAGGCGAGCACGATGCCTCCCGCCGTGAGGCGGACCTGACGTTCCAGGCTCCACCGCTGCTTTCCGCGGGTGACCGGGGCGCCGGCCGCCATCCAGGCGTTCATGCCGCCGTCGAGCACGGCGACATCGGTCAGGCCCGCGCCTTCCAGCGCCTCCCGCGCCCGGGCGGCGCGCCCCCCGGACTGGCAGATCAGCACCATGCTGCCGCCGGCGTCGGCGACGATCCGGCGTAGATGGGCGTCGACCTGCTCCAGCGGCAGGTTGAGCGCGCCGGGGATGTGCGCGGTGCCGAACTCCGCCGGGGTGCGGACGTCGACCACGAGCACGTCGGGGTTGGCGGCGACGAGCGAGCGCATGGCCTCGACGCCGATGTGGGTTGTGCCGTTCACAGTGAGATCTCCTGTATCGCGTAGAGCAGGGGAAGGATGTCCCCAGGGGTGGTGGTCAGGGGGTGTCGGGTGCGTGGAGGGCGTCGGCGACCTCGGCGATGCCCGCACCGTTCAGCGCGACCGGCTGGTAGCCCTCGCGGGCCAGCACACTGGCCGCCACGGTGGCCCGCCGGCCCGTCGCGCAGGCCACGAGCACCGGCCGGTCCTTGTCGAGCTCGGCCGGCAGGCCCTCGGCGACCAGGTCGGGAAGGAACCGCTCGATCGCGCCGTCCACCCGGACCTCCTCCCGCTCCGACGGCATGCGCACGTCGAGCAGCTGGGCCGACGGCCGGGCGAGCCGGGTCAGGAAGCCGGGCAGGTCCACCAGGTCGAAGCGCTGGGTGGCGGAGTCACCCGGATCGCGGACGATCCCCCGCACGGTGTCCACGCCGATCCGGGCCAGCTGGGTGATCGCCTCGGCGGTGTCCTGGCCGGGCTCGGCCACCAGCGCGATCGGCGCCCCGTGCGGCACCAGCCAGCCGGTCCAGCTGCCGAAGTCGGTGTCGAGCTCGATGCCGAGCGAGCCCGGCAGCATGCCCGCCGCCTGGGCCGCGCGCGGGCGGATGTCGACCACCTGGACGTCCGGCGGCAGGTCGTCGGGTGACAGCTCGGGGGCCGTGACGGGGGGCATGGGCGGCACGCCCAGCGTGTTGGCCGGGCCCATGTGGCGGTAGAAGGCGGGGATGGGCAGCGGGGTGGCGAGCAGCCGGTCGGCGAACTCGTCGGCCCCGGCGATGCCGATCATCGGGTTGCCGTCCAGCTCGTCGCCGATGGTGGAGGTGTGCCGCCCGGCGCCGGTCGTGGTGCAGAACGAGCCCTCACCGTGGGTGGGGAACAGCCCCACCTCCCGGGGGAGCGCCGCCAGCCGGCGCAGCGAGTCGTGCTGCAGCCTGGCCAGCGACCGCGCCCGCTCGGGCCCCAGCAGGTCGGGGCGTCCGACGGACGTCACGAGCAGGCTGCCGCCGGAGAAGACGGCGACCGGCGCCCCGTCCACCAGCACCAGGTAGCTGGTGTGCTCGGGGGTGTGGCCGGGCGTGTGGATGGGCCGGATGGTCAGCCCGTCGCCGGCCTCGATGTCCTCCAGGTGGTAGGCGGGCGTATGCCGGTAGGCCGCCGCGGCCGCCGCCGGCAGCACCAGCTCCGCGCCGGTGCGGAGCGCGGCCTGCTCGGCGCCGGAGAGGTAGTCGTTGTGCAGGTGGGTCTCCAGGACGAAGCGGAGCTCCAGGTCACGCTCCTCGGCCGCGCTCAGGAACCGGTCGATGTCGCGTTGCGGGTCGACGAGGATCGCCCTGCCCTCGTGGACGAGCAGGTGGCTCTGGTCGCCCAGCCCGTCGGTGCGGAAAGAGATGACATCCATGGAACGCCCCTTCCCAGGGAATACCCCCGGGGGTATAGAATCGGTAAAAAAGTGGGCGGGCTCTCGCCCGCCCGTGCCCGCCTACGCGAGCGCCAGGAACAGTTTCTCCAGCTCGGTCACGCTCATCGGCGGCTGCTCGCCGCGATCCTGGGCGCTCTGGCAGTGGCGCAGACCGGTCGCGACGATCTTGAAGCCGGCCCGGTCGAGCGCCTTGGAGACGGCGGCCAGCTGGGTGAGCACCTTCGTGCAGTCCTCGCCCGCCTCGATCATCGAGATGACCCCGGCGAGCTGTCCCTGCGCGCGGCGGAGCCGCGTCACGGCGTCGCCGAGCATGGCCTCGTTCAGTTCCATGGCTTCACCATACCCAGGGGGGTATGCCGAGGCAAATCCGGGACCAACGCCGCGACAGAGATGACGTTCGCCCCCGGCTCCCGTGCCCGCGGACAGAGACAGTGAGAGAGAGGCGAACTCCCTCCAGGAGCTCCCTCAGCGGAGGGAAGTCCTCCCGCACAGAGCGAAGCCGAGGTGAAGTGATGTCCGCGGTCATCGTCGAAGACTTAAGCAAGCACTACGGCCCGGTGCGGGCGGTCGACGGCGTCAGCTTCACCGTCGAGCCCGGCGAGGTGTTCGCCCTGCTCGGGCCGAACGGCGCCGGCAAGACCACGGTGGTGGAGATCCTGGAGGGGCACCGGGGACGCGACGGCGGGACGGTGTCGGTGCTCGGGTTCGACCCGGCGACCGGCGGCCGTGAGTATCGCGAGCGGATCGGCGTCGTGCTCCAGGAGGCCGGCTTCGAGGACGAGTTCAGCGTCGCCGAATTGGTACGCCTGTTCTCCGGGTTCTACCCCCACGGCCGCGACCCCGACGAGGTGATCGAGCAGGTCGGGCTGAAGGACAAGCGGAACGCGCGGGTGCGCACCCTCTCGGGCGGCCAGCGCCGCCGGCTCGACCTGGCGCTGGGGCTCGTGGGCCGGCCGGACCTGCTGTTCCTGGACGAGCCCACCACCGGGTTCGACCCGTCGGCCCGGCACCGGGCGTGGGAACTGGTCGACGGGCTGCGCTCGTCGGGCACCACGATCCTGCTCACCACGCACTACATGGACGAGGCCCAGCACCTGGCCGACCGGGTGGCGGTGCTCAAGGAGGGCAGGCTCATCGCCGTCGGCACGCCCGAGACGCTCGGCGTCTCCGGCGGCCACGCCAGCGTGCTCGCCTTCCGGCTGCCGCCGGGCACCGTGGTCGCCGATCTGCCGGGCCTGGCCGGGGAGGTCGAGGCGCACGGCGCGGCCATCGCCGTACGGACCTCCAGGCCCGCCCACGACATGCACACCCTCACCGGCTGGGCCCTCGAACGCGGAGTGGAACTCGACTCCCTGACGGTGACGCGGCCCAGCCTGGAGGACGTCTACCTGGAGCTGACCGGCGAGAGCCACGCCGATCAGGTGCGGTCATGAACGCGCGGCTGGTGCTCGGCCTCGTCCGGCACGAGACCGTGTCGTTCTTCCGGGCTCCGATCGCCGCCGTCTTCACCCTCGCGCTGCCGATGATGATGATGGTCATCCTGGGCGCGAGTGTGGGCAACGCGGTGATCGAGGCCCGGTCGGGGGTCCGGATGATGCAGTTCGTCATCCCGGTGCTGGCGGTGTTCGGCATCGCCCAGGCGTGCTTCGGCGCGCTCGCGATCCACCTGGCCGACCTACGCGACCGGGGCTACCTGAAGCGGCTGCGCGGCACCCCCGTGCCGGCCTGGGCGGTGATCTCCGGTCTGGTCGGGGCGGCGCTCGTGGTGTCGATGGTGGCCGTCGTGCTGCTGCTCGGCACCGGGATGATCTTTTACGACCTGCGCCTGGTGGGGCGGACCCTGCCCGCCCTGGTGCTGACCCTGCTGGTCGGAGCCGGGTGCTTCGCCGCGCTCGGCTTCGCGCTGGCCGCGCTGGTGCGCGGGACGGCGGTGCAGATGGTCGGCACCGGGCTGCTGCTCGCGCTGGCCTTCGTCTCCGACATCTTCCTGCAGAACGCCCCGCTGCCACGCTGGCTGGACGTGATCGGCTGGATCTTCCCGTTGCGGCACTTCGCCAACGCCGTGGGCGACGATCTCAACCCGTTCCTGCCCGGGGCGGGGTTCCATGGCGACCACCTGGCCGTGCTCGCCGCCTGGGGGATCGCGGGCGCCGCCGTGGCGCTCTGGCGCTTCCAGTGGGAACGGCCGCCGGACCGTGTCGCCACGAGCCGCCCGGCGACCCGTCCCGTCCTCCCGGTCCGCCCGGTCCGCGCGGGGCGGACGGCCCGCCCGGAGCCGCCGGACGGACGGCCGACGCCTGGACGGCTGGTGCGGGGTCAGGTGGCGCACGCGCTCTCACGGCTGCGCCGCGACCCGGCCACCGCGTTCTTCACCGCGATCCTGCCGGTGTTGATCCTCGTGCTGATCTCGCTGGTCTTCGGCGACGTACGGACGCAAGGGGTACGGCTCGCGCAGTTCATGATCGCATCCATGATCACCTACGTGATCGGCATCGCCGGCTACGTCAACCTGGCCGAGACGATCAGCACCGACAAGGACCGGGGAATCGTCAAGAGACTGGCCGGCACGCCGCTGCCCCGCTGGGCCCACTACGCGGGCGCGGCGACCACCGGGCTCTGCGTGACCCTGGCCGCCGCCGTCGCCCTGGTCGCGGTGGCGGTGCTCGGTTTCGGCGCGGAGGTGCGCCCCGGCATGCTCCCCGGAGCGCTGGTGGCGATCGTGCTCGGGTTCGCCTGCTTCTCGGTGCTGGGCGCGCTGGTCTCCACGCTGGTCTCCAAGGGGGCCACGGCCAACGCGGTCACG
This sequence comes from Nonomuraea sp. CX421, assembly GCF_059358955.1. Lineage (NCBI taxonomy): Bacteria > Bacillati > Actinomycetota > Actinomycetes > Streptosporangiales > Streptosporangiaceae > Nonomuraea > Nonomuraea sp. CX421. The sequence goes on along the minus strand of NZ_JCADBK010000005.1, from coordinate 26,466 downwards.
TTGAGCTCGTTCCTCCTGCTCGCGTTCGTCTCGGAGGTGTTCGTGGTCGGCGGGACCCTGCCCGCCGGACTACGCGCGGTCGGCGATCTCTTCCCGGTCAAGCACACCGCCCTCGCCCTCCTCGCCGCGCTGGACCCGGCGGGCCGGCCGTGGCCGTGGACCGACCTCGCCGTGCTCGCGGGCTGGACGGTCGCGGGCGTCCTGGCGATCGCCGCCGTCACCCGGTGGCGGAGCGCCACCCGCTGACGGCCGGGCCCGAAAGTCCCGGGCGGCGGGGACCTTGGCCCGTACCGGACCCGCGCCCCCGCTGCGATGCTGGCAGCGAACGAGGTCAGCCCGACCCGACGACCCATGAGGGGGCGCGTGACCGTGAACGGCACCGTGACCGACGGCCTGCACCGCTACTCGCGCTGGCTCTACCGGGGCGGCCACCCCAACGGGCTGGCCCGCGCGCTGAACAGGATCTCGGCCGCCCTCCACTCGACCGGGGTGGTGCTGCCGGACCGGCTGGCCACCCTGGAGGTGCCCGGCCGGCGCACCGGCAAGCTCATCTCCTTCCCGGTGGTCGTCGCCGACCACGAGGGCGAGCGCTACCTCGTCGCCATGCTCGGTGCGGACACGAACTGGGTACGGAACGTACAGGCCGCCGAGGGGCGGGTGGTGCTGCGGCACGGCCGCCGTGAGCGGGTACGTCTCGAAGAGGTCGAACCCGGCCTCCGCGCGCCCGTCCTGCGGCGTTACCTGGCCGTCGCACCCGGGGCGCGCCCGCACATCCCGGTGGACCGGCACGCCCCGCTGGAGGACTTCGAGCGGGTCGCGGCGCGGATCCCGGTGTTCCGCGTCGTGAACGCCCGCCAGGCAGCGGGGTGAGCACCCCGTCGCAACCGGATTTGAGGTGTTGACCATGACCGATCCACGCGGAGTCGTCCTCGGTTACGACGGCTCGGACTTCTCCATGCAGGCCCTGGACTGGGCGATCGACGAGTGCGAGCTGCGCGGGCTGCCGCTGACGCTCAGCCACGCGTGGCGCTGGCCGTACGGAGAGGCGCCCGAGGAGGCCAAACTGCATCTGCGCAAGGCCGCCGAGCACGTCCTCGGCCACGGCGCCGAGTGCGCGCGCTCGTCCAGCACGGTCACCCGCGTCACCACCGACCTGTACGAGGGCTCGCCCGGTGAGCGCCTCGTCGAGCTGTCCGCCGGCGCCGACCTGGTGGTGATCGGCTGCCGCGGCCTCGGGGCGCTGGCCCGGTCGGTGGTCGGCTCCGTCACCGCCTACGTCGCGGCGCACGCGACCGCCCCGGTGATCGTGGTGCGCGGCCCCGGCCCGCTCCCTCAGCCGGTGAACCCCGGCCCCGTGGTGCTGGGCCTGGGCCCGGCCACGCCCGACGAGGCGCTGGAGTTCGCCTTCGGCGAGGCCGCCGTGCGGCAGTTGCGCCTGGTGGCCGTGTACGCCGTGCGCCTGCCCACCATGTCGTGGGGCATGCCGATTCCGCCGCTGCCCGACACCGACGCGTTCGTCCAGGCCGGGCGGGAACAGGTGGAGGAGCGCCTGGCGCCGTGGCGTGACAGACATCCGGAGGTCCTGACCGAAGCGCGCGCCGTCATCGGCGCGGCCGGGGAGGTCCTGGGCGAGGCGTCGGCCGGGGCGACTCTCGTGGTCGTCGGAGCGGACCGCACCCGGCACCGCCACGGCCGCCTGGGCACGGTCGTCCGCGCGATGGCCGAGCACGCCTCGTGCCCGGTTGCGGTCGTGCCCGCCTGACGCGCCCTCAGGCTTCCTGGTCCAGCCACTCGGTCAGCTCCTGGGCGCGCCGCGCCCCCCAGTGGTAGCCGATCTCCAGGCTCATCTGCTCGGCCCGGGTCGTCGAGTCCCAGGCCGCCTCGATGTCGCCCAGCCGGTGGTGCGTCTCGGCGACCAGCAGGCGCACGTCGATCTCCGCGATGCGGTAGCCGCCGGCCATGGCCATGGTGAGCGCCTGTCTGAGCTCGCCGAGGACGGCGGTGTCGGGCCTGCCGAAGCGGAGGTCCCAGCGGGAGCGGCCCATCATGGCGCCGATGAGGACGTCGCGCCTGGTGATGCCGCGGGCGATGCGGAAGGCCTGGTCGTACCACTGGCGGGCGCCGTCGGCGTCGCCGGCCTGGAGGGCGAGATCGCCGAGCCCCACGAGGCAGCCGGTCTCATCGCCCCGCCAGCCCGCCGCCCGGCACACGTCGAGGTTGACCTCGTGCACCCGCCGGGCCTCGTCGGCCCGGCCGAGGTGACGGAGATAGTCGGCGTAGCGGATGCCGCTCGAACTGTAGAGGGCGGGGATCGGGGTGTGCTCGCGCGCGATGCGAAGGGCCTCGGCGAAGGCCGCGCCCGCGATCTCCGTGCGCCCTTGGAGGTGGCCCAGCGCGCCGCGCAGGGTCTCGGCGACCAGCACGTCCTCCTCGTCACCGGCGCGGCGGGCGAGCTCGAACGTCTCGTCCACGATCGGCTCGCAGGACGGCAGCGCGCCCAGGCTGAGATGCAGCTCCGCCATGTTCTGGCAGCTCACCGCGGCGTCGTGCCAGGCTCCGACCGCCCGGAACGCCTGCGTGGCGCGGCGCGTCGCGACGGCCGCCTCGCGGAGCCGGCCCAGCATCTGCAGGCAGGTGGCGACCTCGTGCTGGATCCACCCCCGGGAGACCCCGTCCCGCACCAGGGGCCGGCGCATGAGCTCGCCCCGAGGGTAGAAGTCGGCGAAGACGGTCAGCGCCGACTCGTAGGCGCCCAGCTCGCGGGTGATGAGGCCGCGTTCGCCCTCGTACAGCCGCTCGTGGACCAGGTCGCAGGCGTCGTCGTGGACGCCCGCCCGGCAGGCGTGGTGGACGGCCTCCACGGTGGCGGCGAGGTCTTCGAGGGTTCGCGCCGCCGCGACGGCGGCCGTCGCGGACAGGTAGTAGTCCATGGCCCTGCGGTGCAGCGCGCGGCGGGCGTCGTCGTCGGCCGCCTGTCCGCCGAAGAAGTCGCGCACCAGCGGGTGCATGCTCGTCCGCCCCGAGGCGTCGCGGCGGACGATCCTGGCGGCGATGAGATGGCGGAACACGGCCGAGCGAGCCTGCCGCCACTCGTGGCCGCCCTCCTCCCACGGAATGTCCGGAAGGACCCGGCGCAGCGCGTCGTCCGGGACCGGCGTGCGGAAGACGCTGTAGCGCACGAGGAACGTCCGCTCCTCCTCGGACAGGCACGCGTCGTACTCCCGCAGCACCCGGCGGACCAGCACGTCGCGGGGCAGGCTCGGATCGGGGGCGGGCAGCGACGACACCCTCCGCACGTCGCCGTCGTGGCGCGTCATCAGGTAGGCCGCCACCAGGCTGAGCGTGAGCGCGTGCCCGCCCCAGTCGCGCACCACCTGCTCGATCGAGGCGTCGGGGCCGTAGATGCCGAGCTTGCGCAGCAGCTCCTTGCCCGGCTCGATCTCCAGCGGCTCCACGTCCACCTGGTGGTGGGTCACGTACGGGATGAGGTCGAAGACCGGCGCGCGGGTGGTGATCAGGCACAGCGACGCGTGGTCCGGTGTCGCGAAGAAGGTCAGGAAGTCGCGGAGGTCGGCGCTGGTCACGGAGCCGTAGTGGTCGCCCTCCTGATGCTGCATCACCTCGAAGCCGTCCAGGACGAACAGGAACCGGTGCAGCCCGAGGAGCCCGGCCACGCACTCGGCCCTGGCCCGTCCGTCCGGCAGTTCGTCGGGGGAGATGCTGCCGCCGCTGACGAAGTCGAGCGCCGCCTCGAGGAAGTCGTCGGCGCTGGCGCGCTCGGTGAAGCTCCACCAGAAGACACTCAGCTGGTCGTCCTCGGGCGCCGACGCGCTCAGCTGGTCGATCCAGCGGCGGGCGATGCTGGTCTTGCCCTCACCGCCGAAGCCGACGAGGCTGATCACCAGCACCTCGTCGTCGCGGGCGCGCTCGTCCAGCTCTCGCAGATGGCTGTCGCGCCCGACCCACTCGGGCAGGGGCAGCGGCGCGAAGTCCATGTGGCGCGCCGCCCGTCGTGGCCGCGCCCGGCCGATCAGCGCCGGCTGCACGTGCGCGGGCTCGGCCCTGACCAGCGGCAGCGGCTCGCTCCGCAGGTCGACCCGTAGCGGTGAGAGCTCCAGCAGGCCGGCGTTGACGGCCCAGGCGGTGTCACGGTCCTTACCGGCGAGCTCGGCGATCCACGTCTCCGCCACGACTCCGACCACCAGATTTCGCTCGACGTCCAGGACGGCGGCGCCGCTCATGCCGGCGTCGATGTGCTTGGACTCCAGCTGCACGGGATCGAGCAGCAGCCGCCGGTCAGCGGGGGCCTCCACCTCGCCGAGGATGATGCCGCGCGCCCAGGCGCCGAAATAGCCGCCCAGCTGGCGATACCCGTAACTGCGGAAGGCATGCCAGTGGGAGTCTCCCGCGGCTCCCAGCACGGCCACCCGCTCGACGGGCAACGGCAGCGGGCCGTCCACCTGCAGGCACACCAGGTCGTCGTCGCTGTCGGAGAAGCACGCGATGACCCACGCGGCGCGCAACTCGGCTGGCTCGGACCTGCGGCCCGACGACGGGAAGTAGACGCGGACCCGCGCCTCGCGGCTCGCCCGCGGCTCCACCCCGCCCGCCCGCACCACGTGGGCGCAGGTGGCGATCAGGCCGGTGCGGGAGATCACCACTCCGGTGCCGAGGACGTTCTGCCCCTCGGGGTCCCTGATCTGCACGGTGAACTCCCTGACGTCCTGCAGGATCACTCGGGGCGCGTCTCCCCCTTCCGGCCCGCTCATGGCGTGCCGCTCGGGCCCCAGGTCAGTGTCACGGTGACCGCCGCCTCGACGCCGGCCTTGGCGATCACGGCACCGGCCTCGGCATCGAACTTGATCCCGAACTCCACCTGAACCCCGTCGGGGCGCACCGCGAGCTTCTCGACGGTGTCACGCACGCGCTCGGCCATGCCGTGGATGGTGTCCATCGCCTGGTTCACCGCCTCGGCCGAACGGGCCATCGCCTCCGGAGCGCTCAGCGACACCTGCCGTAACCCACCGCGCTGACCGAACTCGACGAGGATCCGCTCACCGGAGTCGCCCACTGGCGTTCGCGTCATTTCGTCTCCACCCGCTCGAAGACCAGCCGATCATTCGGGCTGTGACCCGGCCTGCTCATCCACCGCCGTGCGCTTCTCCGGATCGAGATCGTCCCGGGCGGCGAGCAGCGCCAGCACGTCCGGCGGCAGGCGACCGTCGATGGCGGAGGCCTCGCGCCTGCGCGGAGGGGGCGCCGCCTCGTCGCCGGGGCGCGCCGGGAGGTCGGGATCTTCCATGGGTCACCGCCTTTGTATGGCTTCCAGTGTCGTGCGCCGAAGGACGGAACGCCAGCGAGATCGGTGTTCTGCCGCATCCCGGCCGTCCCCGCGCGCACCGGCCTAGGGACTTTCCCGGGAGCCGCCCTGATGCGTCGCCGAGCCGCCGATCCGTAGCGTCTGGACCGTTCCCAGCGATCCAGGCGAAAGGCTGAGCGATGCTGACGGGAAAGATGGAACCACGTCTCATCGAGGCGATCGAGCACGAGAAGACGCGCGCCACGGCGCAGGGCGGCCAGGCCGCCGACGTGGACCGCGCCGAACGGTTCCGGGTCACGATCTCGCACCAGGAACCGGTCCTCGCCACCGAGGCCGGTGGCCTCGGGCGGCGCGGAGAGGACGCGCTGGAGGAGCTCCGCGTCCGGACCCGCCCGAGCCAGCAGGCGATCCTCGACCGGCTGAGCGACCTCGCGCCGGAGGGAGAGGTGGTGCGGCACACGCTCACCAACGCGGTCACCACCACGCTCACCCCCGACCAGATCGCGCGGGTCGCCGAGCTCGACGAGGTCAAGGTGGTACGGCTCGAACGCATGGACGCCGTCACCACGCTCAACGAGAGCGCCGTGGAGATCGAGGTGGCCGACGGGCGCGAGGAGTTCGCCGTCAACGGGCGCGGCGTGCGGGTCGCGGTGCTCGACTCGGGCGTGGACGGTGACCACCCCGCCCTGTCCGGCAAGGTCGTCGAGCAGGTGGACACCTCCGGCGAGGGCATCGTCCCCGGCGCGCACGGCACGCACGTGGCGGGCATCATCGCCGGCAACGACGCCGTCTACCAGGGCGTGGCCTACCAGAGCGGCATCATCGACATCAAGGTGCTCACCTCGTTCGGATTCGGCCAGCCGGCGAACGTCGTCGCGGGGCTGGAGCAGGCCGTCCGGCGCAACGCGGACGTCGTCAACCTCAGCCTCGGCTGGAGCGAGTACTTCCACGGCTGGTACTGCGACAACGCCGACTGCATCCTGTGCCAGGCGGCCGACAACGCGGCCCGGCTCGGCGTCACGGTCGTGGTCGCCGCCGGCAACGAGGGCACTCTGGCCCCGCCCGGCCTGTCGAACATCCGGCACCCCGGCGCGGCCAGGCGGGTCATCACGGTGGCGTCGGTGGACAAGGCCAAGCAGCTGTCCGCGTTCTCCAGCATCGGACCCGGCTCGGGGCGGCTGAGCCCCGCGTCGCCGACCCGGCTCACCAAGCCCGACCTGGCGGCGCCGGGTGAGGCCATCACGTCGTGCGCGCTGGGCGGCGGATTCGTGGCGCTCAGCGGCACCTCCATGGCCGCGCCCCACGTCGCCGGGCTGGCCGCGCTGATGCTGGAGCGCTTCCCCGGAGCGAGTCCGGCCCAGGTCAAGAAGCTGCTGGAGATGAGCGCCGAGCCACTGCCGTTCGCGCCGAACGAGACCGGTTATGGTCTGGTCAACACGCTCGGCGCGCTGATGGGCGGGCTCGGCAAGGGGGTGTGATCGTGCGCGCGAAGGTCGACGAGGACGTCTTCCGCGAGCTGGACCGGCTCGCGGCGGAGTCCTCCGGCGCCGGTCCGGCCCGGGTCACGGTGCTGATCGAGCACGTCATCCCCGCGACGGCGATCCCTGACGCGGGCGACCTGCCCAGGGCGACGGGTGACGTGCTGTCCGGCATCGTGGCCGACCTGGAACGGCTCGGCGCGGCCGACGTCGAGCCGCGCGTGCTGGCCACGGTCGTCTCCGCGCGGCTCACGCGGTCGCAGATCGACCGGATCGCGGGCCGCGCGGACGTCCGCCGCGTCCAGCTCTCGCGGCCACACCGAGTGGTCACCTGACGACGGGTCACCTGACGACGGGCCCCACGGCCGGGCGGGGTCAGCTCGCGCCTCGTGCCCGGTCGAGGATCGCGCCCGCGTCGGGGGCGGGGGCGTCGCCGCGCCAGGCGATGTGCTGGTCGGGGCGGACGAGCAGGTAGTGGGCGCCGTACAGGCCGGTCAGGTCGGGACGGTGCAGGTGATGCCGGGCGAACGGCACGCCGCGCTCGCGGGCCGCGCTCTCCCAGCGCGCGTCGGCCGGCTCTGCCGCGACCTCGACCAGCGTGAACCCCGGCCCCAGCTCGTCGTAGAGCGAGCGGTCGCGTCCCAGCCACACGTGCGGCAGCCGCCCGCCCGGCGCGCCCGACGGGCGGTAGACCGAGGTACGCGACTCCGGGGCGGGACCGTCGTCGGCCATGACCAGCGGCGACCCCGCGTAGGTGGCGCCGAGCACGAACCCCAGCGTGTACGTCTCGCTGGACTTGGTCCGCCTGACCAGCTCGGCCGCCTTGAGCCGGGCCTGCCCGCCCTCCTCGGTGTCCTCGTCGAGCGCGGGCCGGGCCAGCTCGCCGGTGAGGACGCGCATGTTGTTGGCCGCCTCGGCGATGGCCCGGACCGCCATCGGCCGCCGCTCGGTCTCGTAGCTGTCCAGCAGCCCGGCGCCGCCCCAGCCGCGCAGGTCGGCGGCGAGCTTCCAGCCGAGGTCGACGGCGTCGCCGATGCCGGTGTTGGCGCCGAACCCGCCCCACGGCGGGTTGAGGTGCGCGGCGTCGCCGGCCAGGAAGCAGCGGCCCTGCCGGTAGCCGTCGGCCACCAGCATGCGGGACGTCCAGGGGTCCAGCAGCCGCACCTCCAGCGGATGGGCGGCGCCGATCATCGTGTGCAGCGCCCGCTCCACCCACTCGGCGGTCGGGTCCTCGGGCGCGCCGATGATGATCGCCCACCAGGTGCCCTCGGTGTCGAGCGGCCCCATCAGGCCGTTGACCTCGGGATTGACCACCCAGTACTGCACGGCCGGGCCGTGCGGGTGCGCCTGTGACAGGCCCGGCGCGCTGAACACGGCCTGCACGTTGCGGACCTCGTGGGTCTGGCCGGACAGCCGGATGCCCAGCTCGCGGCGGACGACGCTGCGCCCGCCGTCGGCGCCGACGAGGTAGCGGCCGCTGATCCGCCGGCGTGCCCCGCCGGCGTCGACCGCCTCGGCGGTGACGCCGTCCGCGTCCTGCCGGAGGCCGTCCACCGTCCAGCCCCAGTGGGCCGAGACCGTCGGACGCCGGTCCAGGCAGCCGCGCAGCGCCTCCTCCACCCGGTTCTGGCCGCACCACTGGGCCGGCTCGGCGAGCTCGTCACGCTGGATGTCGGACAGCCCGAAGATCCCGTCGAAGCGCTCGATGCGGTGCCCGGTCAGGCTCGCGCAGAACACCGCCGTGTCGGACCAGCCGAACGGCAGCCGCGCGTTGTCGCGGATCGCCCCGGCCACGCCGAGCCGGCGGAAGATCTCCATCGACCTCGGGTTGATCTGCTTGCACCGAGGCGAGCCCTGGCCCGCCTCCGGCCGCGGCTCGACGAGCTCGCACGCGACGCCGCGTGAGCCGAGCTCGTGGGCGAGCGTCAGGCCGACCGGGCCGCCACCGACGATCACGACCTCGGTCTCGATGAGTTCAGTCACAGTTGGAGGGCTTCTTTCCTGAGGGGCTGAGGAGCTCGAAGGGCCGGAAGCGGGCCGCTACGAGCCGGAGGGGCCGGTGATGGGAGTGCGCAGGACACCGAGGCGGTCGACGTCGACCTCGACGACGTCGCCGGGGCCCAGCAGCCAGGGCGGGGTGCGGACGTACCCGACGCCCTCGGGGGTGCCGGTCGCGACGACGTCACCGGGGTTGACCGTGAGGGTGCGGCTGATCAGCGACAGCACCTCGCCGACCTCGAAGATCATGTCCCTGGTGTCGCCGTCCTGCACCAGCGCGCCGTTGACGCGGGTGCGCACCCGCAGCCCGTCACGCAGGTCGCCGACCTCGTCGGCGGTCACGATCGGTCCCATGGGGCCAGTGCGGTCGCCGTTCTTGCCGAGCGTCCACTGCGTGGTCAGCTTCTGGGCGCGGCGCGCGGTGAGGTCGTTGAACGTGGAGTAGCCCAGCACGGCGGCCCGCGCGGTGTCGGCGTCCACCTCGCGCAGCGGCGCGCCGACGTACGCGGCGACCTCGCCCTCCCAGTCGAGACCGGCCTCGTCCACGGGGACCGGCGCGGGCACACCGCCGACGCTCAGCGACGCGGTCCACCGCCCGAACAGCGTCGGATGATCCGGTACGGTGAACGAGCCCTCGGCGGCGTGGGCCCGGTAGTTGAGGCCCACGCAGATCACCCGGGCCGTCGGCGGAACCGGCGGCACGAACCGCACGGACCCGGCCGGTACGGCGTCACCGGGGGAGGCGGCGGCCAGCGCGGTCCAGCGGGCGGCGTCCGACCAGAACGTGCTCACCTCCGCGACCGGGCGGACCCCGTCGTCGTCGAGCCGGGCGACCTGGACCTGGCCGGCGCCGGGCAGGATCACCCCGACGAGCCTCACGGCCGCTCCTCCGCCCAGCCGAGCGGCACCATCCGCAGGTCGAACTCGATCTCCTCGAACGGCCCGTCCATCTGCCGGCGGCGCAGGTCGTCGGGGGACTCCCGGCGCACGGGCCGGCGGATCAGCTCGGGCTTGACCGCGAAGGCCGCGTCGGAGTCCAGGTAGGGGTCGCCGGCCAGGAACACGTGGGTGGTCAGCGGCCGGTAGCCGGGGGCGGTGACCTGGACGTGCACGTGGGCGGGCCGCATCGGGTGACGGCCGATCGCCTTCAGCAGCCGGCCGGCGGTGCCGTCCGTGGGCACCGGATAGCTGGCGGGCCGGACGGTGCGGAACCAGTAGCCGCCGTCGGGGCCGGCGGTCAGCAGGGCGCGCAGGTTGCCCGGTTCCTGGGCGTCGTCCTGGCTGTCGTACAGGCCGGTGTCGTTGGCCTGCCACACGTCGACGACGGCTCCGGGCACCGGGGCGCCGTCACAGTCGAGGACCCGGCCGTGCACCACGGCGGGGGTCGCGCGCTCGCGCTCGGGGCCGTGGGCGATCCAGTCGCCAAGCTCGCGGGGCGGCGCGGGGGAGTGGAACGGGCCCTGCACCGACGAGGGCGTCATCGTCTCGGGGCCGGAGTGGTTCACGTCGTCGACCGCCGTGGTCAGGCCGAGCATGTCCGACAGCAGGATGAACTCGTCGCGGTGCGGGCCGCACCACCGCTGCCCGGTCTCGGCCAGGAAGGCCAGGCCGGCCAGCCACTCGTGCTCCGTCGGGCGCACGTCGGCCACGAAGGCGTGCAGGTGGGTGATCAGCGAGGAGACGACCTCGTTCAGCCGCTCGTCGGATCCGTTGACCCCGCGTAACACCTGCCGCAGCAGCGGGTCGCCATCAGGCGCGTGCATAAACACCCGTACCTTTCGCTGGTTTATTAAACCCTGGAGCGTAGCGTCAGACCAGGGCGAGAGCCAGTGATCTGGTAGATTCGCGCAGGTGGTCATCGGTGCACCCCAGACGCGAGCCGAAGTCCTCGCCGCCGACATCGAGCGGATGATCGCCGAAAAGGGGCTCGGGCCCGGCGACCCGATCGGCACGATGGACGAGTTCCGCGACCGTTCCGGGTTCGGCCGCGCCACCATCAGCGAGGCCGCGCGGCTGCTCAGCGACCGGGGCACCGTGCGGATCCGCCCCGGCCGGGGCGGCGGGTTGTTCGTGGCCGATCTCGATCCGGTGGTCCGGCTCCGGCACACCCTGCTCACCGTCCGGCGCCAGCCCGCCACGGTCGCCGACGCCATCGCCGTACGCGAGGCGCTGGAGGCCCTGATCGTCACCGACGCCGCCCGTCACCGCACAGCCCAGGACATCGTGGCCCTGCGCAAGCTGCTGACCAGGCTCCGGCGGGCCGCGGCCGGTGGCGCCGACCGCTTCATGCGGGCCAACTGGGAGCTGCACGAGCGGATCGCCGAGATCTCGCCCAACCCGCTCTCCCGCGCCGTCTACCTCAGCATGTCCCGCTGCATCGCCGACCTGGCCACCCGCGCCGACCGTGACCCCGACGGGCCGGACGACGGCTACCTCGACCTGCGGGTCGAGATCCACGCCGAGCTGGTCGAGGCCATCGCGGCCGGAGACGTCCAACGCGCCACCGCGGCCGTCGAGCGCCACCGCGGATCGGGCACCATGGGGTTGTGACCGACATGCGGGGATCCGTCGAGTCGCTGGCCGGGCTGCTGGCGGCGGGCGGCGTGCTGGTGCTCAGCGGGGCGGGCCTGTCGACCGAGTCGGGCATCCCCGACTACCGGGGGCCCACCGGCCGTGCGCGCCGGGCCGAGCCTATGACCTACCAGCGGTTCGTCGGCAGCGCCGAGGCGCGGCGGCGCTACTGGGCGCGCAGCCACGTCGGCTGGCGGCAGATCGGCCGGGCCGCGCCCAACGCCGGGCACCGGGCCGTGGCCGAGCTGGAGCGGTGCGGGCTGCTCGGCGGCATCGTCACCCAGAACGTGGACGGGCTGCACCAGGCGGCCGGGGCCCGCGGGGTGATCGAGCTGCACGGCGCGCTCGACCGGGTCGTCTGCCTGTCGTGCCGGGAGCGGACCTCTCGCCACGAGCTGGAGCACCGGCTGCGGTCGGCCAACCCCGGCTGGGAGGCGACCGGCCACCTCAACCCCGACGGCGACGCGGTGCTCACCGATGACCAGGTCGCGGGGTTCCAGGTGGTCGACTGCACGGGGTGCGGGGGCCTGCTCAAGCCCGACGTGGTGTTCTTCGGCGAGAACGTGCCCCGCCCCCGGGTGGAGGAGTGCTTCGCGCTGGTGGCCGCGGCGCGGGCGGTGCTCGTGCTCGGTTCGTCGCTGGCGATCAGGTCCGGCCTGCGGTTCGTCACCAGGGCCGCCGCGCTCGGCATCCCGATCGCCATCGTCAACCAGGGGCCGACCGGCGGCGACGCCGACGCCACGCTGACCCTGGACGCGCCGCTCGGCGAGACGCTGAGCGCTCTCGCGGGCCGCCTCACGGCGGTTCCCGCGGCAGAATGAGGGCCATGTCCCGTCCCGCCACCGCCTCCTGTCCCTGCGGCCTGCCGGCCCCCTACTCCGGGTGCTGTGGCCGCCTGCACCGGGGCGAGGGCGCGGCCACCACCGCGGAGCAGCTGATGAGGTCGCGGTTCAGCGCGTTCGGCGTGGGCGACGAGGCCTACCTGCTGCGCACCTGGCATCCGGACGTCCGCCCGCCGCGGGTCGGCTTCGACAAGGGGCTGCGCTGGGTGAGCCTGGAGATCCTGGAGACCACCGGCGGCACCGTCTTCCACAGCGAGGGCACCGTGCGCTTCCGGGCACACTTCGTCGAACGAGGGCGCCCGGGGCAGCTCGAGGAGCACAGCCGGTTCGTCCGGCTCGACGGCCGCTGGGTCTACGCGGGCGTCGTCTGACCCGGTCTGACCGGGGCTCGTGATGAAAGTTTCATGGCTTGTTGACACTGGGAAAGCGCTTACCTATCTTATGCGTGTTCGCTACTACGCATGGCGTTCACGTACATGAACGAGATCTCGCTGGGGGGACACCGAGGAGCAGGCCACCAGGGTCTGCCGGGCCAGCAAGGAGCTCAATCGTGCGACAGAGAATCAGCGGCGGAACGGCCGCGGTCATCGCCGGTGTCATCGCCTTAGCGGGAGCGGGGGTGGCAGGCGTCGCCACCGCCTCGCCCGCCTCGGCCGCCCCCGCGCCCGGGGCGTACACCGTGGTGAACGACGGCAGCGGGCTGTGCCTCACCGTGCCGGGCGGCAGCGCGTCCGACGGCGTGCAGCTCACCCAGAGCGGCTGCGGTGGCGCGGCCCAGACCTGGAACCTGGTCGCCGCCGGCGGCTCCTTCCAGCTCAGGGCGGCCCACACCGGCAAGTGCGCGGGCGTCAAGGACGCCAGCACCTCCGCGGGCAAGGCCGTGCAGCAGGAGAGCTGCGCGGGCGCGGCGTCCCAGAGCTGGAACCTGACCGAGTCGGGCTCCGCCTACCGGGTGGTCAACGCCAACGGCGGCAAATGCCTCAACACCAAGGACAACTCCACGTCCTCCGGCGCGCTGGTCCAGACCAACTCCTGCGACTCGGTGGCGACCAAGCAGTGGCGGCTCGTCCCCGCCGGGTCGCAGCCGAGCCCGACGCCCACCCCGACCACGACCCCGACCACGCCCCCGGGCAACCCGACCGGCCTGGTCGGCTGGGCCACCCAGGGCGGCGGCACCACCGGCGGCGGCAACGCCTCGCCGGTGACCGTCTCCACCGCGTCCGCGCTGACCAGTGCGCTGTCGGCGAGCGGCACGTCGGTGATCCGGGTGTCCGGCACGATCTCCTGCTCCGGGATGCTCAGGGTCACCTCCAACAAGAGCGTGCTGGGCAACTCCGGCGCGGCCATCGTGGGCTGCGGGTTCAACATCGCCGAGGCGTCCAACGTGATCGTCCGCAACCTCACCTTCCGCGGCTGGAACGACGACGCGATCAACGTGCAGTACTCGACCCGCGTGTGGATCGACCACAACACCTTCAGCGACGGCTACGACGGCGCCGTGGACATCAAGCGCGCCAGCGACTACGTCACCGTCTCCTGGAACAAGGTCACCGACCACGACAAGAGCATGCTGCTCGGGCACGACGACGGCAACGGCGGCGAGGACCGGGGGCGCCTGCGGGTGACCTACCACCACAACTGGTTCGACGGCACCAACCAGCGCCACCCCCGGGTCCGCTTCGGCAACCCCGTGCACGTCTACAACAACTACTACGGCAGCATCGGTTCCTACGGCGTGGCCTCCACCGAAGGCGCCGGCGTGCTCGTCGAGGGCAACTACTTCGAGAACACCGAGGACCCCTTCCACCTCGGCGAGGGCGACTCGGGCCCCGGCACGCTGGTCGCCCGCTCCAACCACTTCGTCAACTCCGGCACCGGCCAGTCGGGCGGCGGCGTGGCGTCCATCCCCTACTCCTACTCGCTCGACGGCGCCTCCGGCGTCAAGTCGATCGTGACCGCGGGCGCCGGCGCCGGCCGGATCTCCGTCTGACCACCCTCGCCCGGGCCCCGGCCGGGGGCCCGGTCACCCTCGCTGGACGCGGTCAACCCCGGAAGCCGCGCCCCCGGTGGGCGCGGTCACCCCGGGAGCCGGGCCCCCAGGACGCTCGCCACGACGTCGGCCGCCGAGTGGTCCTCCGGGAGCGTGGCGAGAAAGCCGACATCCTGCCCGAGCGTGAGCAGCGGCGGCTCCTCGTAGCCGTCCGGCCGTCGCTGGCCGAGCCCGATGGCGGCGAGCAGCCCGTTGCACAGGCACCGCCGCCCGGCCGCCTCCTCGGCCGGGCGGCCCTTGCGCACGTAGACCTCGACCGGCTCGGCGGGGCAGCGGTAGCCGAGCCCGCCGTCCGGCTTCGTGTACGGCGTGCGCAGGTAGCCCAGGTCGCACAGCCGGGGCCGCTCCTCGTAGACGTCCGGATCCGACAGGGTGCCGGGCACCTGGGCGACCTTGAACGGGAAGCCCGCCGGGGACGCGGACGGGTCGTTGCGCACCTCCAGGACACCCTGCGCCGCCCTCCGCAGCATCCGCCGCCTGAGGTCCTCGTCGAGCCCCGACTCCCGGCACAGCGCGAACGCCGACCCCACCTGGATCCCGGTGGCACCCGCCTCCAGCGCCCGCGTCAACCCGTCGGGCGTGCCGTACCCGCCGGCCAGCCAGAACGGCAGGCCGATCGCCGCCACCTTGCCGGTGTCGGCCTCGTCGCGGGGGCCGTAGACAGGCTCGCCGTCCGCGTCCAGTCGCATCCGCCCCCGGGGCGGCGCGCTGTGCCCGCCCGCCACGGGCGACTCCAGCACGAACCCGTCCGGCCGGGTCCGCGGCGACCTGGCCAGGTAGGCGGCGAGCACGTGGGAGGAGACGATCGCCAGCAGCCGGGGCCGGGGCAGCGGCGCCAGGGCACGGCCGAGCAGCGCCCGCGGATCGACGCCCACCGTGTGCCGCGCCTCGCCGTCGCCCGCCACGGTGACCGTGATCTCCGCCGGCCGGTGCGCGGCCAGCTCGTCGAGCAGCCCGGGGATCTCGGCCGGGATCCCGGCCCCCATCAGCACGTAGTCGACCCCGGCGAGCATCGCCCCGTAGACCGCCGCCGGCGTGGCCAGCTGGATCTTCTCCAGGTAGTTGACGCCGATGAGGCCGTCGTGCCCCTCCTTGGCGAGGAAGACCTCGGCGAAGTTGGCGACCACGGCCAGCTCGTCCCTCGCCCGGCCGGGCCGTACGCCGAGCCGGGGGACGGGCCGGTAGGGGACGTCCGGCCCGGTGCCGCCCGCCACGAAGTAACGCTCCAGCACCCTCCCGGCGATCTCGGGCACCGGGAAGGCGGCCAGCGCCCGGCGCAGGTGCCCGCCCGGGTCTCCCTGCTGCAGCCGCCGGGCCAGCGTCGCGTCCAGCGCCGTCCCCGACACCACGCCCAGTTGCCCCGTGGCCGCGACGGCGCGGGCCAGCCGCCACCCGGACACCCCCACGCCCATGCCGCCCTGGATCAGGACGGGCCACATCGCCTCAGCCACGGTCAGCCCAGCTCAGCACGTTCTCCTACCTCCACACTCCGCCCGGAGGCCGGTTACGCGCCCCTCCGGGTCCTCCCGATCGGCCCCACTCTCGGCGCCGACAAGGAGTCCATCAGCACGGGGGAGCCGAGATGTAGTGCCGAAGGTCCCGAAGCGTGTGGACCCCGGTCCCTTTCTCGCGACGGCGACCGGCCAGGTTGCTCGATCACCGCGGCCGCCCGATAGGGCCGGAAGTCCCTCCGCCGCGGGACCTGCGCCCGTGGCGGCGGCACCGGCCCGTCCCTAGCGTTCGAGGCATGATCAGCTCCTCCCCGCGCCGGCTCCCGCCCCCTTACGGCGGGATGCTGTCCGCGTACGCCGCCGCCCTGGCCGGCTCGCCGCTGAAGCCCTCCAGCAAGGCGAAATACCTCTCCCACGTCAGCGGCTTCCTGGCCTGGACGGCCGAGGCCGAGACCGGCGGCGCGCACGACCGCGGCCCGCTGGCCGACATGTCCACGGCCGTCGTGACGGCCCACGACTACGACCGCCACCTGAGGGACCGCGGGTACGCCCCGGCGACGATCGCCAACGTCCTCGCCGCCGTGGACGACTTCTACGCCCGGCGCGGCCTGGGCGCCACCGGCATCTGCCGCGAAGGCGCCCGGAACACCGCCGTCGGCGGTCGTTCCCGTGTCCCGCGACGCCTGTGACCGGGATCGCGAGGCCACGCGGCCGCTCATGACTCACGGGGTGGCGTACGCGCCCCGCTTGCAGTGGCCGTCGCTGCCCACCCGGTAGGTCCAGTTGGGCGCCCGGAAGGCGTGCCGGTCGCCGGTGAGGCAGCGCCGCGCGTACTTCTCACCGCGCGAGTCCGTGCCGGCGCCGGCGCGGCGCACGTCGTCCGTCGCGGACATGATGTCGTCCCACTCGCCGCCCCGGGTGAACAGGTTCCACTCGGTCTCGGCCGCCCGCTCGGAGATCTCCCCGATGACGCCGCTGTCGTTGAGGTCGACCTGCTCGCGCAGGATGGTCAGCATGCACCGGCCGGTGCGCTCACGATCGCCGTGGCTCTGGGCGCTGCAAGCGTTACGCAGCTGCCAGGCGATCTGGTACGTCGGCTTCTCGTAGATGTAGATGCGCACCCTGCGCACCGTGTAGTCCACCTCGAACTGCCGGTTCTGCTTGATGACGCAGCCTCCGGCGGCCACCACCACGGCGGTCATCAGGAGGAGCAACCCGGAGAATCTCCCCAGTCGTGCGAGTGGCGCCATGTGCCTCGCCTCGCTCGGTCGGCGTGGTCGTACGCGCGGTGACGGTGGAGCGCCCTCCATTCTCCGCTCGGACCGAACGAGGTCAAGAGTCCGGGAGAAAACGGTCAGGGCACGGTGACAGTCTCGGGTCGTACACCGAATCGCACGGACGCCACTTCTGCGTCCCCCACGTCCAAGATCCATTCGTAGACGCTGTCAGGAGCCAAAGGCAGTGGAGGGATGGCCACGGAAAAGGACAGGTTCATCGGGATCTGGTGCGCGACATCCTCGTGCGGCTGATTGTTCCCCACGCCGAGCCTGCCCTCGAAACTGACCGGCTTGGTCTTCCCGTCGACCAGGGAAACCTCGACAGGGTTTCGGTCGTGGTCGACAAGCCTGAGGCGAAAGGTGAAGTCCTCCTTGACGTCGTTCCAGGGAATCCGCAAGAACCCGGCCACAGCTGAGTGAGGCACAACTGGACCGGTCAACGACCAGCCGGCTCCGAGAAGGTGGACCTTTCCGGATGTCTGGTCAGTGTTGCCCGAATCCGCGAGGACGAGAAACCCCTCCATCACAGTGCGGCTCGCTTGAGCTCGATGCTGGCTGTACCAAAGGTCTGAGGTGTTCCTGACTCCCAACCGCAAACCTGGATCTTGGTCGGTGTGGAGCTTGTCTCGCCGGCTTCTCCCGGCACGTTCACCGTGTGGAACACATCCACGCCGATGGCCAGCGCATAGCGTCGAATCGTGGACAGATGCGGGTCGCCACCCAGACGCTCGAAGTCGGACACCGCCGGCTGGCTGCGTCCCATGCGTTCGGCGACGTCGGCTTGCGTCATGTCGCGTTGCCGGCGGAGGTGCACCAGCGTTTCGATCAGCCGCATGTCGCGGTCAATCGCGGCGTTCTCGCGCTGGACTTCAGGATCGTCAAGGTCGATGCCCAGAAGTTCGGCGACGTGAGGGTCCATCACCATCCACCTCCCCGTATCGGCTTCACCTTATATTCTTTTCAGAAAATCAGCCAGACGATCCCTGGCGAGGTCAATGACTCGGTCCTGAGCACCTCTGCTTCCCTTCATGTGGAAGGCCAGTGCCAGCAGTACGTGCTCGCCCTGTGGTCCACGCGCGAAGTAGAGGCGGTACTCGTTGCCGACGTGAGTCAGGCGGGCTTCGTATAGCCCGTGACCGAGAGAGCCGGTGTCTCGCGGCAAGGCCCGGTTGTACTGAATTCTGTCGAGTAGAGCACCAAGCTCCTTCTTGGGTGGACCGTCGCCGAGGACGTCCCTGATCTCTTCGCTGACGATGGGGCGACCGTTCGGCGTGCGGTAGAAGTGCCAGACTGCATCGGGCTTCTCCTGCACTTCGCCACCTCAAGGTCCGGGGTACCAAGCCGAAGCCATGAATCTACGGCGATCACACCAGGAGCTCTCCCGCTAAGTGACTGTGCGGTGGCGATCCGTACAAGATGCGGCATCGTTAACTGACGCAGGCGCGAGGTCAAGGTTCCTGGCGGACGAGGGCAGAAACGGCAAGAGTGGAGCGTGAGCGATCACAACCGATTCCAGCCCAGGGGGCCTCATGTCCGAGTCCGAGACGTTGCCGCTCTACATGCGGCGTAGTGAGTTCGACCCGGCTCCCGAGCTGGGGGCGTTGCGCGACAAGGAGGGCGTGGCCCGCGTCCGCACCCCGTTCGGCATCGACGCCTGGCTGGTGACCCGCCACGCCGATGTGCGCGAGGTGCTGGGCGACGCGGAGCGGTTCAAGCTGGCCCAGAGGGGCATCCCGGAGCTGCCCGGAGCGCCGAAGCTGAGCGACGAGCAGATCGCCGTGCTGCGGGCGGGCAATCTGCTGGGCGTCGACCCTCCCGAGCACACCCGGTTGCGCCGGATGCTGACACCGGAGTTCACGATCCGCCGGATGCGCCGGCTGGAGCCGCGCATCACCAGCATCGTCGAGCAGCACCTGGACGCGATGGAGAGCGCCGGCCCGCCCGCCGACCTGGTCTCGTCGTTCGCGCTGCCGATCCCGTCGCTGGTCATCTGCGAGTTGCTGGGCGTGCCGTACGAGGACCGCGACGGGTTCCAGCACCGTACGACCCGGATGCTCGACATGTCGGTGCCGGTCCAGGAGCGGATGGCGCTGCAGATGGAGTCACGCGCCTACATGGCCGGGCTCGTCGCCCGCAACCGGGCCGAACCCGGCGAGGAACTCCTGGGCATGCTGGTGCGCGAGCACGGCGACGAGCTGACGTCGAACGAGCTGATCGGCATCGGCGCCCTGCTGCTGCTGGCGGGGCACGAGACCACGTCCAACATGCTCTCGCTCGGCACGCTGGCTCTGCTGCGCCACCCTGACCAGCTGGAGATGCTGCGCAAGGAGCCCGAACGGATCGACGCCGCGGTGGAGGAGCTGCTGCGCTGGCTCAGCATCGTCCACTCCGGCACCTTCAAGGTGACCACCACGGAGGTCAAGCTGTCCGGCCAGACCATCGGGCCGGGGGAGCTGGTGGCGTGCGCGCTGCCCGCCGCCAACCGCGACCCGGCGCTGCTGCCCGACGCCGACCGGCTGGACATCACCCGGGGCGAGCCGGGCCACGTGGCCTTCGGTCACGGCGTGCACCACTGCCTGGGGGCGCCGCTGGCGCGGATGGAGATGCGGATCGCCTTCCCGGCGCTGCTGCGGCGCTTCCCCGGGCTCCGCCTGGCCGGTCCCGAGGCGCGGTTCCGCTCGTTCAACATCGTGTACGGCCTGGCCTCGCTGGAGGTCGCCTGGTAGCGGACAATTTCGATAAAGGCTTAATTTCGGCTGAAGTCGCGAAATTTCATCAATAAAGACGTTCCTTTATCAGGCATGATCGCCAGCGGCTACGCTTCGCCGCTGTGATCGCCTTACGTGGGGAGCCAGTTTGATGACACGCGTGACTCGTGGCCGAGGAATTGTCGCCGCCCTCGTCCTGTCCGTGATGACGGTCGCCTGTAGCAGCCCGGCGGAGCCGCCGCCGAAGAAGGTTCCGCTCGAGAAGAACGTCATCACGGTGGGCGTCGTGCCGAGCGCCGACTCGGCGCCTCTCTACCTGGCCATGGCCAAGGGCTACTTCGAGCGGGAGGGACTGACGGTCAAGGCGACCATGATCACGGGCGGCGCCGCGGCGATACCTCAACTCAAGAGCGCCGCGCTGGACCTCACTCAGGCCGACTACGTCACGGCCCTCCTGGTCCAGCAGCACGACGAGGACGTCAAGGTGATCGCGGACCTGTGCCAGGCGGCGCCCGGCGCCTTCGGCCTGATGGTCGAGGCCGATTCGCGGATCGGGACCGTGGCCGGGCTCAAGGGCAAGTCGATCGCGGTCAACAACCTGTTCGGCATCGGCATGCTCGCCAGTGAGGCCACACTCAAGGGCGCGGGTCTGACGAAGAAAGACGTCAAATTCATCGAGATTCCCTTCCCGGAGATGGAGCGCCGGCTTGCCGCGGGCGTGGTCGACGCCGCCTGGCTACCCGAGCCCTGGGGCACCTCCGGGCTGCGGAGCGGCTCGCTGCGCCGGCTCGCCGACCCCATGACCGGGAACCTGGCCGACCTGCCGGTCGGCGGCTGGGTGGCCGCCGGCGAATGGAGGGCCGCCAACCCCGCCACGCTGGCGGCCTTCCAACGCGGGATCGCGGCGGGGCAGCGCGCCGCCGGCGACCGCGCCGAGGTCGAGGCGGTGCTGCCGACCTACCTCAAGATCGACGCCGACAGCGCCGCGCAGACCAGGCTCGGCGTCTACCCTCCCGTGATGGCCACCGGAAAAGTGATGGACGCGAGAAGGCTGCAGCGGGTGGCCGACCTCATGCGCGACTACGGCTACCTCAAGGACCCGCTGGACGTGAAGAACGTGGTCGCGGGCTGATCCCGGAGCCGGCCCGGGGCGGGTACGGCCGGCCGGGCGCTCGGGCGGCGGGCGCTCGCGCGCCGTTGCTCAGTCGACGACTTCGTCGCGCGCCTTCTCCAGGTGGCCCTTGAGCTCCTCCATGACCTTGGCGTAGCCGAGGTGGCTGTACCTCTCGGCCGCGTGCCACGGATACACCTGGCCGGCCTTGACCGCGGGGAGCTTGGCCCAGGTCGGTTTCGCGGCCATCTCCGCGGGCTTCATCGATTGGGCGCGCGCGTCGACCAGGATCACGTCGGCCGCGTACTTGTCGGCGTTCTCCCAGCTGAGCACCTCCCAGAAGCCGCCCTCGCTCTCGGTGGGCTTGGCCGGGGAGACCATGTTCAGCCCCAGCTCGCCGAAGTAGGAGAGGTCGGGATGGTCGGGCAGGTAGGCGACGTAGAGGGACTCGGGGGTACCGGTGACGACCATGACCTTGAGGTCGGGCTTGGCCGCGGCGAGTGTCCTGAGCGCGGCGCCGGCCGCCTCGAACCTGGCCTTCGCCTCGGTCACGGGCGCGGCCTGGGGGTCGGCGCCCAGGGCCGCGGCCAGCTCGCCGTAACGCTCGATGATCTGCACGAGCGGCTTGCCGCTGAGCTGCACGCCCACCGACGGAGCGATCTGGTCGATCGTCGTGGCCGACTCCTCGGGCACGTACCACAGGGTGTTGGGCTGGTACATGCCCGCGACCAGCAGGTCCGGCTGGAGCGAGGCGTACTTCTCGACGTTGAACTCGCCCCAGACGTTGCCGATCGACTCGACCGTGGCGATGTCGACCTCGCCCACCTCCGGATCGCGGCCGCCGTCCTTGAGCTTGTGCGGGCCGAACACCGCGACGGGCCGCACGCCGAAGTCCCAGAGCGCGGCCGCCGCTCCCGACTGCGCCACCACGCGTTGCGGCCGCCGCTGCGTGGAGATGTTCTTGCCACGGTCGTCGGTCCAGGTCCAGGCGGTCTGCTGGGCCGTCGCGGACGGGGCGGCGGCGGGCGGCGCGGACGTGCCGCCACAGGCGGCGACGCCGATGAGGGCGGCGACGCCCATGGCCATGAGGCGGCGTCGTGGGGGGTGGGCCATGTTCTCTCCTCGAACACAGGGCTCTCGCCCGATGAAACGGTTTCGTCTACCCGACTCGGAGCGCCCGGCCACGGCGGGAGGCCGGCGGCCGGTCAGAGCTCGGCACGGCCGAGACGCCAGTACCCCATGAAGGCCACGGAGCGGCGGTCCATGCCCCGCTCGGCGACCAGGTGCCGCCGCAGCGCCCTGATGATCGACGCCTCGCCGGCCAGCCAGGCGTAGAGCGGGCCGGGTGGCCGCTCCTCCTGCGGCACCTCCCAGAGCTCCTCCACGTCCACGTCCACGTCCCGGAACCCGTTCCGCGCGGGGTCCGGGGCGGCCGGCGCGGGGAGCAGCCGGTCGGCGGCGGCGGTCACGGCGGGCCGGAGCAGGCTCCCGCGTTCGGCGCCGTCCCTGGGCAGCCAGGTGACCTTGACCTGGCTGGAGGTCAGGACGTCGAGCGAGTCGGCCGCGTAGGGCACCTCCATCAGCGCCTCGCCCGTGCAGCCGGCGGGCAGCCGTTCGAGCACGGAGGCGATGGCGGGCACGGCCGTCTCGTCTCCGGCCAGCAGGACGGGTCCCGTCTCGGCGAGCGGCCGGAACTCCAGGCCGCCGTGCTCACCCGGGTGGTCGGCGTTCGGCCCGCACAGGACCGCGAGGTCGCCCTGCCGGGCGTTCGCCGCCCAGCGCGCCACGGGGCCGCTGTGGCCGTCGTCCTCGTGCAGCACGACGTCGACGTCCACCTCGCACGCCTGCGGGCGGGCCAGCCGGACGGTGTACGTGCGAAAGGGGTTGCGCAGCTCCTCGGGCAGCTCCCGCCAGCGCTGGAACCAGTCCGCGCCCATGGGCAGGTGGGCCAGGCCGTGCTCGGGGAGCGGCAGGACGAGCTTGATCCGCTGGTCGTAACCGTTGTCGGCGAACCGGGCCAGATCCGGCCCGGCGAACGTCACCCGCAGGAACGACGGGCTCAGCCGGTCCAGCCTGCTCACCCGTACGTTGAACATGCGAAAAGGCGTGGTCAATTCTTTGCCTCCTTTTAGGGGAGGCTAACCTAACTTGACCGTTTTCGCACCCACTGATCACCCTTCTGGAACGTTGCGTAGGTCACTGTCCGGTGGTGTCGAGTTCGGCGAACATGCCCGCGCCGTAGTGGCTGGGGAAGTTGCAGACGACCTCGTAACGGCCCGGACGGAGCGTCATCGTGGTCCAGCTCATGGAGCCCGGAGCGATGCCCTCGCCCTCGCCGGCGCCGCAGTTGCGCGCCGCCTCACCGAGGGCTCCCGTCTCGTCCACGCGCCCCTGGGAGTCGACCGCCCGCTTCCCGGCGGCCTGCCCGGACGGCAGCGGCAGCACGACGGCCTCGTGCGCCAGGTCGGGCCCCTTGTTGTACACCCGCAGCGACACGGTCCCCGCGGGGACCTGGTCGGGCTTGACCGACAGGCTCATCCGCCTGCCGCCCGACGGCTGGTCGCTCACGGTCACGTCCACCACCTTGCCGGGCAGAGGCGGCGGAGTGCATTCCTGCTGGGAAGTACCGTGCTCCTCCGGATCCGGAGCGCGGCCCATCGCCGCCGGCGGCCCCGCGAGGGCCACGGCGAGCATGACCGCGCTCATCGCCCCGGTGAGCCGTGCATCGTGAAGCCGCATCGGCCCCACCTCCCGCACGAGTGCGAGCCGTGCCCGCCGTCCCCCGGGCAGCGCCCGGGATCGACCGGCGAGCGTCCTGACCTTCAGGGTACAGGGACGGCTCTGACCTGCGTTTCCGGCGATCCGCAGGGCGGATGCGTATGCCTCGCGGCATGGGCCGTCCTTGGCCCGGAACGGGGGTGTTCGCGGGCGGGGGATGGACCGGCACGGGTAAAAGTGCCACGGGGGTGAGGGGAAATCGTGTGGGAGACCGGGTGGCCGAGCGGGCGGCGCCCCCTCATGACGCCGGCGAGGTTCGCGGTCCTGCTCGTCGTCGTCACCGGGGCCGTGGTCGGGCTCGACTTCGTCATCGGCTCGGCGGCGTGGCTGGTGCCGCTGCTGGTGTTCCTGCCGGCGATCGTGTCCGGCCTCGGCACCGTGCGGCAGACGGCCATCGCCTCCGTGTGGGTGACCCTGGTGATGACGGCGTCCGTCACCTACCTCGGCGGCGACCTGACGGGCAACCTGCTCGCGACCGGGTTCGCCGCCCTGTTCGGCCTGGTGAGCGTGCTCGGTTGCCGCTACCGCCTCCAGCGTGACGAGGAGATCCGCCGGCTGCGTTCGGCGGCGTCGGCCCTGCAGCGGCAGATCCTGCGCCCGCTGCCGCTGCGCACCGCGGACGTCGTCGTGGACGGCGTCTACCGGCCGGTCGAGGAGGACACCATGATCGGAGGCGACATGTACGAGGTCGCCGCCTCCGAGTACGGAAGCCGGGTGCTGATCGCCGACGTGCAGGGCAAGGGGCTGACCGCGATCGGGACCGCGTTCGTCGTCCTCGGCGCGTTCCGGGAGGCGGCCCACCGTGAGCCCACGCTCCTCGGCGTCGTCGACGCGCTGGAGAGCGCCGTGGCGAGGCAGAACACGTCCGTCGCGCGCACCGGCGAGCTCGAGCGCTTCGTCACCGCCCTCGTGCTCGGCGTCGGGCCGGGCCGGCGGGCCGAGGTCGTCGACTGCGGGCACATGGCGCCCTACCTGATCCACGAAGGCCAGGCGTGGCAGGCGAGCATCGGAGAGCCGGGCCTGCCTCTCGGCCTGGCCGCGCTGTCGCGCGAGCCGCGCCGGGTCGCGCGGTTCGCCTTCCCGGCACGGGCCACCATCCTGCTGTGCACCGACGGCGTCACCGAGGCCCGCGACCACGCCGGCGCGTTCTATCCGCTGGCACAGCGGCTGCGGTCCTGGGCCCGCGACCCGCCCGCGCGGCTCGCCCAGACCCTGAGCGCCGACCTGTCCGACTTCACCGAGTCGTCGGCGCGCGACGACCTCGCCATCCTCACCATCCGCAGAAGGGGAGCGGCCCGCCGGGCCGTTCAGTGAGTCCGAGGCCCGCCGGACGGCCGCCGGACGAGGCGGATGTGGAAGGCTGCCGGCATGGCTCCCAGGATCGCCACCGCGCGCCGCGTCGACCTGCCCGACCTCCTCGAGTTCCTGCGCCCCAGGCACCGGGGCCTGCTGGCCACCGCCCGCCAGGACGGGCGGCCCCAGCTCTCACCCGTCTCGTGCGGCGTCGACGACCACGGCCGGATCGTGGTGTCCACCTATCCCGCGCGGGCCAAGACGCGCAACGCCCGGCGTGACGAACGGGCCTCGATCTGCGTGCTGTCCGACGACTGGGACGGCCCCTACGTCCAGGTCGACGGGCGCGCCGAGGTGCTGGACATGCCCGCCGCCCTCGACGCGCTGGTCGACTACTACCGGTCCATCGCCGGGGAGCATCCCGACTGGGACGAGTACCGTGCCGCCATGCGGCGCCAGGACAAGTCGCTGATCCGCATCCACATCGACCGCTGGGGCCCCATCGCGACCGGCGGTTTCCCGCCCGGCCTCGCCCCGCCCGCCTGACCCGCGCCGGTCAGGGCCCGGTTCGCCCGGCGTGTCCGGTGTGCGCGGTGTGCGCGTGCCGGGTCTCCGGCCGGTTTCGTCGCCCCCGGTCCCTCCGCCCCTGGTTTCGGTCCCGCCGGTCCCGCCGGTCAGCGTCGGTCGGCCAGCTCCGCCAGCAGGTCCTGCGAGTACGCGATCCGGCCGGTGAGCTCGGTGGCGGGCCGGTGGCAGAGCGCGAGGGCGGCGTCCGCCATGACCGAGGGCGGCTCGTTGTCCGGGGCGTCCACCGACGTCAGATGGTGGAAGAGGGTGCCCGGGGTCGGGACGATCCCGTTGGGTGACAGGGCGTTGACCGCGACGCCGTCGGCGTAGAGCTCGGCGGCGAGACCCGTGGTGAACCTCTCCAGCGCCGCCTTGCACATGCCGTACACCGTCCCGCCGAGCGCCGCGTACGGGCCAGGTGGAAAGTCGGGGTGTCGCGCGGCGATCGAGGAGATGTTCAGCGTGATCTGGCGTGGAACCCCGGGCGTTCACGCCCGGGAGGAAACGACAGCGCGGGAGGGCCGCCAAGGCCCGAGCGGTGCGGTGACCGGTAGGCCGTGGAGCGGCTCAGGGTGAAGATCACATGCGCGTGAAGCGCGCGGACGACGCGTCCGCCCTCTTCTCATGCCGGGGTTCGGTTTCCATCCCGGTGGCGTGGGCTTGGCGATAATGTGTTCGAGGTGAAGCTGGTGGTGCAGGTGAAGCTGCTGCCGACGCCTGAGCAGGCGGCGGCGCTGGAGGCGACGTTGCGCGCGGTCAACGACGCGGCCACCTGGGTCTCGCAGCTCGCCCACGACCGGCGGGTGTTTCGCAACTACGATCTGCGCAGGCACGTCTACGGGCAGGTCAAGGACAGGTACGGGCTGGCGGCTCAGGCCGCGCAGCATGTCATCAAGAAGGTCGCCGACGCCTACGCCACCCTGCATGCCAATCTGCGCAGCGGCAATCTGGGCAGGCCCGGCTCCGTCCGGCGTGAGCGGGTGCTGGCCCGGCCGATCGTCTTTCGCCCGGGCGCGGCCCAG
>NZ_JCADBK010000049.1:0-6436 GCF_059358955.1 Nonomuraea sp. CX421 | reverse complement strand
GGCCTCCGCCGTTGACCAGGCGGTGCAGGAATGCCATGAGGATGATCTGGCAGGCGGCTTCGTGGTAGCCCTCCTGCCGGATGAGGACCTCGCCGTGCTCGCGCCAGAACACGACGAACTCCTCCAGCAGACGCCCCAGGTCGAACCGGCCGTCGGGCAGCACGAAACTGCGCGGATCGGCCTTGACGAACCGCTCCGTGCGATCGCCCAGGACCCGCAGCACAACCTCTCGATAGATGGGGTTGGCGATCTCCAGGTCCCTGGTTCCCCGGATGAGGCCCAGATCATGAACGTAGGAGACGTCATCGTCGAAAGAAGTGTCCGTGCCTGGCCATGTTCCCGCCACGATCGGTTCGATCACCCGTTCCACCCGTGGCTCGTGCAGCCGCGTCACGAGGGCGTCCAGATGGGTGGCGCGCGCGCGGATCAACCGTTCCTTCGCCTCGTCCACCTGTCCTGCGGTGATGGCGCCGGCCACCTCCATCTTGAAGGTGATCTCATGGGCGATGGCGTTGACCAGCCACGGCTGTCCCTGCGTCAGCTCGAAGACGCGGTCCACCGCGTCCTTGGTGAACTCCTGGCCGAACGCCTGGGTGTGCTGGTCGTAGAGCTCGGCGATCTGGTCGGCGGTGAAGTCGCCCAGGCGCAGCGACTCGGCGATGATGTTGAACGGACTGATCGGGTTGGACCGGTCGGGTTCGCCGCCCGAGGCGACCTCGTAGTCACGCACGTCGCGCAACCCGCACAGCACCACGGACGAGGGGAACGGATGGCCTTGCGGCCGTGCGTTGTGACCCGCGCGGAGCTGGCTGAGGACGCTGATCATGCTATTGCCCTGCAGGCCGTCGATCTCGTCGAAGAACAGCACCACCCGGCGTGGGCAGTGACGGCACCACTCCCTGAGAGCCGCGCCGAACCGGGCGCCTGGAGGTGCCTGCGGCCAGGGATCCGGTGGGAGCAGCTCGTCCGGCCATCCCGACCGCGAGGCGGCCTCGCGGAGGGAATCCAGCAGAAGTGACTCCGCGGCGGCGTAGTCGTCGCCGGCCGCCTTGGCACGCTCGCACGAGAACAGCAGAGCGGCGGTGTCACCCTCGGCGGTGAGCTCGGACGCCAGCGTGCCCAGCGCCGTCGTTTTGCCGGTCTGCCGGGGCGCGTGCAGCACGAAGTAACGATCCATGTCGATGAGCACCCGTGCCTGCGGGATCCGTGGTGTGGGGGGCAGCATGTAGTGCCGCTGCGGGTCACACGGGCCGGTGGTGTTGAAATATCTCGCTCGGGGTGGGCGCATGGTCACATAATGTCATCGCCCGCTGTGCACGCGTGCCGGGCCTGTCAGGCGTCCACCGGGAAGTTCGCCCGGATCACGCCGTGCGGGTCGCGGGCGCGCTTGAGGTCCCGCAGCCGCGCCAGCGCGTCACCGGAGAACGCGGACGCCGCCCGCTCCCCGGCCGTCAGCATGCTGTACGGCTTGCGCCCGCTGGCGTACGGCACCAGAGCGGTCCCGAGGCCGGCGATGCGCTCGGCCGTGGCCTCCGACGGCATCCCGAACAGGTAGGCGGAGTACGGCTCGGCCAGGGGCTCCGCCGCGCCGCCGCCCGCCGCCGGCCGGGCCAGCGCCCCGCCCAGGTGCCGGATCTGCACGCTGATCAGGGGATCCATCGGCTCCCCGAACAGCACGTCGTCCGGGAGTTCGGTGAGCAGCTCGCACCGGGCCATCCCCGGGCTCGGGTCGCTGGGCTCGTCGCAGATCGACCCCAGCGCCGCCACCGGCAGCGGCCCCCGGCTGTCGCCCATGATGCCGTCGATCTTCTCGAAGCGGGTCAGCAGGCCACCCGGGTGCTCGCCCAGGTAGGTGACGTCGAGCGCGACGAGGCCCGGGCCGCCGGGAATCTGCAGCAGGACGTACCAGAGCGTCAGCTCGTCCGGCGCCTCGGCGGTGACCTCCTTGAACGCCTCGAACACCGCGGCCGCCCGGTCGGCCGGCCACATCATCCGCCCGCCGTACAGGAAGGGCGCCGGGTGCAGGTCGAACTCCAGCGCGGTGACCACGGCGAAGCTGCCGCCGCCACCCCGCAGCGCCCAGAACAGCTCGGGGTCGGACCCGGCGGTCACCCGCACCTGGGCGCCGTCGGCGTCCACCGCCTCATACGCCCGCACGCTGTCCGAGGCCCAGCCGTGCCTGCGGCTGAACCAGCTCAGGCCGCCGCCGAGCGTGTAGCCGGTCACGCTCACCACCGGCGAGCTGCCCGCCAGGCCGGTCAGCCCCAGCGGGCCGGCCGCGGCCAGCACCTCACCCCACTGCACGCCCGCCCCCACCCGGGCCACACCGTCCGAGATCTCCACCCCGCCGAGCCGCTTCGTGCGCAGCAGGATGGCGCCCTCCGTGTCACCCGAGGCGCCATGACCGCTCGCCTGGGCGGTCACCGCGAGCCCGTGCAACCGCGCGTGGCTCACCACGGCCGACACGTCGTCGGCGTCCTCCGCGTCCACCACCGCCAGCACCGGCTGGTCCACCGAGAGGTGCCACGGCGTGCGCGCCTCGTCGAAACCCTCGTCGCCCTGGACGAGCACCCTGCCCTTGACCATGTTCTTGAGTGCGTTCATGCGCCCAGCATGCGATGCGGCCCTTGGGCGAGACTTGGGGTTGACTTGGGATTCGTGGAGATCCGACTGTTCGGCCCGGTCGAGGCCGACGACGCGGCCGGTCGGCCGCTCGACCTCGGCACGCGCAAGCAGCGCGCCTGCCTGGCCATGCTGGCGCTCGAACCCGGCCGGATCGTGCCGCTCGACCGGCTCATCGAGGAGCTCTGGGCGGGCGTGGCGCCGGCCAAGGCCACGGCGACCCTCCAGGCGTACATCTCGCATCTGCGCCGGGCGCTGGAGCCGGACCGCAGGCCGCGCACCCCGCCGCGGTTGCTGCTCACCCGGGAGCCCGGCTACCTGCTCGACGTCACGCCTGCCCAGACCGATGTCGGGCGCTTCACGGCGTGGGCCGAGGACGGGCGGCGTCTGGTGCGCGGCGGGCGGTTCGCCTCGGCCCGCGACGTGCTGGACCGGGCGCTGGAGCTGTGGCGCGGGGAGCCCCTGGCGGAGTTCCCCGGCCTGGCGCCCGCCCGGCTGCGGGAGCTGCGGCTGCAGGCGGAGGAGGACCTGCTGGAGGCCCGGCTGGCGCTCGGTGAGGCGAGCGTGACGGACCTGGAGGCGCTGGCCGACGCCAACCCCTACCGCGAGCGGGCCTGGGGCCTGCTGGTGCTCGGGCTCTACCGGGCCGGCCGGCAGGCCGACGCGCTGGGTGCGCTGCGCCGGGTGCGCTCCCTGCTGTCGACGGAGCTGGGCATCGAGCCGGGGCCGGAGCTGAAACGGCTGGAGCGCGCCGTCTTCGACCAGTCACCCACCCTGGACGCCCCGAGCCCGTTCGCGGCAGGAATCGGCCAGGACACCCCGGACACCCCGGGCATCCTGGATGCGGGTGCCGAAGCGACCGGTGTTCCGGGCGGGCGCGCGGGAGCGGCCGGAGCTCCTCCCGGCCGGTCGGGCGGCGAAGCGGCCGGCTCTCCGCTGGGCCCGTCAGGCACGGCGAACACCCCCTGCACCCGGCTGATCGGGCGGGAGGCGGAGCTACAGCTGGTCGGGGAACTGCTGGCGGCGGCGCGCCGGGGCACGGGCGGACTGCTGCTCGTCACCGGCGAGGCGGGCATCGGCAAGACGAGCCTGGCCAGGGCGGCGGCCGACGAGGCGGAGGCGCGGGGGTTCGAGGTGGCGTGGGGCCGCTGCCTGGACGGCGGGCCCACGCCGGCGTTGTGGCCGTGGACCCAGGCCGGCCTGGTCCCGGCCCAGCCGCAGGCCGAGCTGTTCGACCTCTACGACGGTGTGCTCGCGCGGCTGCGCGGGGCCCCGCTCCTGCTGGTGCTGGAGGACCTGCACTGGGCCGACGTCTCCTCGTTGCGGCTGCTCGGCCACGTCGCGGGCGAGCTGCCGCGCACCTCGACGCTGGTCGTCGCCACCGTCCGCCCCGAGCCGGGGGAGCACCCCGGCCAGCTCCGCGAGACGCTGGCCGCGCTGTCGCGGGAGAGCCCGCGCGTCTCGCCGGCGCCCTTCGACGCCGCGCAGGTGCGCGACTACCTGCGGCTGCGGCAGGTGGACGCCGATCCCGAGGTGATGCTGGACCGGTCCGGTGGCAACCCGTTCTACCTGACCGAGCTGCTCCGGCTGCCCGCGAGCGAGCGCGACCTGGTCCCGCCCGGCGCCCGCGACGTCATCGACCGGCGGCTCGCCCGGCTGCCCGAGACGACGAGGGACCTGCTCGGCGCCGCGGCCACGGCCGGCCGCGAGGTGCCGCTCGACCTCCTGGCGGCCATGGCCGGGCGGCCGGTCGAGGACGTCATGACGCATCTCGAACCCGCGCTCGCCGCCGGCCTGCTCCAGGAGGCGGCCGGTTACCGCTTCTCCCACGCCCTGGTACGCCAGGCGCTCGACACCGGCCTCACCCGGCTGGACCGGGCCCGGCTGCACCTGCGGGCGGGCGACTACCTGGAGGCGGTGCCCGGCACCGACCCCGCTCTGCTCGCCGGCCACTTCGCCGCGGCGGCGACGCTCGGCGCGGGCGACCGGGTGGTCCGCCACGCCACCGCCGCCGCCCGGCAGGCCGCCGCGCGCCATGGCTACACCGAGGCCGTGGCGCTCTGGGAGCTCGCGCTCGGCCACCTCCCGCCGGGCGACTCGGCGGCCCGGTGCCGCGTGCTCACCGAGCTCGGCCAGGCTCGCCGGGCCGTGGGCGACGCGGGCGGCGCGCTCCGCGACCTGGACGAGGCGATCGCGCGGGCCAGGCGGCTCGGCGACCGGGAGGCGCTGGTGGCGGCCGTGTCGGTGTCGGGCAGCCTGTCGGTGTGGAACTGGCGTCCCTACGGCACCGTTGACGACGAGCTGGTCTCCACCCTGGAGGATCTGCTGGTCACGCCGCTCGACGAGGAGTCGAGGGCGACTCTGCTCGGCACCCTCGGCGCCGAGCTGCACTACGGGCCACGGCGCGCCGAGGGGGAGCGGTTCGCGCTGGAGGCGGTGCAGATCGCCCGCCGGCTGGCCGATCCCGCGCTGCTGGCCCGTACCCTCAACAACTACCTGATCGCCGGCTTCGTTCTCGGCCGCAACCCCTCCCGACTGCGTGCCGCCGAGGAGATGCTGGCCATCCCCGGCCTGCCCCGTGAGGCGCGGCTGGTGGCGGGCGTGATCCGGATGTCCTGCCTGCTGCGGGCGGGCGAGCTGGCCGAGTGGGAGCGCGAGCTGGCCCGCTGCGAGCACCTGCTCGAACGGATCCGCCGCCCCGAGCCCGAGGCGATGGTGCGCATCGCCGAGACGGGCGGCCACACCCTGCACGGTCGCTGGTCCGAGGCCGAGGCGCTGCTCGGCAGCCACCCCGACCTGAGATACGGAGCCAGCCTGTGGGGGCAGGAGGCGCGACGGCTGGCCGTCCTCTACACGTGCAGGCGTGGTCAGGGCCGGGTGGCCGAGGTGCTGGACGAGCTCGTCGCGGCGGCCGGCCGCCGCGACCTGACGCCCGTCCGGCCGCTGGCCGTGCTGGCCGCCCTCGACGTGGGCGAGGAGGACCTGGCGGCCGACCTGGCCGCCCGCTGGGGCGGCGATCTGCGGGACGACTGGGCGGGAGACTTCCTGTTCCCCGTCTGGGGCCTGGTGGCGGCCCGTCTCGGCACCCCCGATCCGGGCGCGCTCTACGACCGGCTGCTGCCGGTGGCCGGGCAGCTGATCGTCATGGGCATGGGCAGCGTCGCCTGGGGCTCCGTTCACGACGTCCTGTCCCGGCTGGCCGCACGCCTCGGCCGCGAGGAGGAGGCGGCCGCCCATGCCCAGGCCGCCGCTGACACCCACCGCCGTCTCGGCCTGCCCCCGCCCGGCGGCGCCTCCACACGCTGAGACCCCTCTATGATGCCGACGCGGTGTTGGTATCATTCCGACATGGCGTTCGGGAACTGGGTCGCGGCGCTTCACGGAGAAGGGACCACTCCTCATGCACATGATCATGAACCGCATCGACGTCCCCGCGGAGGACGCCCAGGCCTTCGAGGCCACCTTCATGGAGAGCATGCGCGCCACCCTCGGCGGCGTGCCCGGCCTGCGCCGCAGCTCGCTCCTGCGCCCCACGGAGGAGGGGCAGCCCTACGTGTCCACGATGGAGTTCGACTCCCGCGCGGACTTCGTCGCCTGGCTGCGCTCCGACTCGTTCAAGGCCGCCCACTCCGATCGGGAGGCGCCCGGCATGGACACCTCCTCCGCCATCGAGCAGTACGAGGAGATCGGCGTGATCGCCGGCTAGGGGGCAGCCGCCCTGGCCCGGTTCCCGCAGGCGTGCCTGCGCGGCGACCGGCTGTCCGCCCTGGAGCAGGACGGCCTCGACGAGGCCGAGGCGATCAGGAACGAGCTG
>NZ_JCADBK010000048.1:0-7744 GCF_059358955.1 Nonomuraea sp. CX421 | reverse complement strand
CTGATCGCCTGATACTCCGGCGTGATATGCGAGAACTCCCGATGCTCAGCCGTCGCCGACGAAACGAGGGCCTCCATGGCCAGCTTCAGGCGCGGAGCGGTGCGACCGCCCGTCACGGCGTAGGGGCGTACGGGCGAGGCCGGGTCGGAGACCGGTGGCGCCATGGGCGGAGGCTGAGGCTCCCAGCCGCCGGTGTTCCATCTAGGGTCCGTCACCTACATCACCTGGACTGGGTAGCGCGCAGTTCGGCGCGTACCGCGGGAGTGAGCACCTGTCCGGCGCGATCCACCATGAGCGTCATCTGATAGGCCACCAACCCCATGTCACAGTCGGGAGCGGCGAGAACCGCCAGGCACGAGCCGTCACTGATCGACATGATCAGCATCAACCCGCGCTGCATCTCCACGATCGTCTGATTGACCATGCCACCCTCGAACACCCGGGACGCGCCCTGTGTCAGGCTCACCAGCCCCGAGGCGATCGCGGCCAGTTGGTCGGCGCGGTCGGCCGGGAATCCCGACGAGGCCGCGAGCGGCAGACCATCGGATGAGACGACGACGGCGTGGGCGACGCCCGGAACGGTGCTGACGAAATCAGTGATCAACCAGTCGACACCGCGCGCGGAGTGACTCAGGTCGTTCATACGCCCTCCTCCCTGCTCTCAACATTCCTCGGACCGGACGGGTACGCCTTGCCTTCGCTGATGTCGTCGCGCGCCGCCCGGAATCCCTGCTGGAAACTGGACAGCCTGCTGCGGACCCGGTCGGGCGACACCGACGGCATCGGGGTCACGCCCTTCGGCGCCGACGCCGTGTCCGCCGAACCCGGCACCAGGTTCGCCTTCGGCACCCGCTTCGGCAGCCCCGAAGCCGTCGCCCCGTCACGCACCGGCTCCACCACGGCCTCCGCCTTGCTCCATCCGGCGTCGGCCTTGGCCGATCCCCAGGTGGCGCCGGTCTCGCTCTGCTCGAACCAGGCGGACTCGACGGAGGCGAAGATCGGGAGGTACTCGTCACCGGCCGACGGCGGCGTGTTCACCACCGGGATCGGGCCGGTGGCCGCGGCCTCGGTCTCCGGGAAGTCGTACCTGGAGGTGGAGCGTGCGGAGCCGGCGTCACCCCAGCTGGGCGGCTCACCAGCGGAGGCGGGCCGCTTGGGCAGTCCGCCGCCCTCGCCCGTCCAGCCGCTGCCTCCTGTGCCGCCGGTGCCGCGTGATGGCACCCAGACGTCGGAGGTGTCGTAGCCGCCGCTGCCGGACCGGGGGTCGGAGGGCCAGTTGCCCCCTCCGGAGGGCCACTGGGGCATGGACTGCCAGGCGCCGACCGGCTCCGGCGTCGGCGCGGGCGGGCTCTGCGGGTTGGACGGGTAGGAGGGGTGGTCGGGGCCCATCTGGAAGGAGTTCGCCGGCCACTGGGACGCCGAGCCGACGGACTGGGCGGCGGACGCGTAGGACTCGTCGCGGCTGCCGGCGCCCTGGGTGCCCGCGTAGGCGGGCGGCTGAGCGCCGAGCAGGCTCTCGGGTACGAGCACCATCGCGGTGAGCCCGCCGCCGCCGTGCGGGCGCAGCTGCACCCGGATGCCGTGCCGGTGCGCCAGCCGGGCGACCACGAACAGGCCCATCCGGCGCGACACCGACACGTCCATGGTCGGCGCGTCGAGCAGGCGCTCGTTGGCCAGGACCAGCTCCTCCTGGGTCATGCCGATGCCGGAATCGGTGATCGACAGCATCACGCCGCCGCCGTCGATGCGGCTGCCGGAGATGGTCACGCGGGTCTCGCGCGGCGAGAACGACAGCGCGTTCTCCACCAGCTCGGCGATCAGGTGGATGACGTCGTTGACGGCCTGGCCGGCGACGGACACGCCGTCGGGGACCTGGAGCACCACGCGTTCGTAGCTCTCGACCTCCGACAGCGAGGCCCGGGCCACGTCGACCAGCTTCACCGGCTGGCTCCAGCGACGCGGCGGATCCTGGCCGGCCAGCACCAGCAGGTTCTCGCTGTTGCGGCGCATGCGGGTGGCCAGATGGTCCAGCTTGAACAGGTTGGCCAGCCGGCTCTCGTCCTGCTCGCCCTGCTCCAGCCCGTCGATCAGAGTGATCTGCCGCTCCACCAGCGTCTGACTGCGACGCGACAGGTTGACGAACATCGCGTTGACGTTGCTCCGGAGTCGTGACTCCTCGCCGGCCAGGCGCACCGCCTCGCGGTGCACCTCGTCGAACGCCCGCGCCACCTCGCCGATCTCGTCGTCGGAGGCGACGCCGATCGGCGGCACGTGCATCGACTCGACGGCGGCGTCGCTCTCGCGCAGCTGCTTCACCAGGTCCGGCAGGGTCTGGTCGGCGACCTTGAGCGCGTCGCCGCGCAGCCGCCTCAGCGGCCGGACCAGCGAGCGGGCCATCACGGCCGTGATCGCGAGGACGAGGAGCAGCAGCCCGATGACGAGGGCGATGTTGAGCGCGGCGATCTGCCGGTCGCTGCCCTGGATGTCGGTGCTTCGCGTGGCGATCTGCTCCGACAGCGACTTCTGCACGGTGTGCAGGCGGTCGACGGTCTCGCTGATGGCCTCGAACCAGCGGTTGATGTCGTTGGCGGTCGCGGGGTCGAGCCGTCGCAGTGACACTCCTGCGTTGTGCAGCTGCATCGCCCGGCTGACGTAGAGCTCGGCGCGGCCGACCTTCACGCTGGCGACGGTGTCGTCGTAGAACTGGCGCTGAGCCGGTGTGGCCACGGCGCGGAATGAGGCGCGCTCGCTCTCGCGCCGGGAGCGGGCGTCGACGAAGGCGTTGAACTCCGGCACTTCGAACTCGCCCTTGACCAGCGCGATCATCAACAGGCCCCGCTGCTTGGACGCCTCCTCCTCGGCACGGGCGACGGCCCGGAGGGCGGCGCTCGTGGCGACCAGCCGCTCGTCGGTCGAGCCCTGGCTGAGGTCGTCGAACAGCCGCAGCATGTCGGCGGTGACCTCGGTGTACTTCTCCATCGTCGGCAGCGGCGGCAGCTTCGTGGTCTTCACCGTCTCGCGGAGCGCGGGAAGCTGGTCAAGCCGGACGAGGATGCGCGCCAGGGCGGTGCGGCCCAGCTCCGACAGGGACGTCCTCGCCGTCGCCGCGACCGTCTTCGTGCGGCGTACGCTGGCGTCGACCACCGTGTGCTGGGTGTCGAGGCGTGCCTGCTCGGTCGCCCGCTTTCCGGAGGCGACATAGCGCCCCGCCAGGTCTCGTTCGAGACCCAGGTCGCGCGAGAGCTCGCCCAGCTGCGTCACCAGCGCGCCGACGTCAGCCAGCTTCTGGTACTGCTCGGCGCTGCTGATCGAGGTGGTGACCCGCAGCGCGCCCAGGAGCACGGCGACGATGGTGGGGATGGCGATGAGAGCGATGAGGCGGGTGCGCACGCGCCAGTTGCGCAGGGCGAACGGGCTGCCCGACTTGGGCACGGACTCGGCCGGCGCCGCGCCGGTCGTGGACTCTCGCGGCGCGTCCGGAGCCCTGCCACGACCGGACTCGGTCGTCGTTGTCCTCACTGGTGGCAACCTCTCGCCATGGGCCTGCTTGTGGGGATGAGAGCGGCATCGTCACGCCGGTGGATGATCGCAGGCAAGTTCGGGCCCAATTTGAGCACAAACCTCATAGTTGAGCCAACGTCTCAGGAGTATTCGACCGTTCCAAGGTGAACCATGTTCATGCGGCTAGTTCGCGCACACGGAGCGCAATCACTAAAAATTCGGACATTAAGCCAGCAACCATACTTTAAGTGGATATTTTCTGTCATGATGAAGTTACGTCATATTGCACAGGCAAAGTAACCTATTGACTGATCAGCCTTCAGGTCCAATCTTTCCTCCGGTACGCTTCCAGCTCGTCATCTTTCGATGTTGATCTCCAGAAGCTTCCCCCGGTAGGAGACTCCCCCTATGACACGCACGTTGGGCTGTCGCGCCCTGGTCCTCGGCGTCGCCGTCGCCCTTTCCCTGGCCGCCTGTGGCGGGGACAGCAAGCCGAGCACGTCCGCCAACAGCGACGGCTTAGAGAAGACCTCTCTCAAGGTCGGCGCACTTCCCATTCCCGACGCCGTGGCCATGTACATCGCCAACGCCAAGGGCTTCTTCAAGGAAGAGGGCCTGACGGTCGAGCCGGTCATCATCACCGGCGGCGCCGCGGCGATCCCGCAGATCAAGAGCGGCGCCCTGGACATCTCGCAGACCAACTACGTCTCCACCCTGCTGGCCGCCAGCAAGGGCGAAAAGATCAAGTTGGTCGCGGACATGTACCAGGCCGCTCCGAACACGTTCAACATCATGGTGCCGAAGGATTCGCCGATCAAGACGGTCGCCGACCTCAAGGGCAAGACCGTGCTGGTGAACAACCTCAGGAACATCGCCACGCTCGCCGTGGAAACGCAGCTGAAGGTCGCGGGCCTCACGGCCAATGACGTGAAGTTCGCCGAGAAGCCGTTCCCGGAAATGGGCAACGCGATCAGCTCGGGGCAGGCCGACGCGGGCTGGATCACCGAGCCCTTCATCACCGCCACCCAGAGCGGGCTGGGCTTCCGCAAGCTCGCCGACACGATGACGGGTCAGACCGAGGACCTCCCCATCGCCGCCTGGATGGCCACCGACGAGTGGACGCAGAAGCACCCGAAGACCCTGGCCGCCTTCCAGCGGGCGATCGCCAAGGCCCAGGAGCTCGCCTCGACTGACCGCAAGGAGATCGAGGCCATGCTCCCGACGTACACGAAGATCGACGCGAAGACGGCGTCGGTGATCACCCTGGGCACGTTCCCGTCCGCGCTGAGCGAGAACCGTGTGCAGAAGGTGGCCGACCTCATGCTCGAGTACAAGTACCTCGACAGTGCGGTGGACGTGAAGTCGCTCATCGTGGCCGCCCCGCCCGCGGGATGACACGGGCGCGACTGCTCCGCGGCGCCGTCGGCGCCGCGGGGTTTCTCATCGCCGGTGAGCTGTTCATCCGGTTCGGCCTCAGCGAGGGGCTGATCTTCCCTGCGCCGTCGGTCGTGCTGTACGAGGCCGCGCGCCTCGTGGCCGACGGCGACTTCCTGGACGGGGTCGTCACCACCCTCGCCAACTGGGCGGTCGGCCTGCTGATCGCCGTCGCCGTGGCCGTCCCGGTGGGCGTGCTGCTCGGCGCGCTGCCTCCGGTGGAGCGCGCGATCAGGCCGCTGCTGGAGTTCCTGCGCCCCATCCCGTCCGTCGCCATCATCCCGCTCGCGATCCTGCTGATCCCGGTCGACGAGATGATGAAGGTGTCGGTCATCGTCTACGCCTCGGTCTGGCCGATCCTGATCAACACCCTGTACGGCATGCAGGACGTCGACCCCCTGGCCAAGGAGTCGCTGCGCAGCTTCGGGTTCGGGTCGCTGTCCGTGCTCGGACGGGTCAGCCTGCCGAGCGCCGCGCCCTTCGTCATGACCGGGATCCGCATCGCCACCGGCATCGCGCTGATCTTGGCGGTCAGCGCCGAGTTGCTCGCCGGAGGCGCCTCGGGCATCGGGATCTACGTGATCCAGGCGAGCAGCGGCAACCGGACCGACCTCATCCTCGCGGCGACCTTCTGGGCCGGCATCTTCGGCGTGCTCGCCAACCTGGGCATGCTCACCGCCGAGCGTCGACTGTTCCACTGGCACCGGATGCGGACGGGAGCGTCGGAGTCATGAAGACACTCGGCAGGATCTGGGTGATCCCCGCGGTGCTCGTCGTGTGGGAGCTCGTCACGCGGGCGCTCGAGGACACCGACTTCCCCCCACCGACGACGATCGTCTCCAGCATGTACGAGCTCTGGTTCTCCGGGCCGGCCTCCCGGTTGTTCCTCACCGACGGCGCGATCGACAACATCCTGCCCAGCCTCGCCCGCATGTTCGGCGGCTGGCTGATCGCGGCGGTGCTCGGCGTGGTGCTCGGCGTGCTCCTGGGCCGCTCAAGGGTGGCGACCGACTACGTCGACGCGCTGATCGAGTTCGGCCGCGCCATCCCTCCCCCTCTGCTGGTGCCCCTCTTCCTCGTGCTGTTCCACGCGGGCCTGGCCACCCAGCTGGCCACGATCGTCTTCGGCGTGATCTGGCCGGTGCTGCTCAACTCGATCGACGGAGCCAAGTCGGTGGACCGCACCTACACCGAGACGGCCACGGTCTTCGGCCTGTCGAGGATGCAGCGGCTGCGCGTGGTCGTCATTCCGGCCGCCTCGCCCAAGATCTTCGCGGGCCTGCGGCTGAGCCTGTCGCTCGCGCTGATCCTCATGGTGCTCGCCGAGCTCTTCGGCAGCACCGACGGCATCGGCTACCAGCTGCTCCAGGCGCAGCGCAGCTTCGAGACCCCCGCGGTCTGGGCGACGATCGCGCTGCTCGGCGTCCTGGGCTACCTGGTCAACTCTCTGTTCGTGCTCGCGGAGCGCCGGGTGCTGACCTGGCACAGGCACGCCAACCGGCTCACCTGACCGCGACCTCGCTGGAAGGACACATGTCTCCATCAGACGGTCTCCTCTGGACAGCCGTATCCGATCTCTCGCGCTTCGCCGCGTTGCTGACCATGGCCGAGCTCGGCCTGGCCGACCATCTGGCGCAGGGGCCCCTCGACACCGAGGAGCTGGCCAGGCGATGCGGGGCGCACGCGCCGTCGCTGCGCCGGGTGCTGCGCGAGCTGGCGGGCATCGGCGTGGTGCGCGGGCGCGGCGCCGACGGCTACGACCTGACCGAGCAGGGCGCCGCGCTGCGCTCGGACGCGCCCGGCTCGATCCGCTCGTCGATCCGCATGCTCGGGGAGGAGGGCTTCTGGTACGCGATGCGCAACCTGCCGGCGACCGTACGCAACGGCGAGTCGGCGTTCGCGGCACGGTACGGACACCTGTACGAGCACCTGGCGGCCAACCCCGGCACGGCGCGGCTGTTCGACGACTACATGATGGCCAGGGCCGCACCCTTCGCCGAGAGCCTGGTCAAGCGCTACGACTTCGCCGACACCGGGACGATGGTCGACGTCGCCGGAGGCAAGGGCCACATCCTGGCCACGGTGCTGCAGGCCAATCCCCACATGCGCGGCGTGCTGTTCGACCTTGAGCACGTGGTGGGCGGGTCGAAGGAGTTGCTGGCCGCCGAGCGGCTCGACGATCGGTGCGAGGTCGTCGCGGGCGACTTCTTCGCCGCGGTGCCCGCCGGCGCGGACTTCTACCTGCTGGCCAGCGTCCTGCACAACTGGGACGACGACGACGCGGTCAGGATCCTGCGCAACGTCCGCGAGGCGATGAGCCCGACCGGCCGGGTGCTGGTGCTGGAGGTGGTGCTGCCCGACGACGAGTCGCCGCATCTGGGCAAGGACCTCGACATGCGCATGCTGGCCGTCTTCGACGGAGGCGCGGAGCGTAGCCGCGAGCAGTACGCGGCGCTGCTCGGACAGGCCGGGCTCCACCTGGACCAGGTCATCGACCTGGCGGCCGGGGCCAGCCTCATCGAGGCGACGCCGAGGTGATCGCCGGGCCGTGCCGGGCGGCGGTCTAGCCGCTCCAGCCGGGCACGGCCATCCGGACGGTGAGCGCGTGTTCGACCAGGTTGATCAACGCGCTTTTGACCGAGTCCTTGGAGCGGGCGTCCAACCGGATCAGCGGAATGTGCGGCGCCAGTGTCAGGGCGTCGCGCACCTCCCCGTCACTGTGCGGATACTGGCCGTCCCAGCCGTTGACGCCCACCACGAAGGGCAACTGCGCCTCCTCGAAGTAGTCGATCGCCGGGAAACTGTCGGC
>NZ_JCADBK010000047.1:0-8281 GCF_059358955.1 Nonomuraea sp. CX421 | reverse complement strand
GCGTCCGGTCATCAGAGGTGACCCACGGTGCAGGGGGAGCATCCCGCTGAGGAACATCAGATCGCCCACGCGGACGCGGGGCACGTACGCGCCCAGCGGCGGCGGCGCTTCGGGCAGGTGCAAGCCCGCGTCCCGCAGGCGCTGGAGAGATCCGCTCACTGGGACACCATCCTTGTGTCAGGGGAACACTTGTGACAGGCCGCTTATCCAAGGCCGGGTCCGCTCGGTTTCGGTCACGCGATCAGTGAGCCGATCGTCTGATCGGCTTGGCCGGGCGTCCAGCGCTCGCCGAGCAGCTTGTAGTTCATGCGCGGGAAGAAGCCGTAGCGCGAACCGATGTCG
The DNA here is from genome assembly GCF_059358955.1 of Nonomuraea sp. CX421. Taxonomy (NCBI): domain Bacteria; kingdom Bacillati; phylum Actinomycetota; class Actinomycetes; order Streptosporangiales; family Streptosporangiaceae; genus Nonomuraea; species Nonomuraea sp. CX421. The sequence goes on along the minus strand of NZ_JCADBK010000047.1, from coordinate 7,939 downwards.
AGGGCGTGTGCGTGTCAGTGATCCAGGATCGGGCGGGCATGTCGCAGCCGGCCGTCTCGGCGCACCTGAAGATCCTTCACCAGGCTGGGCTCGTGACGCGCAACAAGATCGGTAACTGGCACTTCTACAGACGTGACGAGTTCGCCATACGGCGCTTCCTCGACACGCTGTCCACCGCACTTTGACAGGCCGCTGGACGTTCGCCGGTTGGGCTCGTACTGTCGCAGCCTCCACACCGTCACCGAATCGGTGAGGCGCCTCAGGTCGGCCCGCCGGCGTCCGGTTCGCTCGTCTTCCCCGATCCCGGAAGCTTCGCCGGGTTGACCACCAGGTTCAACTCGGTGACCGGCCGTGTATCGGCACGCGCGCCGCGTGAACCGCTCCATCGCCGTCGGAGCGGAGCACGACCTGGGGATCGAGCAGGTTGACCAGTTCCGCGAGGTCTCCGTCGGAGGCGGCCTTGAGGAAGGTGGCGGTGATCCGCCGGTGCTCCTCGGGCCGAGCTCAGCATGTCGAGGCCAATCCGGGAGGTCACCGTCGTGAGCCAGGCCCGCGGGTGCGCCAGGTCCGCGGGCGCGGAGGTGCGCAGGCGGCTTGATGGAGTGCTGGGTGTTCATTCAACGGCGCTGGCCGTGGTCCCGTCGTCGGCACTCTTCACGAAGCTATCCAAGTTGGACCCGGTATAGATCTTGTTCGCCGCTCTACGGCGTTCCATGGCGGCCTTACGCAGGCGGTGCCCGGCGAATGCTTGAGGCATCCCAAGCGGCAACTGCAGCCTCGAACTGCCGGGAGTCTGTGACTGTCGGTGGCGGCTGGCAGCATGGCGCCATGACTGCGCGTCCCCTTGACGTCTCCTGGCTCCGCGGAGAATACACCGAGTATGGCTACAGCTTCATCTACGTCCGTGACGCGCCCGAGCAGGTGATCGCTCGTCTCGGCGGTCGATGGGAGGACTTCACGCCGGGCCCATTCCCTGACAACCCCGACAAGTTCCCATTCCATGGCGACCCGATCGGGATCGCTTCCATCGACGAATGGTCGTTCATCGTCGAATCCGGCTTGCTTGGCACCTGCGAAGACGTGGTCACTTCGCTGTCCAAGGGCACTCGCCTCGTCTCCCAGTTCGCGCTCAGCATCAAGGGGTTGGACTACTTCTATTGGTGCGAGGACGGCGAGATCAGATTCGGCTTCTGGGCACAAGAGGGATACATGATGGAGACACCGGACGAACTCGTGGACATCATGGCGGAGATTGACAGGCTCTACCCCGGGTTGCCCTATCTCTACGAAGGGCCGGCCTTCCTGCTCGCCGAGCGCCTCACCGGGATAAGACTGACCCAGCAACTGTTGGCAGAATCCACCTTTTACTGGGGAGCGGTGCCAGAACCACCCCCATAGCCGTCTTGACGGCAGGGCAATCAGCCCGTGACCTGCGGTTCCTCGTCGCACCGCACGCATCTGCCCTGCCTGGTCATCCCGCCTGCCCCCCCTCCTGCCCGAAGGGGAAGCGGGCCAGGGCCCCGGATCAAGGGTGGAGCGCCCCCACCGGACGAACGATCTGGTACCCATGGCCCTGGTCTGCTCAGCTTGTCCCGGGTCGACGGGGAGGGCACCCCTCGTCACCCCTCTTAATGGCCCGCGAATGGCCCGGCGATCAACCGACCGACGGCGATCCTCTCGAAGCCGCGAGAGGATCGAAGGTAGGATGGAGGGCATGAGTGAGCCTACTGGCAAGTATTCGATCACCATGCCGCGTGACATCGCCGAGGCCGCCCGGTCTCGGAGCGGCCCGTCCGGGCTGTCCGCCTACGTCGCCGCCGCCGTCGCCCGCCAGATCGAGCGCGACAACCTCAACGAACTCATCCAGGTCGCCGAGGCCGAGCACGGCCCCATCACCGCCGACGAGATCCAGGCACTGCGCGACCAGCTCCACCAGGCCCGGCGGGGGCAGGCCAGTGGTGGGGCGGCCGCGTGACCCGTTCTCCCGCTGATCCCGGGGGCACCCTCGTCCTCGACAGCGAGGGGCTGGCCAAGGCCGTCCTGCGCGACCGCACGGTCACCTCATGGCTCGCGCTCGCCCGTGTCGACGATCTCCGCGTCATCACCTCTGCCGCCACCCTCGTCGAGGTGGTCCATCCCCGCGTCAACCGGCCGGCCCTGGAGTGGACGCTGTCCCGCCTCGTCGTCGAGCCGGTCACCGAAACGATCGCCCGCCACGCCGCAACGCTCTTGTCCGGCACCAGCCTGCACGGGCACAAGTACGCCATCGACGCCATGCTCAGCGCCACCGCCCTTGCTGCCCCAGGCCCCGTCACGGTCCTCACCTCCGACCCCGAGGACCTCGCCGCCCTCTGCGGCGTACGCGTCACTGTCATCAAAGTCTGAGCTGTGCTTCCGGCCTGATGGTCCCCGACTGGTGATTCCCGGACCCAATGGCACGCAGAGATCAAGAGCCCTGGGGAACAACGAATCCCAGGTATCGAAACAATCGGTCTACCTGGGCTTTCACAATGAGAGCGGGTGACGGGAATCGAACCCGCGCTGTCAGCTTGGGAAGCTGATGTTCTGCCATTGAACTACACCCGCATCGGGCCGAAGCCGCGTCCACCACTGTAGCGGAAACCGAGCCCACTTCAGCAAGCCCAGGCACGGTAGGTTGCTCCACGTGCTGCTATCTGACCGTGACATCCTCGCCGAGATCGACGCCGGGCGGCTCGCGCTCGATCCCTTCGACCAGGAGATGATCCAGCCCTCCAGCATCGACGTACGGCTCGACCGGTTCTTCCGGGTGTTCGAGAACCACAAGTACCCGCACATCGACCCCTCGGTGGAGCAGCCGGATCTCACCCGGCTGGTGGAGCCCGACGGCGACGAGCCGTTCATTCTGCATCCGGGCGAGTTCGTGCTGGCGTCGACGTACGAGGTGGTCACGTTGCCGAGTGATCTGGCGTCGCGGTTGGAGGGCAAGAGCTCGCTGGGCCGGCTGGGTCTGCTGACCCATTCCACGGCGGGTTTCATCGATCCCGGGTTCAGTGGGCACGTCACGCTGGAGTTGTCCAATGTCGCGACGTTGCCGATCAAGTTGTGGCCCGGGATGAAGATCGGCCAACTGTGCGTGTTCCGGCTGAGTTCTCCTGCCGTGCATCCGTACGGTTCGGCGAAGTACGGCTCGCGTTATCAGGGGCAGAGGGGGCCCACTCCTTCACGGTCCTTCCACGGCTTCCACCGGACGGTGATCTGAGAAAGGCAGGGAAGGTGGGCGCATGGGCATCCCAATGTCACGGTGTCACGCAACACACGGAGGGTAGCGACTAGGAGAAGGGGACATGAAGTTCGCATTTTGCCTGGTTACCCGTACTCTCTTCCACGGACCATCCCCGCACATCTGGAGATCGACGTGCGCCTGCGTCTCACGCCACGTGAGGACAGCTACTACGACCTGTTCGCCGACTCGGCGAACAACCTGGTCACAGCATCACGCCTGCTGGTAGAGATCATCAGCGACGGCTCGGACAGGGAAGCCCTGGCCGACAAGATGCGCGTTTGCGAGCACACCGGTGATGAACGCACCCATGCGATCATGAACCGGCTCAATGAGAGCTTCATCACTCCGTTCGATCGCGAGGACATCTATCGTCTCGCCTCGAACCTCGACGACGTGATGGACGCCATGGAAGCGGCCTCCGATCTCATCGTCCTCTACCAGATCGACCACCTGCCCAAAGATGTCGTGCGGCAGGTCGAGGTGCTGGAGAGGGCCGCCGAGCTGACGGCCGAGGCCATGCCCCGGCTGCGGTCGATGAAGAACCTCAACGAATACTGGATCGAGGTCAACCGGCTGGAGAACCAGGGAGACCAGGTTTACCGGCGGCTGCTGGCCAAACTCTTCAGCGGCGAGTACGACGCGTTGACGGTCATGAAGATGAAGGAGGTCATCGACGCCCTCGAAGAGGCCGCCGACGCCTTCGAGCATGTGGCCAACACCGTCGAGTCGATCGCGGTCAAGGAAAGCTAACCTCAGTGGACCTTACGCTCGCCCTCGTCATCAGTGTGGTCGTCGTCGCGTTGATCTTCGACTACACCAATGGCTTCCACGACGCGGCGAACGCCATCGCCACCTCGGTCTCCACACGCGCGCTCACCCCGCGGGCCGCGTTGTTCATGGCCGCGGCGATGAACTTCATCGGCGCCCACCTCGGCACCCAGGTCGCCGCGACCGTCGGCAAAGGGATCATCGACGCTCCTCAGGGCTCGCACGGGCTGGTGATCGTGGCGTCAGGGTTGATCGGCGCGATCACCTGGAACCTCATCACCTGGCGCTTCGGTCTGCCCTCCTCCTCCAGCCATGCGCTGATCGGCGGTCTCGTCGGAGCGGCGCTGGCCTCGGCCAGCCTCGTCTACTGGGATGGCGTGGTGGACAAGGTCCTCATCCCGATGATCCTGTCACCGCTGCTGGGCTTCACGCTCGCCGCGGCGATCATGATTGCGATCTACTGGATCTTCCGCAACGCGCAGCCCGGTAAGACCAACCGCGGCTTCCGTTACGCGCAGACCATCTCGGCCGCCGCCATGGCGCTCGGGCACGGCCTGCAGGACGCCCAGAAGACCATGGGTGTGATCTTCCTCGCGCTCGTGGTCGGCGGTTATGCCGCTCCGCAGGACGAGATCCCGCAGTGGGTCATCCTCGCCGCCGCGACGGCGATCTCACTGGGCACGTACGCCGGCGGCTGGCGGATCATGCGGACTCTGGGCCGGCGCATCATCGCGCTGGACCCGCCGCAGGGGTTCGCGGCCGAGACCGCGGCGGCCACCGTCCTGTACGGCGCGGCGATCGGGTTCGGCGCGCCCATCTCGACCACCCACACCATCACCAGCGCGATCATGGGCGTCGGCTCGACCAAGCGGCTGTCGGCCGTGCGGTGGGGCGTGGCGGGCAACATCGTGACCGCCTGGGTTCTCACGATTCCGGCGGCGGCTCTGGTGGCTGCTCTGTCCTACTACGCCCTGCACTGGATGGTGGAGTAGCGGCCTACATCACGTCGTGCGGCCTACATCACGTAGCGGCGTACATCACGTAGCGGCGTACATCACGTCCACGTCCCACCGGTTGAACCCCAGTCCCTCGTACAACCTGATCGCCGCCGTGTTGGCCTCGTCCACGTAGAGCATCGCCTGGGCGAGGCCGCGCGCGCGCAGGTGGTGGAGCCCGGCCAGGGTGAGGGCCTTGCCGAGGCCGGTGCCCTGCTGGGAGGGGTCGACGCCCACGACGTACACCTCGCCGAGGGGCTCGTGGCCGTGCCCGGAGGACCCGTGGATCTTCGTCCAGTGGAATCCGACGAGCCGCTCGCCACGGCAGGCCAGGAAGAACCCGGCGGGGTCGAACCACGGCTCGCGCTCGCGCCGGAGCAGGTCGTCCCTGGTCCACGAGCCCTGCTCGGGGTGGTGCGCGAAGGCGGCGGCGTTGACCTTGAGCCACTCCTCCTCGTCCTGTCCGGGCACGAACGCGCGCAGCCGTACCCCGTCGGGCACGGCGTAGGGCGGCAGCGGCGCGAACAGCGAGCGGCGCATCTGCCACAGCGAACGCATCCGCTCGAACCCCATCGACGCGGCCAGCGCGCCGGCTCCGGCGTGGTCGCCGTGCGCCCACAGCCGCAGCCTGCCGCCGGTCAGTTCGAGTACGGCCCCCAGCAGTCGCCTGCCGTGTCCCCTGCGCCGAAAGTCCGGGTGGACGACCAGCTCGCCGCTCGGGCCCTCGACCTCGTCGGTGGGGTCGACGTGCGCGTAGCCCGCCAGGGCGGGGCCGTCGTACAGCAGGAGCGAGCGGGCCAGCGGGTCGCCGCCGTAACGCATGTGGAGCATCACGTGCTCGTTCAGCGGCCGTACGCCGTCGGTCTCCGTGGCCGCGTCAACGATGCGCTGGACCTTGGCGATTTCCTGGTCATCGAGCCGTTCTCTGATCTCCACGTGCGTTTCCACAGCTCGCACTCTAGGCGTACAACTGGCAAATAACGCCATGTGGGGGTGCCACGAATCGTTACCTTTGCGACATTGGCTGCTCAGCTTGTCGCCGTAACGTCTTGGGCCATGACGTCTCGTTCCCTCCTCCGGCTCGCGCTGGCCGGAGCCGTCGCCACAGGTTCGGTGCTGCTCGCCGCAACGCCGGCGGACGCGGGTAAGACTCCCAGGACGGTCCCCATCCGTCTGCTCGCCCTCAACGACTTCCACGGCAACCTAGAGCCGCCGGGCGGCTCCTCCGGCCGGATGGTCGACGAGAGCGGCGCCACGGTCGACGCGGGCGGTGCCGCCTTCGTCGCCACCCACATGAAGGCCCACGCCGACAAGAACACCATCGCCGTCGCCCAGGGCGACCTCATCGGCGCGACCCCGCTGGTCTCCGCCGCCTACCACGACGAGCCGTCGGTCGAGTTCATGGGCAAGATCGGGCTGAAGGTGGCCGCGGTCGGCAACCACGAGTTCGACGAGGGCTACGCGGAGCTGCGCCGGATCATGAAGGGCGGCTGCCACCCGGTCGACGGCTGCTCCCCGGCCGGGCAGTGGAAGGGCGCGGCGTTCGACTACGTGGGCGCGAACGTCCTGTTCAAGAACCCGAACGAGAAGACCGACGCGCTCGCGGCGCTTGGCGCTCAAGGCCAGTTCAAGAACCTGATGGCTGACTGGGGCGTGCCCGCGCTGCCGCCGGTGAGCGTCAAGTGGATGAACGGCGTGCCGATCGGCTTCATCGGCCTCGTGACGCAAACCACGCCGAACATCGTCACCGCGGAGGGCATCAAGGACCTCAAGTTCGTCGACGAGGTCAAGGCCGCGAACGTGGCGTCCAAGCTGCTCAAGCTGCTCGGCGTGAAGGCCCAGGTCATCCTCGTGCACGAGGGCGACCAGGTGACGGCCGGCCAGTCGCCCGACGCGTGCAGTGCCGTCCCGGGCGCGGGCAACCGCATCGCCACGCAGGTCGACCCCGAGATCGATTTGGTGCTCAGCGGACACTCGCATCAGGCGTACCTGTGCACCGTCAAGGACCCCGCCGGGCAGAACCGCCTCTACTCGCAGGGCGGCTCGTTCGGCCGCGTCATCACCCAGGTCGACCTCCAGGTGAACGTCAAGACGCGGGACGTCGACCGCTCGACGGTCGTGGCGGACAACCACGTCGTGACCCGCACGGTCACCCCGGATCCCGAAATTTCGACGTTCGTGCAGACGTGGAAGGATCGCGTCGCGCCGGTGGCCAACAGGCCCGTCGGCACGATCTCCGCGGACCTCACCAACACCGCCGCCCCGAGCGGTGAGTCGCCCCTCGGCAACCTCATCGCCGACGGCCAGCTCGCCGCGACCAGGACCGGCGGCAACGCCCAGATCGCCCTGATGAACCCGGGCGGCGTCCGCAACTCGCTGAACTACGCCGGCTCCCCGGCCGGAGAGGGCGACGGGGTCGTCACCTACGGCGAGGCGTTCGCCGTCCAGCCCTTCAACAACCTCATGCAGGTGGTCACGCTGACCGGCGCCCAGCTGAAGACGGTGCTGGAGCAGCAGTTCACCGGAGGCCCCAACAACCAGGCGTTCACCAAGATCCTGCAGCCCTCGGCGAACCTGACCTACACCTACAGCAGGTCCGCCGCCTGGGGCGCCAAGGTCTCCGACATCAGGATCGACGGCACGCCGGTGACCGACACCCAGTCGATCCGGGTCGCGGCCAACAACTTCCTGGTGGGCGGCGGGGACGCGTTCCTCGCCTTCACCGAGGGCACGGACGTGTGGAGCGGCCCGCTCGACATCGACGCCTTCGTCGAGCACCTCGGCAGGGACAACCCCATTGCCCCGCCCGCCACGAACCGCATCACCGTGGTGGACTGACAGTGATGATGTAGATGAGCGCTTCCCGCCAGGGTCTGACCCTTGGACTGACTGACCTTCGGGTCCTCAACGG
>NZ_JCADBK010000046.1:0-11190 GCF_059358955.1 Nonomuraea sp. CX421 | reverse complement strand
CGGCGACGGCCACGGTGAGCGAGGCACTACGCGTCGCCTTCCTCCCGAACCCTCCGTCGCCGGTGGGATGACGCCTCACGGGGGCACCCGCCGGACGCGAAGGTGTGCGATCCACTGATCATCGGATGCTGTAGAAGCGGTAGTCGACGTGGTTGAGGGACAGTTCGTTGACGGCGGCGGCGGCGGAGTTCAGCCACGCGTAGCCGTCCGCGCCGGTCTCGAACAGCGGCGCGGACCGGGCGTGCATCTCCTCCCAGCCGATGGTTTCGCCGGCGAACAGCCGATTGATCACCTCGTCCGACATCGTGGCGCGGCCGGTGACGGTGAGGAACACCAGTTCGTCGTCGTGGGTGCGAATCGTCGCCCTGACGTCCAGACGGGCGACGCGGTCGGAGCCGACAGTGATCCAGTCGCCACCGCTGGATAGTTTCGTCGGCGACAACGCGCAGACCGGCGCTCCGCAGCCACTGCCAAGGATGGAGGACCTCTGCTGGCCGGGAAACATCAACAGAGTGTCCCCGTATTATCTCGGCACTGACAATTGACCATACGCTGCGGAGAGCTGGGCGGTCGCTCGACCCTCAACCCATTGGAGTACATGTCGTACCGCACTGGTTGCACGTTCGGAATATTTATTGGCCAATCGCGGTAACGCGATTCAACCGCTCGTACGATTGTGCTGTGGCGCGGCCTTGCATATTTTCATTTGCGATGGTGTGACGTGCCCCATTCCTCGGTCGTGACGGCAGTGTTCGAGCTCCTTGTCGTCCCCGGCCGTTGGGCATCTCGACAGTTCTGAAAAGCCCGCAAGCGCCACCAAGGAGGAGTTCTGCGATGAAGAGACTAGTTGCGGTGGTAGCGTCAGCCGCATTAGTGTCAGCACTCGGCCCGTCGGCTTATGCAACCACCGCTCAAGCACTGCACACACGCGTGGGCAACAACACGGCGAAGGCCGCCCACACAAAAATCATCACGATCCGCCGCAGTGGCTGCACATGGTTGGCTTACAGCAGCCATACAGGCGCCCATACCCGCAAGGTGCAGGGGGGATGCACAGGCCATTCATGGATTTATGTGCAGACCACCACCGGGTGGAAGAGTGGCTGGAAGCACAGCAGCGGTCAGGCTGGCTTCAGTATCCATAGTGGCCCGGCGAAGGGCCACGGCAAGATCAAGTACAGTTGGCACAAGACCCAGCGTAACGAGGCCGCTCGGTTCATCCAACACTAGGGAAGGGCCGCACATGGGCGGCGCACAGGTGCCGCCATGCTGCTGGCCCGCCTCTTATACACCGCCATTCGATATGATCGTTGAGTTATCACGGCCGAGGCTCCCGACCAAGGTAGATCCACGAGAAGCGTGTCACGTGGGTGCCTTGCGGCAAGCTCTCCCAGTTCCGTCCGAATTCCTCCGCCAGGGCATCGGCGACCTCGCCGAGTCCCATGCCGAGCGCGGTCAACTTGCGGATCTGTAGCAGGCGGCTCAACGTGCTCATGCCGTAGCTTCGATAATCGCCGGCGTTACGCTCCGGCTCGGCAAGCAGCCCGATCCGGTGATAGATACGAACGGTCCGCGGAGTCACGCCCGCGAGCTTGGCGATTTCACCTATCAGCAACATGGCGAACAGTAAAACTCCTGCCCTTGACAGGCGCGGTGGACCTGAGGGAGATACTGGCCGAGCTGGACGCGGAGCTGGCCGACGGGGAGTCGGAGATTCAGCGCCGCCGTGCCGTGATAGCGCACCTCCTTGAATACGGGGACGATCCGACGCTGTCTCCCGAGCTCGCCACGGCCGTCCGCGGTCTCGATCTGCCCAAGGGCGACATCGGGATCCTCCGGGCGGCGGAGGTGGCGCTGCCCGAACTCGTGGACCCCTATCTCGCCGGTGTCGGGCAGGACTCGCCGTGGCAGGAGTGGAACCTGAAGCTGGTCGCGTTGGCGGACGCCGACGCGAACGACCCTCGCGTCGACGAGATCGCGGGTGAGCTCCACGCGATGCTGCCGGGTCTGCTGCCCACGGACGTCCCTACCGAGCTCACCGCGGACCAGAGGGCCACCGTCGCCGCCACGGCACGGTTCGGGCAGATGATGTTGACCGATATGAGCCCTGGCCAGCGGCGGGCCATGGAACTCCTCGTCGAGTACGGACGACGAGAGCCGGAGAAATGGGGACAGTGACCAGCCGATCCCGCCATCTGAGCGGCCTTCTCGGTGCCCATGACGCTCAGGGCGCGTGGTGAGGCTTCTTCGAAGCTCCTGCTTTCGCCGTGGACCTGCGCAGGTTGATCTCGGGAAACGATCTATCCCGTTCCGGGAAGCGATCTTTAAGCGCCCGCTCCGTCCCAGGTCGGACCTACTCGTGAACACCCGTAGGGGGACGGTCCCCGCCCGGGATTGGCAGGGTGGGACCGTGTGATCAAGGTGGTCGGGGCGAGCCCGACGAGATCGGGCTCGCGTTGCTATTGCTCGGCCAGCGCCCGTTGTGCGGCCTGCGGCTGCCCTACAGCCGCGAGCAGATCACTGAGGCAGCCGTCCGGATCGCCGATGCCGAGTGGCTGGAGGCCGCCACCATGCGGCGGATCGCCGCCGCGCTCGGCATTCCTTGATGAGAGGCGATTCGTTCACCCGCCGAGTGAGGCCACCGCCCGGCGAGTGACGTCGGCCGGAGCCGCGGCGATGACGTCATTGAGCGCGTCCATGGAAGCCTGAAGGTCGCTGATGGCCTGGGCGATGCGGTCGCGCTCCTGGTGGAGGTCGGCGAGCAGGTCCGAGCAGGTGGGAACGAGACGGTCGCCGGTGTCCCGCAGGCACGGCAGGACCGTGGTGATCGTCGCGGTGTTCAGGCCGGCGGCCAGCAGGCTGCGGATGCGGCGGACGATGGCGACGTCCTCTTCGTCGTACTCCCGGTAGCCGCTGGGGCGCCGCTGCGGGTGGAGCAGCCCCTGTTCTTCGTAGTAGCGCAGCAGGTGCACCGCCACGCCGGTCCGCCGGGACAGCTCACCGATGCGCACAACGACCTCCTGATGCCAGGCGGGCAGTGCCCGCTCAACTTGACTCTCATACCGATGTGAGACTTTAACGTCTGCGGCATGAAGGCGAACAAGGGTTTCGCGACGCTCGCCGCATTGTGCGTAAGCGTCTTTGTCGTGGGTACCTCGGAGTACCTGATCGCCGGGCTGCTGCCCCAGGTCGGGGTGGATCTGGACGTCTCCATGGGCACCGCCGGACAAGCGGTGACCGCATACGCGATCGGAGTCGTGGTCGGAGGGCCGCTCATGGCCCTGCTCACCTCGCGCCTGCCGCGCAAGGGGCTCGCCATCGGCCTCATGCTGGTGTTCGCGGCGGGCAGCGCCATCAGCGCGGTGGCGCCGTCGTTCGGCCTGCTGTTGGTGGGCCGCGTGGTGTCCTCGCTCAGTCACGCCGCCTTCCTGGCTCTGGCGCTGGTGACGGCGACCCGGGTGGTCCCTCCCGAGAGGACGGGCTCGGCCATCGCCACCGTGGCCTCCGGCTTCACCGTGGCCACGCTCCTCGGAGTGCCTCTGGGGGCACTACTCGGGCAGGGCGCCGGATGGCGGGCTCCATTCGCGGTGCTGACCGTTCTGTCTCTGGTGGGCACCATATTCCTGGCCACCGTCCTGCCCCGGGAGGAGGCACCGTCCACGCGACTGCGTGACGAGCTGAGCGTGGTGACGCGTCGGCCGGTCGTGCTCGCCATCGCCACCACCGCGGTGGGCTTCTCCGGGGTCGCCACGGTGTTCACCTACATCGCCCCGCTGCTGACCCGCGTCTCCGGCTTCTCCGCCGCGGCGGTCTCCGGTCTGCTGCTCGCCTACGGCGCGGGCAGTTTCCTCGGCAACCTCATCGCCGGAAAGCTGACCGACAAGTCGATGAGCGCCACCGTACGCGGGGTCTTCGGCGGGCTGACGGGGACGCTCCTGCTCATCCCGTTCGCCGTGGTGTGGCAGCCCACCGCCGTAGCCGCGGTCCTGATGCTCGGCCTGCTCGCCACCGCGACCATCGCCCCGCTGCAGGGACTGATCCTGCACCACGCGGGTGCCGCCCCGAACCTGGCCGTCTCGGTCAACGTGGGCGCCTTCAACCTCGGCGCCGCAGCCGGCTCGGTCATCGGCGGCGTGATCGTCGCCGCCGGCGCTCTGCGCTGGACCGGCCTGGCAGGCGCGGTACTGAGCCTGATCGGACTGGCCCTCACCTATCTCGTCCTGCCCCAGACGCGGACGTCGGCGAAGGACGCCGAAGCCGAAGCCCCGATCACCGCCTGATTCGCCATCCACTCACCTGGCGAAGCTGATGGAGCCGTTGTCTGAGGGACTGGTCTCGGCGAGGATGTCGGCCGGCACCCAGGCCAGGTAGTCGTGCGGCTCGGCGTCGGCGTGCGCCAGCAGCTGGCGGGCGAGCCGCACGGCGACGCCGCGGTGCTCGGCGACGACCCGCACGGCGCTGTCGTGATCTTCCTCCCGGCAGCGCGACGCCGCCCGGAGTCCTTCGACGATCCGCTCCACCCAGTCGATCCGCTGCGGCCCCGGCAGGTCGTTCCACATCCTGATCCACTGGTCGGGGGTGAGGGCGGCGCCTTCCTGCTTCGGGTCGCCGCTTCGCCCGCGCGTAGCCGGCCGACCTCCCGCTCGGCGGCGGCCAGCCGGGCGAGCGCCTCCCGGCACGCGTGGACGGCCTCCTCCCGCTGGGCGAGCGCCGTCCGCTTCGCGCTGACCTTCTCGGCGTAGGCGGTGATGGGCACGCACTTGAAGTGCAGCGGGCCGCCGCCTTGGTCGCCGCGCTGAGCTTCCAGCAGCTCGATCGTCGCCTCGGCCTCGCCGAGCCGCCGCTTGAGCTGGTCGACGGCTGTGATGTCGCGGCCGTGCTCGTCCACCGGGCCCCACGGCCGCGCTCCCGGCGCAGCCGGGCCTCAGCCCACCTCACGCAGTAGGCGTAGCCGGCGACCTCGACGCCAGGACATGACCAGATCGTAGGTCAGCGGGAAGGCCACTTCTCGGCTATCGGCCGACTACGTTCCGTTTGCCCACCGAATCCCAAGATCTACAAATGCCGTACCGGTTGAACGAGTAGCAGGTGGCCCCGCCTGGAGCACCCTAGGCGCTGGGCCCGCCGCACACAGCGGGGAGGAGGACAGCAATGAACGTTGGCGCAGGTAACGGCGCTGACCGAGCAAATGTTCCGAGTGTCGTACACCTCATTTCTGCATTCTGAAGTCTCGGAATTCGGCGAGGACGTCAAACCCGGCCAGACCGACCCGGCCCAGACCTTGTGGGTCGACTCCGGGCACCTCACGCTGGGACACCTGTCGGCCGTCCACATGGAAGGTATAAGTCGAGCCCTTCCTGGTCACCTTGAGCGTGTGGAAGTCATCGGGGTCGAAGCCGAACGGCCATGGGATGCGCTCCGCGCTGAACGCACCCTTCTCCATCACCAGGACGGTGAGCTTGCCCTCTGCGGTGAGCGGTTCGACGTAGTAGCCGATGTCGTTGCCCGGCTCCGTGTTGGAGAACAGCAAGCCGTACTTCGGGGTCTCGTCCCGGCGGCCGTACTCGCGCAAGCGCGCGCGGACCGAGAGCGTGAAGCTGGTGCTCATCGGCCGCTTCGTCCACATCAGGAACCCCCAGCCGGGGCCTGTGGGTCCGTCGGGGTATCGGATCAACTTGGCGCTGTGTGGACCGGTGATGTCCCACTCTGACACGTCACCCTTCGTATCCCAGCGTCCAGACACTGCAGGGCGTCGTGTGGGGGTTGTCGTCGGGGTGGGGGTTGGAGTGGTGGCCGACGAAGGGGTCGGGCTTGTGCTCGGAGTGGCCTTCCGGGCGGAGGCCGGCGGGGTCGTGCCGGTTGGCGTGGCAGACGTTGGCGTGGCAGGAGCCGGCGTGGCTGAGGCCGGCTGGCCGAGCGTGGTGGTGACCGCTGGGTCTGCGACTGCGGGCGGGCTGGTTAAGGGCGCGGGCCACAGGATGTAGGCCGCACTCACCGTCACCGCCGCCCCCGCCACCGCCACCGCCACCGCAGGCCGTCCCCACGTGGAGGTACGGCGGGCAGCATGGTCTCGTCTGGGCGACGCCGGTGTGGTGTCACGGCGAGCCTCAGCAGGTCCGTTGTCCCTGCGAGAGTTGCCGCCGGGCACGCTGTCCCGAGGAGGTGTCACGGGTACGGCGGCTGGGGAGCCATCCATCAGCGCGTTCCAGGCCGTCTGGGCGTCAGGGCGCAGCGCGGGATCCTTCTGAAGACACGCCGTCAGCACGTCATGCAGCGGCTCACCGATGGCCCGGAGGTCAGGCTCGATGTTGAGCACCCGATGCATGACCGCGGGGATGGAGTCGAGGCCGAACGCGGGCGAACCGGTGGCGGCATAGACCATCGTCCCGGCCCACGAGAACAGATCCGAGGCGGACCCGATCCGCTCGCCCCGAATCTGCTCGGGCGACATGTAGCCGGGCGAGCCCACCACACTGCTGGCGGTGACGGAGGAGGCGTCCAGCGCCCGGGCGATGCCGAAGTCGATCGCCCTAGGCCCGTCAGCGGCCAGTAACACGTTGGAAGGCTTGAAATCGCGGTGTACGATGCCCGCCCGGTGGATGGAGATCAGAGCGGTCATGGTCCCCACCGCGAGCCGTACCAGATCGTCGCCGGTCAAGGGGCCACGCGTGCGTACGGCATGCTGGAGGGAGACGCCCTCGACCAGTTCGGAGACGATGTACGGCACGGCGCCCGCGAGTCCGACGTCGAGCACGCGTGCCGTACAGAATTGGGCCACCCGGCGGGTCAGCTCGACCTCACGCTGGAAGCGCTGTACGGCGGCGGTGTCACCGGCGAAGCGGGCGTGCAGGACCTTGGCCGCGATCGCGGTGCCGTCGGGTGCCCGCCCGGCGAAGACGGCGCCCTGCCCGCCCTCACCGAGGAAACCGACAAGCATGTAGGGGCCCAGCACTGTCGGATCCCCGGGGCGCAGTGGCTGCATGAAGGGGATCTTAGGGTGATCCAGGCGCGAACCAGCACCCGAATCCCTGACGGAACCGACATTTCCAGCAGATCACGCAACTCATCGGGATAGTCGGTGACGATTCAGGTCACGCAACAATACTCTCTATCGACACACCACCGGCTCCTGTCAATCCCCTCAAAGTGCGGAGACGGTCCTATGCCACAGCGGTCCTGGACTTCCCCTTCTAGCGTGGAGACCTGACCTAAGGAGAAGGTTGGGTCGTGGGAGAGACCAGACGCAGGTTCGATCCGGAGTTCCGGGCGGGCGCGGTGCGCATCGTGCGGGAGACAGGAAAACCGATCGCGCAGGTCGCCAAGGACCTGGGCATCAATGCGGGGACGCTGGCCAACTGGGTGCAGATGGACCGGCTGGCCCGCGAGCAGGACACCAACGGCGGGGAGCTGGCCGAGTCCGAGCGGGAGGAACTCGCCCGGCTGCGCAGGCAGCGGACCGAATGGGCCAAGGAACGCGCCGAGCTGGAGATGGAGCGCGATGTGCTCAAACGCTCGGTGGTCTTGTGGGTTCGAGAGGCGATGGGCCGGTGAGCGTGGCGGCCTTCATCAGCTCCCAGAAGACCGACCACGGTGTGCCTCACGCGTTGACCTGCCGGGCCTTGGGCGTCTCGCAGTCCTGGTACTACAAGTGGCGCGACCGGGTGCCGACGGCCCGGCAGCGGCGCCGCGCGGATCTGGACGCGGTGATCGAGGCCAGGTTCACCGCCTCGGGCGGCACCTATGGCAGCCCGCGCATCACCCGTGACCTGCACGAGGCGGGATGGCGGGTATCGGAGAACACTGTCGCCGGGCGCATGGCCGAACTCGGCTTAGCCGGCAGAGCGGCCAAAAGACGCCGGTCGCTGACTCGTCAGGGCAAACGGCCCGCCGCCCCCGACCTGGTCCGGCGCACCTTCACCGCGGTCGCGCCGGACGTGCTGTGGTGCGGCGACGTCACCGAGATCGTCACCGGCGAGGGCAAGCTCTACCTGGCCACTGTGGAGGATCTGTTCTCCCGCCGGCTGCTCGGCTATGCCATGTCCGAGCATCACGACGCGGCGCTGACCATCGCCTCCCTGCAGATGGCCGCCGTGACCCGCGGCGGCACCGTCGACGGGGTGATCTTCCACACCGACCGCGGCAGCGAACTCGGATTCAATCGGTGCTCGCAACACCTCGTCGTTGGAGGTGTTGGTGCATGGGCATGGGCAAGAAACAGCAGGCGGTCCGGTTGTATCGCGGCCAGATCCCCTCGCCGGGACGGCCGACTGTCGCCTGGCGACAGGACCGTGTCCGGTTCTGGCAAGCGATCGCTCGAGGGGTGAGTTCGGAGGAAGCCGCAGCGGAGATCGGCGTGTCACCAGCGGTTGGGACACGGTGGTTCCGCCAGGCTGGCGGGGTGGGACCATGCCTTGCCCCGACGGTGTCGGGCCGCTACCTGTCGTTCGCAGAGCGGGAAGAGATCGCGTTATGCCGTGCCCAGAAGCTCGGCGTGCGCGAGATCGCGCGGCGCCTGGGGCGCTCGCCGTCGACGATCTCCCGCGAGCTCCGGCGCAACGCCTCGACGCGGACGTATGACGTGGACTATCGAGCGACGGTCGCGCAATGGCACGCCGAACGCCGAGCTCGTCGGCCGAAGACCGCCAAACTGGCGGCCAACCAGCACCTGCGCGAGTACGTGCAGCAGCGGCTGGCGGGACAGGTCCGCCACCCGGACGGCACGCCGGTGGCAGGGCCGCAGACAGCGCCCTGGAAGGGACGGAACAAACCCCACCGTCAGGACCGCCGCTGGACGACATCGTGGAGCCCCGAACAGATCTCCCACCGGCTGCAGGTCGATTTTCCCGAGGACGACACCATGCGGATCTCACACGAGGCGATCTACCAGGCACTGTTCGTCCAGGGGCGTGGAGCGCTCAAGCGGGAGCTGGTCGCGTGCCTGCGCACCGGGCGTGCGCTGCGGGTGCCGCGGGCCCGCGCCCGGAAGAAGGCCGGCGGCCACGTGACCTCTGAGGTGCTGATCAGCGAGCGGCCCGCCGAGGCTGAGGACCGCGCGGTTCCGGGCCACTGGGAGGGTGATCTCATCATCGGCACCGGCAGGTCGGCGATCGGCACGCTGGTGGAGCGCACGACGCGGTTCACGCTGCTGTTGCACCTGCCCCGGATGGAGGGCTTCGGCACGCAGGAACGGGTGAAGAACGGCCCGGCGCTGGCCGGCCGTGGCGCCGAAGCCGTGCGGGACGCGATCGCCAAAGAGATCATCGGGTTGCCCGAGCAGCTACGTCGCTCGCTGACCTGGGACCGGGGAACGGAGCTGGCGCAGCATGCCCAACTGCGCATCGACACCGGCTTGCTGGTCTATTTCGCCGACCCTCATAGCCCCTGGCAACGGGGCACCAACGAGAACACCAACGGCCTGCTGCGGCAGTACTTTCCCAAGGGCACCGACCTGTCCCGCTGGGATGCCGAGGAGTTGGCGGCTGTTGCGTTCGCGCTCAACACCAGGCCCCGGAAGACCCTCGGATGGAAGACACCGGCAGAAGCCTTCAGCGATCAACTAAACTTGCTGCTGAGCAGCAGTGTTGCGACGACTGATTGAATCCGAGCAATACAGCGCCGCCCGCTTCCAGGCCGCCTGCCGGCACTGGGGCGTCGTGCAGTCGATGGGCCGGGTCGGCTGCGCCCTGGACAACGCCGCCGCCGAATCGTTCAACTCCACCCTCAAGGTCGAATACGTCCACCGGCACCACTTCGCCACGCGGGCCGAAGCCCGCCTGAAGATCGCCACTTGGATCGCCGACTTCTACAACACCCGCCGCCGACACAGCGCCGCCGACGGGCTACCCCCGACCGTCTACGAGCGGCAGATCATGACCGCGCGAGCAGCCACCAAGGCGAGGTCGCAGGAGACCATCGCCGCATAACCGAGTCTCCACGCTTTCAGGGGATGGACACCACACGTGAGTCACGTCGTCTCCCGGGCCTTGCCGATCTTCCGGTTGGTTTCCCTGACCGCCTTCAACACCAGCCGCGCGGTCGCCTTGGCGCTGTCGTGGTACAGCTGCGGGAGTACCGAGACGTAGGTGTTGGCGGTCAGCACGATGCTGGCATGCCCCAACGTGCCCTGCACCACCTTCAACTCCGTGCCCGACGCCAAAGCCAACGTCGCAGCTCCATGGCGCAAGTCGTGCAACCTCACCGGCGGCAACCCGCTCGCGGCGACCAGCTTGTGGAAGCGGTGGGTGAGATAACTCGGCTGAACTGCTGCCCAGGGTGAAGATCGGGCTGGTCGGTGACCACCGCTCCCCCGGCAGCCGGCGTTGCGCACGCTCGTGCCGGCGCAGCAGCCGCACGGTCTCCGGATCGAGTGCCAACGTCCGTCGGCTGGCCGCGCTCTTCGGCTCACACAACACCAGCCCCTCATCGGTGTGGACCAGCTGATGAGCGATGGTGAGCTCGCGCCGCTCCAGATCGACGTCCACCCACCGCAGCCCGGCCACCTCCCCGCGCCGCAGCCCACGCAAGGCCACCAGCCACCACAGAACGAACAACGGATCCTCACGTGCAAAGCCCAGGAAGGCGGCCAACTGCTCAACCGTCCACACCGCCACCGCCGGACGCTCTCCACCACGCTGCCAGGCCGCCTCCCGACGAGCCGTCCACACCACCGGATGCGTCCGCACCGGTGCTGGCAACCGAACGCCCTGCGCCGGATTGACGGCGATCAAATCCTCACGCACCGCGTGGTTCAGAGCCGCCCGCAACGTCGCCCGGATCCGCTCCAAAGTCGATGCGCTGATCGGCTGACCGTACCGATTCCGCCGCCGCCCCAGCGCCACGAACATCCGCGTCACGTCCCGCCGCGACAGCTCCCCCAGCTTGACCCGGCCCAGATACGGGCTCAGATGCAGCCGCACATGATCCCGGTAGGCCCGGTGCGTGGTCGGCCGCAACCGCGACTCCACCACCGACAACCAGTACCGCAGCCACTGCCCCACCGTGCACCCAGCAGAAAGCGGCCCGTCCGCCTCCGCCGTCAGCAGTTCACGGCCCGCAGACCGCGCCGCCTCAGCACTCCCGAACCCGCCGCGCCGAACCCGCTCCCGCCAACCCGGGCCGCGCCCAGGGAGATGGTGTTTGAGAAGGCCACCTGTAATCCGGTGGACTATTAGGAGGCAATCGCCTCAATGG
>NZ_JCADBK010000045.1:0-11746 GCF_059358955.1 Nonomuraea sp. CX421 | reverse complement strand
CGTCTCTTGTCACATGGATCTCACCCGCACCACAGCATGGGCTAGATCACCCGCACACCATCTCCCTGGACGTGAACCTACGTAGTACTCCTCCCGGGTGGGCAGGTCCTTGCCACGCCGGTGCCGCCAGGCTCGATGCACGTCCGCGAGCTTTACCAGCTCGTAGGCGCCATCGAGCCGGGTAATGCGCTGTTCCATCTCGGCACGGGTGCCTCCTCCAGCACCAGCGGCAGGGCCCCTTCGGCGGGGAACTGCTCGAACCGCTGCAGGGTGCGAGCTCTCCCGGTCGGGCCGGTGAGGGCGAACGGGCACGTTATCGCGAACGTGCGACAACGGTGCTGGCCAGTGAACGGAGAGCTGATGGTGCTCGGGTCGGGCAAGACGGGTCTCGGCTCTGTATCGCGATGGGCCTCTGGCAGGCTGATCGAGTGACAGGAGCTGATCGAGTGACAGGAAGTGCATCGGATCCTGGTGACCGGTTCCGAGACCGACGCGAACGGAAGTACGGGTACGACTTCATCGACGAGGTGCTGGTGCGCTGTCCTCGGTGCGACGGGTGCGCTGTCGTCGTGGCGCATCCAGGGACGCTTGAGCACGGTGAGGCGGCTTTCAGCGGGGTCCTGAACTTCCGTCGGCGCTTGCGCTGTAGGGAGTGTGGCTACTTCAAGGACGAGACGGTCGGCTCCGCTGTCGTCGGCGGTCCTGTCGATCCTTTCTTTCAGCGGCCGGTGTGGTTGCAGGCGCGTTGCTGCGGACGTGTGCTGTGGGCCTATAACGTCCGTCATCTCGACCTCTTGGACGCTTACGTGGCCGCGAAGCTGCGCGAACGTGGAGATCTTGTGGCTTGGGCTCCGGCAAGTCTGGTAGAGCGCCTGCCCACATGGCTCAAGACCGCCGAGAACCGTGCCGAGGTCTTGCGGACGGTCGGGCGCTTGCGCTCGACGCTGCCCGCTGACGGATAGCGGGCTCACGAGTCGTCCTCCCCGTCTGGCTGGCTTCTGAGGACACGAAGGACTTTCCCTCACGGCCGGGAGTTTGCCGCTGAGCTCGTTCAGGGTGGGGCCGGCCGGGGGCGGGGTGTTGACGGGGCGCTCGGCGGTCTTGCCGGACTTCTTGTCGGCGAACACCCGCTGGCATCCCGGCCGCCTTCAGTGCATCCAGTGGGCGCTCGAGATTCTGACCGGCGGTGGAGACCCGGGCATAGCCGATGCGGATCTCGCTGCACAGCGGCGAGCGGAGCAGTGTCTGGACAGAACGGACCATTATCGGCATCATTTATTTTACGGTACCGTCTCGTAAATTAATCGGTGAGGTGGCGGCGGTGGACACGGATGTTCTGGTGGTCGGTGCGGGACCGGTCGGCCTGGCGCTGGCCTGCGGGCTGCTTCAGCACGGCGTCTCGGTACGCGTGATCGACAAGGCCGCAGCTCCGGCCGCCACGTCGCGGGCGAACTTCGTGCACGCGCGCGGCTCGGAGGTGCTCGATCGGCTGGACGCCCTGAGCGGCCTGCCGCAGGAGTCGGTGCGGGCCATGACGATCACCACCTACGCCGGGGACCGTCCGATGATGCGCATCCGGTTCGGTGACCCCGGGCTCGGCACCGCCGCACCTCCGATGGTGATCTCCCAGGCACGGGTGGAGGCGCGGCTGCGCGAGCGCCTGGCCGAGCTGGGCGTTCGCCCGGAATGGGGCTTGGCGCTGGTCGAGGCCCGCCAGGACACGACCGGCGTCACCGCGACGCTCGGCGACGGCTGCACCGTGCGGGCCCGGTGGATGGTCGGCTGTGACGGGACTGGCAGCACCGTGCGCACGCAGGCCGGCATCGGCTTCCCGGGAGTGAAGGTCAGTGAGCGGTTCCTGCTCCTCGACGGACGCCTTGAGGGCGAGCCCGCCCTGGACC
Organism: Nonomuraea sp. CX421; assembly: GCF_059358955.1. NCBI lineage: Bacteria > Bacillati > Actinomycetota > Actinomycetes > Streptosporangiales > Streptosporangiaceae > Nonomuraea > Nonomuraea sp. CX421. The sequence goes on along the minus strand of NZ_JCADBK010000045.1, from coordinate 9,845 downwards.
GGTCGGGGACCAGCGGCTGGGCGCACGCCGAGGGGGTGCTGGGCGCGATGCCGATGCCGGGAGATCAGTGGCGGCTGCTCGCCTACGACGCCGCCTTCACCGTCGACAAGCCGAGCGAGGAGCAGATCGCCGAGCGCATGCGACGCATCCTGCCTGAGCGCACCGGCCTGCCCGGCCTGCGGCTGGGCGAGGTGACCTGGGCGTCACTGTTTCGCGTGCACCGCCGCCTGGCCGAGGCCTACCGGGCCGGGCGCATCCTGCTGGCCGGGGACGCGGCGCACGTGCACGCCCCGTTCGGCGGGCAGGGCATGCTGACCGGGCTCGGCGATGCTGAGAACCTGGCGTGGAAGCTCGCTCTGGTCATCCAGGGCCGCGCCGAAGTGGCGCTGCTGGACACCTACCAGGCCGAGCGTCGCCCGCTGGCCACCGCGGTGCTGCGGGGCAGCACCGCCGCCACCAAGGTCAACATCGCCGCCGGCCCGCTCGGCCGCTTCCTTCGTGATCAGGTGCTGATGCGCATCTTCAGCCAGGCTTGGATCCAGCGGTGGACCACCTACACGACCTCGCAGCTGTGGGTGAGCTACCGCCGCGGCCCGCTCGGCAAGACGCTCACAGGACGGGGCATCGGCAGGCGGGGCGGCAAGCTCCGCCCCGGCGACCGTGTGCCCGACCTGGACTGCGAACGCGGCGACGGCAGCCGCACCCGGCTGCACACCGAGCTACGCGGTGCGTGGGCGGTCCTCGGTCACGGCACCGGCACGGACGCCGCCTTCCAGGTCGCCCGGCGGCGGCTCGGCGAGCGCGTCGTCCAGCTTCGCGCCTCCGGCTCAGGGAACGGCCCGGCCCTGCTCGTGCGCCCGGACGGCCACCTGGCCTGCCAAGGCGGCCCGGCCGAGGTCACCCGCTGGCTGGACGGAGCCCTGGGATGACCGCCGCCGAAGGACGGGGGCGGGGACGTCCGCGTGATCCCGAGACCGACACCGCGATCCTGACTGCCGCGCTGGAGCTGTTCGTGGAGCGCGGCGTCGAGGGCACCAGCATCGAGCAGGTCGCCAAACGCGCCGGCGTGGGCAAGCTGACCCTGTATCGCCGCTGGAGCAGCAAGGAGGACCTGCTCGCCCAGGCCATCGAGCAGTGGGTCCGCGCCGAGGTCACGCCGTCGGCCGCCGACGTCTACGCCCTGACCCCGCGCGACATCGTCGAGCGCGTGCTGCCCGCGGCGGCCGAGATGGCCGCCAGCCCCGGCTTTCGCGCACTGGTCGCCCGCATCATGGGCTCGGCCGTCAGCCACCCGCAGCTGATGGCCGTCTATTGGCGGCACTACATCCTGCCCCGCCGCGAGCTGGCCGCCGCGATGCTGCGGCGCGCCCAGCAGGACGGCACCGTGGCCGCCGACGCCGACCTGGACGTGCTGATCGACATGATGGCCGGCGCGGTCACCTACCGTGTGCTGCAGCCGGACCCGCCGGACGCCACCGAAATGCTGCGCTACCTCACCGCCGTCTACCGCCAGGCCGGGCTGTATCCGCCTGCTTCAGGCGCTTGACCGCTCACCCAGAGTCGGCCGGCCGGTGCGGTACCGGCAGGGCGCTCGGCGCCCGCATCATGCCAGGCCGCCAGCCGATTCGATCGGCGGCCACGGCCGCCGCATACGCGGCGAAGTGGCGCAGGCAGGATGCTGAGCGCGATCTGCGTCGCCGGTCTTGGGTTGATGAACCCGGTCATGTACGCCACCAGCGCGCCCCGGCCGCGATCCGGTCCGCATCAGGAGCGGTCAAGTCAGCCCTTGATGAAGCGGCGGGTCATATACCGGCGCACGGGTGGCAGGGTGGCCAGGCGCAGCGGTAGCTGGCTCAGCCACAGCAGCAGGGAGTTGGCGGGGGCGTAGACGCCTTTGACGCGGCGGCCCAGCTTTTGTTTGCGTTCGGCTTCGGGCCGGATGGCGGCCTCCCAGGCGGCCAGTGCGGCGGGGATGTCGCCCGGGCGGTCGGCCAGTTCGGTGCCGAGCCGGTCGGCGCCGCCGACGGCCAGCGCGGAGCCGTACCCGGCGAACAGGGTGACGCACCAGGCCGCATCTCCCAGCAGCACCACCCGGCCGCTGCTCCAATGCGGGGCGACGACCTGGCTGATGGTGTCGAAGTAGACCGACTCGGTCCGCGGCAGAGCGGCGAGGGCTTCGGGGATGCCCCAGCCCAGATCGCCGTAGACGCGTCCCAACTGGGCGGTCACGTCCTCGCCGGGGCGGGCGTGGGCGGCGCGGTAGCCGAAGAAGGCGACGTTGCGGCCGTCGCCGACGCTGATGAAGGCCGCGGTACGGCCGTTGGACGACAGGGTGCCGGTCGCGCCGGGCGCGATGGTGTCGGGCCGCCGATCCAGCATGAAGACGGCTACCTTGTGCCCCAGGTCGAGCAGGAAGTCCTCTTCCGGGCCGAACGCCAGGGCGCGGGTGGCCGAGTGCAGGCCGTCGGCGCCGATCAGCAGGTCGGCCTCCTCGACGGTGCCGTCGGTCAAGCTCACGCGGACGGCCTGATCGTCCTGGTCGACGTGCGTGAGGGTGGTACCGAAGCGGATCTCGGTGCGGCCCCCGACCTTGCTGTACAGGACGGCTTCCAGATCACCACGCAGAATGGTGACCGAGCGCGGCCCGGTGGTAGCGGCGATGGTGGCGCGGTCGAGGGCGAAGCGGCGTTCGCCGTTCGGCTTGTGGTAGACGAGCTCGGTGGTATCGAACGCCTTGGCGCGCAGGTCGGCCAGGATGCCCATCCGTTCGGCGGCGTCGTAACCGATGCCGCCGAAGGTGACCGCGTAGCCGCCGCCGCGCCGCTGTGGGGCGCGTTCGACGATGATGGTGTCCCAGCCGATCTGGTGCAGGCGCAGGGCGGTGGCCAGGCCGGCGATGCCGGCTCCGATGATGATGGCGCGCATGGCAGGTGCTGCCCTTCTTCGTCAGTGGGAGAGCTGGTCGAGCAGCCGCTGTTCGGCGGCGGCGTCCAGCCAGGTGTCAGGGGAAGGGACGTCCGCGCGGGGCGTGGGGTCACCTTCGGCCTGGAGCCAGGTCCAGGTGTCGGCGAGGGTCTCGCGCAGCGGACGCGTGGTGAGGCCTTGGGCCAGGGCGGCGCTGACGTCGGCGTCGTGCATGCCGCTCGGGACGCTGCCGTCGGGCAGCCGGAGCCCGAACTCCATGCCGAGCGGCAGGCCGCACCGCACGAGCAGTTCTGGCGGTGTCCAACCAGTGCGCTGTCGAAGCCGGTGACCTCCAGGGCCGTGGTGAGCAGGTCGCCGAGGGTGGTCGCGCCGGGTGGGCCGGTGACGGTGAAGGCGCCGGCAAGGCCGCGTTCGGCCGAGGAGAGCATCCAGGTGGCCAGGTCGCGGACGTCGAGGTACTGCAGGGGCGTGTCGGCGGGGGTGGGGGGCCAGGACCGGGCCGCCCTTCTCCAGGCGGCGCAGCCACCACGGGATGCGGCCGACGTCCTCATACGGGCCGAGGATCATCCCGGCTCTGGCCAGCAGTGCTCGTCCGGCGAAGGATTCGGTGACGGCGAGTTCGCCGCCGCGCTTGGCGGCGGCTTCCTCGCTGGCAGGGTCGCCGTCGACCAGGGGCGCCTGCTCGTCGGCACCGGCGGGCCAGGGCCAGCGGTGCACGCCGCGGCTGGAGACGTACCCGTAGTGCCCTGCGCGGGCGGCCAGCAGGCGGGCGCTGTCTCGCACCACCCGGGGCGCCCAGGCCCAGGTGTCGATGACCGCGTCCCATTCCGCGTCGCCGAGTGCCTGCCGTACGGACTCGGGGTCGGTGCGGTCGGCGATCAGCGCCCGTACGCCGGGCGCCGGTTCACGGCTGAGGCCGCGGTTGAGGGTGCTCACCTCATCGCCGCGCTCCAGCGCGGCCTCGACGATGGCGCGGCCGACGTGGTGGGTGCCGCCGAGGACAAGGACGTTCACGATGCTCCAGGAGTGAGGGGCAGCCAGAGGGCTGAGGGGTTGCGGTGGTCGTGAAGATCTCGTGCTGCGAGGGGCGCAGACCTTGTCCAGCACCCCCGGGTACATGAAGCCCTCGGCGGGCGCGCAGCCAGGTCAGCGCGCCGTCGCCGTTCCGCCGGACGCGCACCCGGTGAGCGAGGGCCGGGCGCACGACGCACAACCGGCTGAGCAGGGTCATGGCCGGTCACCTTCCTGTCGAGGCTGATGAGAGATCACATCGCCGACCAGGCTTCCCGGCACACCATCGAACCCCTCTCGAGAGAGGCCGATACGAAGACCATACCGACTTTTCAGAAATTTCTGAAGAGTCGGTATGTTCGGTATCCTGTCTCTGCTCAAGGAGGCGAACACGTGAACGACCGGTATGAGCACTGGCAGGCGGCGGAACGGCTGGCCCTGACCCTGATCCAGGGCGGACTGCAGCGCATGGCCGCGCGCACCTTGGCGGTCTTCCTGTTCACCGGCCAGGAGAGCGTCACCGCCGGCGAGATCGCCGGCCAACTGGAGGCCAGCGCGGGCTCGGTCTCAGGCGCGATCAAGTCCCTGCTGACGGTCGGGCTGATCGAACGCCTGCCCTCACCCGGCAGCCGGCGCGAGCACTACCGGCTCCGCGACGATGCCTGGGCCACCCTGTTCACCAGTCAGAACACCGTCATCCAGGCCATGCTCCAGGCCGCGGACGCCGGGATCGCCGCCACCGACGAGGGCGACCTCGCCCATCAGCGCCTGACCGAGATGCACGCCTTCTACGACTTCCTGCTCGGCGAGATCCCCGCCCTGCTGCACCGCTGGCACCAGCAGACCGGCTGACCACCGTCCTGCCTAGCCCGCCACCATCAACTGCCCGCGAGACGAGTCATCGTCGGCTGAGGTGATGAGACGGCGATCCGGTCGTGATGCTGATCGCTCACACCTAACCGAGGCGGTCACCCGGCGGCAGGGATGCTGAGAGACGCCATGGGTCACACGTACGCCGCCACGGATACGGCGCGTGTCGCGGCAGGGGTGGCGTAGCCGGCATCTGGTCGAGACGAAGCGGCGCTGTTATGGTCGCTGGTGGAGCGCCGGGAAGTCTGGTCGGCAATGTCATAGCGGACCGGCTCGTGGAGGCGCCCCGTGGCGAACAGCCCTGCCATCCTCATCAGTGGCTTGACCAAGCGTTTCGGCACGGTCCGCGCCCTGGACGGGCTCGACCTGGTCGTAGAGGCCGGCGAGGCCCACGGATTCCTCGGACCCAACGGCTCGGGCAAGACCACCACCCTGCGCATCCTGCTCGGCCTGCTGCGGACCGACTCCGGGCACGCCGAACTGCTCGGCGGCCACCCCTGGCGCGACGCGGTCGAGCTGCACCGCCGGCTGGCGTACGTGCCCGGCGACGTCGTGCTGTGGCCCACCCTGTCCGGCGGCGAGGCCATCGACCTGCTCGGCCGGCTGCGCGGTGGCCTGGACCGGCGGCGCAAGACGACGCTGCTGGAACGCTTCGCCCTCGACCCTGCCAGGAAGGGCCGCGCCTACTCCAAGGGCAACCGCCAGAAGGTGGCCCTGATCGCCGCCCTGGCCTCGAACGTCGAACTGCTGCTGCTGGATGAGCCGACCTCCGGCCTGGACCCGCTGATGGAGGCCGCCTTCCGCGAGGTCATCGGCGAGGAACTCGCCCGCGGCCGGACGGTGCTGCTGTCCAGCCACAGCCTGTCGGAGGTCGAGGCGCTCTGCGACCAGGTCACCATCATCCGCGACGGACGCACGGTGGAGACCGGCACCCTGGCCGATCTGCGTCACCTCACCCGCACCACCATCGACGTCGAGCTCGACGACATCCCCGGCGGCCTGGCCGATCTGGCGGGCGTGCACGGCCTGACCGTCGCCGGCTCCCGGGCCCGCTTCCAGGTCGACGGCGAACACCTGCGGACGGTGCTGCGCCTGCTCACCGGCTCCGGCGTCCGCGCGCTGACCTGCCGACCGGCCACCCTGGAGGAGCTCTTCCTGCGCCACTACCGGATCACGTCATGACCGGCACGCTGATGCTGGTGCGGCTGGCGCTGCGCCGTGACCGCGTCCTGCTGCCCGTCTGGATCATCGTGATCGCCGGTGTGATCACGGTCAGCGCCTCGGCCATCGCCGAGCTGTATCCGCAGGCCGGTCAGCGCATCGCGCTGGGCGTCACCATCGGTGCGACTCCTGCGCTGCAGGCGCTGACCGGCCCGGTGTTCGACGCGGGCTCGGTCGGCGGGCTGACCGCCTGGCGGGCCACCACCATGGCCGCGGTGCTGGCCGCGTTGATGAGCATTCTCGTGGTGACCCGGCACACCCGCGCCGAGGAGGAGAGCGGCCGCGCCGAGCTGATCGGCGCCGGCGTGGTGGGCCGCCAGGCGATCCCGGCCGCGGCGGTGCTCGTGGCCGCGGCCGCGAACCTGCTTACCGCCGTGCTCATCACGGCGGGCCTGACCGGCCAAGGGCTGCCTGCGGCAGGCGCGCTGGCCTTCGGCGCGGCGGTGGGCGGCGTCGGCTGGGTGTTCACCGGCGTGGCCATCGTCGCCGCCCAGCTCACCACGCAGGCGCGCACCGCCAATGCCCTGGCCTGCGCGGTGCTCGGCATGGCCTTCCTGTTGCGGGCGCTCGGCGACGCCGCAAAGGTGGAAGCGCTCGCCTGGCTGTCGCCGCTGGGCTGGGCGCAGCGGGTGCGGGCGTTCGCCGGTGAGCGCTGGTGGGTTGTCGCGCTGCTCGCCGTCTCCGCCCTGGTGCTGGTGGTGGCGTCGGCGCTGCTGGCCAGGCGGCGCGACCTCGGCGCCGGGCTCCTGCCCGCCCGCCCCGGCCTGCCGGACGCGGCAGCGTATCTGGCCGGCCCGCTGGCGCTGGCGTGGCGGCTGCAGCGCGGCGGCCTGCTCGGCTGGGCGATCGGTTTTGCGGTGGCGGGCGTGCTGTTCGGCGCGCTGGCCCACAGTCTGGGCGACATCGCCGGCGACAACCCGCAGCTGGCTGCCCTCCTGGCGCAGATCGGCGGCGGCGCGGACGAACTGACCGACGCGTTCCTGACCGCCGAGCTGAGCCTGCTGGGCCTGCTCGCCGGCGCCTATGCGCTCCAGGCGACGCTGCGGTTGCGCGGCGAGGAGGCGGAGCTGCGGGCCGAACCGGTCCTGGCCACCGCCGTGTCCCGCCGGCGCTGGAGCCTCAGCCACCTGGGTGTCGCCCTGGGCGGCAGCGTGGTGATCCTCGCCGTGGGCGGACTGACGGCCGGGCTCGCGCATGGCCTGCGGATCGGCGAGCCGGCCGGTCAGGCCGCGCGCATGCTGGGCGCGGCGCTGGTCCAGGTGCCCGCCACCTGGACGCTGGCCGGGATCGCGATGCTGCTGTTCGGGCTGCTGCCCCGGCTGACCGCACTGGCGTGGGCGGCCCTGCTGGCCTTCGCCCTGCTGGCTCAGCTCGGCGAGCTGCTCCAACTGGACGAGCGGATCACGAACCTGTCCCCCTTCGCGCACGTCCCGCAAGCGCTGACCCAGCCCGTGGACGCCGGCCCGCTGCTGGGGCTCGTCCTGGTCACCGCCGCACTCCTGCTGGCCGGGATCGCCGCATTCCAGCGACGTGACCTGCAGGAGAGCTGACGGTTCCTGCATTGTCGGCGACCATCACCTGCTCGGCGCAACCGGCAGGTGCGGCGGCTGCCAGCGCCAGGGGGCGTTACCGTCGGCGGCGATGCCTTTACGCCACAGCGGGGCAGGTGTCAGCCGGATCACGGTCTCCAGGGCCCGGTGGAGTGGTGCGGCGCCCATCGGCGCGGGCGCGCCCCGCGCGGTGGCCTGGGTGCGCAGGCGGCGCTCGGCGTCATAACGGCGCAGCGCGCCCTCGATCGCGCCCTCGCCGGCGAGGGCGGCGGCGAGCACGAAAGCGTCCTCAATGGACTGCCCGGCCCCTGACCGCGATCCGGGCTCATCGCGTGCGCGGCGTCGGTGCCGGCCAGGAGGGCACGCACATAGGAAGGCAGCGGGTCGCATATGTGGATGTGGATCACCGCTCGTCCGGGGTGGCGGCGATCAGCGGCTCGAAGCGCTCTTTGCTGATTTCGGACAAGGCCCTCATCCTGATGATGCCTCCGCGGCCTGTCGGCAACGATGATCGAGAAGGTGGATTTGTCGGGGTCGAATGCGAGACTCCGCGCATGAATCTCCTACTTTCAGGCGGCCAACGTGAACACGTCTGAGCGGTTCACCTTCGAGCCGACCGATGAAGGGTGGCGAAGCACGAGGATCGCTCGCGGAGAGCTCAGTGACCAGCGGTTCCAGCTGCCCACCGGTGTGACCGATGTGATCTTCGACCGCGCACGGCTGGTGAGCGTGGACTTCACCGAGACGCGGTTCCCCTGCTTCATCGCCTATGGCAGCGAGTTCGACGGATGCGACTTCTCCGGCGCCTGCTTTGAGCAGCTGTTGATGGGCAGCACGGGCATCGGCGGACAGGAGTGGGACGGCGCCACGTGGCCGCAGACCGTCTTCCGCAACTGCACCTTCCGCCGCACCCGCTTCGCGGAGCGAACCTTCTTCGGCAACGTGCGGTTTGAGCGGTGCGTGTTCGACCGATCTCGGCTGCGAGAGCAGACGGCCACCTTCGAGGCCGAGTTCGTCGACTGCGTCTTTCTCGGCCGCGTACGGAACATGAACTTCTGGGGCCGCCCGGCCGATCGCGACCAGGCCGTACTCGGCAGAGGCCACAATGACTTCACCGGCAACGACTTCACCGCCGCTGATCCGACCACGATGGGCAGCTGCGCCACACGGTCCTCCCTGTTTCTTCCAGGGGTCGTTCTTGAGACGGCTGGACTGAAGTTGACGGGATCCCATCTGATCATTGTGATCGGATGGGATCTTGTCGTTTCTGGGTTTATGAATCAGGTTCGTCCTGATTTGAGAGCCGCGGAGCAGGTGTCCGGGAAGGCCCAGGTGGCGTCAGGGCACTGGTGGAGGTCGGAGTTCGCGTCGCCGGGCATGGCGATGCCGCTCTGGGCCCGGTGTTGCGACAAGGTGATCTGAGGTGCGGATTATCGGACGGGTGGTGTCCTGCTCCGATCCAGGGCGGTCTGCGGTCGACCTGCTCTGCCGGATTTCGAGGACGTCGGCCGAGGTGTCAGGCTCGTGCCAGTTCCGGGTTCACGCCCGAGCCGCCTTGCACCGGATCTCCACATTAACTACACATCAGGCATATATCGGCCTGCTTTGATGGCGCCGTGATCCATCGAAGAAGGCGCTCGGCGGAAGCCGGCGACATTCGCTGGGCCTTCGGCTGCGGATTCCCCGTGATCATCGCCCTGGGGTTCGCGACCGTCGGAACCTTCCTCGAGCTTCACCTGGTAGCTCGTGCGCACGTCTACTGCGCTGGCGACCTGAGCGCGGGAGAGAACTTCGCCGGCTCCATCTGGATGGTGAGCCGCCTCGTTCTCTTCCCGGTCGTCTCGGTGATGTCGGCGCTCATCTCGCTGGCCTTCCAGCTACTCGCCCGACTGCCACTCCTGGCCGGCCGCATGTGGCTGGAACTCCTCCTGCTGGCGCTCACTATCGCCGTCTCGGCCGCCGGGCCGGTAGCCCTGACCCTGTACGACCTGGCCACCCAAGGCACGCCAGGCAACTGTGTCCTGCCCTGGTGGCCCTCCTGGCTGCCCTCCTAGAACGACGAACCTCCTCCTCCCTCGAGGGAAACGATCACAAGCGATCTTCCCAGCCTCGACTCCGTTCCAGCGGCCGCGGGCCACCACATGGGGGACGACTTCGCTCCAGCACCAAGCGCCGTGACGGAAACCGTGGACTGACAGTGATGATGTAGATGAGCGCTTCCCGCCAGGGTCTGACCCTTGGACTGACTGACCTTCGGGTCCTCAACGG
>NZ_JCADBK010000044.1:0-14682 GCF_059358955.1 Nonomuraea sp. CX421 | reverse complement strand
GTCAACATCCTCAGGGCGGGGCTTGCCCTTCGCGACGCTGCGGAAGCGGCTTAGCGAGAAGCCGCTCCCTTCAGGGAACGGAGGAGTCACGTGGCACCCCTCAGGTCAGGTGGGCGGCTATCAGGCCGACGGCGAGCGCCGTCTCCTCGGCGTCGAGCGGCTCCCTGGACACGTGGTGCCCGCGCGCGCCGAGCGGGCCGAGCGACAGGTCGCGGCTGCCCGGGCGGCTCCTGCCGAGCGCGATGGTCGCCGCCTCGCCGCCCTCCGGCACCACACTGCTGTGGAACCGGTCCGCGGGCAGCGTATAGCTGTCGCCCGCGCCGAACACCTCGACCAGGCCGATGGCGTGTCGCACGGTGCGCGGGGTGGGGGAGATGCGGTCGCCGTCGGCGCCGCTGACCACCTCGAACACGCGGTGCGTCGCGTCGCGCCCGGTGTCGGTGACGACGGCGTGCACGTTGCGCACCTGACCGTAGAGCACGTGGCTGAACAGGTCCCAGCTGTGGCAGTGGATCTGCGAGGTCGTGCTGCGCGCGTGGGCGAGCGAGTCGGACCACAGGTGCAGGCAGACCCCGTCGCCGCCGTCGCGTTCGAGTGGCATGCAGACGAACCCGAGCGGGTGGCGCACGGCCGTGACGTCGCCTCCGGAGATCGCTCGCAGCGCCCACGACCTGCCCCGCCCCGCGGTGACCTGCTGGAAGACGCCGTGATAACTCATGATTTATACGGATTGACGGCGCGTAACGCCTTACGCGCGATGTCGACGACGTCGTGTTCGTTGTAGGCCCTGGGCAACGGCACCCCGATCCTCTCGAACAGCTCCTGCACCTCTTCGACCGTCGGCTCGTCGCTCAGCGGCACCCGCTTGTACATCTCCAGAGGCACCTGGCGCGCCTGCTCGAAGCTGAGCCGCAACTCCGTGTCGCAGTTTTCGTAGAAGAACGTGCCGGCCAGCGCCGTCATCGCCCGATTGGGGTCCTCGACCGTCATGATCAGCCGGGAGGCCGACAGGTCCCAGCGGAACGTGGTCATCGTCGCCGACAACCCCACTCCGATGTCGAGCAGGCCGTAGCGCTGGCGGTGCCAGAACGCCGCCAGGATCGTGGCGAACGACTCCTTGCGGACCCGGTCGGTGGTCCACGTCTCGCCGGTGCCGTCGGGGACGTCGGACAGCGAGCGCCGGTAGTGGGCGTACGTCTCGCACACCTCGGCGTTGGACGGGTCGATGACCTCGATCCGTACGGTCAGATGGCGCTTGACCCGGCGCGCGGCGGCGGCGCACTCGGGCAGGGTGACGGCCCGCAGATAGGTGCCGGTGCCGCCCTTGAAACTCCACCGCGTCGTGTCCTTGCGGGCCTCGGCGTGCGCCTGCGCGATCTCCTGACGGCTGCCCAGCACGCGGACCAGCTGGAGCGAGTCGAGCGCCTTGCGGGTGCCGGCCACCAGGGTGTCGATCTCGTCGAGGCGCCGCAGGCGTTGCGGCAGGTCGGCGAGGGCGCCCGAGGTGATCGTCGCCTCGACGGGCGCCTGACGGGCGCGGTCGCGCAGCAGCGCGGTGGCCACCAGCGCCAGGATCACCAGGGTGGCCGCGCTGACGAGCTGACGCTGCACGTCGACGCCGTCGGCGCCGAAGATGTCCTCGGGCATGACGCCGAGCACGCCCACCACGATGGCCAGCCCGAGCGCGATCGCGCCGTCGGCGTTCTGGGCGGCCCATGGCGCGACCCCGCGCACCGTCGCCATGAACCGTGCCATCTTCGCCCCGCATCCCGACGATCAGTCAGTCCCCACGTCATGGTAACGAGCGCGCCCTGCGATCACCAGCGCACGCAGGGATACGGACCGCCGACCCCCAGGACAGGATCGGCGGTCGTGACTGTCGGCGGCCGGCCGGTCAGAACCAGCCGCGGCGGCGCGCCATCTGCTGCAGGGCGCGCCCCAGTGCCTCGTCGGCCGAGCCGGGGCCCGCGTCGTAGCGGACCGTGAAGCGGTTGAGGGCGTCGTGGCCGGAGGTCAGGAAGCCGCCCCGCTTGTCGGCCTCCAGGATGACGTCCATCTGCTGAGGCCCGGCGAGGAACGTCAGCTCCAGCTCGTTGAAGTGGCGCCGCCACTGGCCGCCCGCGTAGTACTCGATCTCCTGGAAGAACGGCATCGTCGAGCCGTACAGCGTGCCCCGCTCCAGGTCGGCCTTCTTGAACTGGAAGCCGAGCCGGTCGAGCGCGCCGAGGACGTGCTCCTGCGCGGGCAGCGGGCTGACGAACAACGGGTCGAGATCGCCCTTGTCCAGGGCGCCGGCCAGCGCCAGCTCGGTCTGCACGCCCAGCCGCATGCCGCGCAGCGGCTGACCGCCGATGGCGCTGATCGGCGTCTCCCAGGGGATCGGGATCTCGAACGGCTGGCTGTGCTGCGCGCCCGCTGCCAGCTGGAACGACCCCGCCACCTGCTGGCGCAGGAAGCTGTAGGACGTTTTGTACTCGTGGTCGCCCTGTTCGACCTCGACCACCGCCGTCAGGTCGAGGAAGATGCCCTCGACCTTGTAGTCGGAGCCGCCGCCGCGGAAGTTGACCATGCCGCGCAACCGCTCACCCGGCCGGACGCCGGTGCTCGTCAGCACAGTGTCTACCTCGACGCCCGCGCCGAACGCGGCCATCAGCTTGCGGAACACCATGGGGTTCTCCTATGAGGTTGGTGCCTCGCCGTTGGTGTGGCCCGAGATGCGAGGGAGCAACTGGGCCAGGAGGAGGGTGGACAGCGCGGAGTCGCCCGCGCCCTGCTGGGTGCGCACCACCAGGGGTTGCGGGGCGTTCTCCGCCAGTTTGGCGCCCACATCGAGACGCCGCCGGGCCAGCTCGTAGTGCAGCACGGCCCGGTTGTCACGGTAGGACTCGGCCAGCCGGCGCAGCGCCTTGGCCTCGTTCTCGGCCGCGGTCAGCTCGGCGCGGCCGCGAGCCTCGATCTCCCAGCGCACCCGCTGGGCCTCGGTCTCCTGCTCCTCGAGCATCCGCGCCACGTCCTTGCGGGCGGTGTTGTGCGCGGCTTTGACCTCGACGACGCGGGCGTCGCGGGTCTTCTTGGAGCGCTCGATCTCCATGAGCAGGGTGTCGATGCGGCGCTTGCGGGTCAGCTCCCACTCGCGCTCGTACGCCGACAGCTCCTTGGCGACCTTCTCGCGGGTGGCCAGGTGCTGTTGGTACTGGTCGGGCAGCTGCACGTCGGGGATGTTGGCGCCGGTGACGCGCACGCCGTAGCGGCCGAGCTGGCGGTTGAGCGCCTCCTGCATGTCGCCCACGTCGGAGCCGCGCAGGTCGTAGGCCCGCTCGGTGTTGACCCGGCGGCTGCGCTGCCTGATCGCGTCCTGGACGGCGCTCGACAGGACCAGGTCGAAGTTGCCCGCGCCGATCGTGCGGACGAACGCCACCGGATCGACGATGCGGAACTTGAGGAAGAACTCGATCGACTTCAGCGGCACGTTCTCGGCCGTCGGGCAGGCCACGATGGGCGCCGAGTAGGGGATCTCGGTCGAGGTGTCGACCACGGCGTCGACCCGGTCCCACGGCACCCACAGGTAGTGGCGGCCGGGCGGCAGCGTGCCGGTGATCGCGCCCCAGCGGCTCCGCACGCCGGTGGTGCCCTCCTCGATCTCGATGATGGCCCGGCGCCACATCCAGATCATCGCCACGACCAGGAAGAACAGCGCCGCCGGCGCGGCCAGCAGGGTGAGGTCGGTCAGCGCGGCCATCCCGGCGAAGTAGACGCCCACGAACACCAGCGCCATCCAGGCGAAACCGCGCCTGTCCTTGGGGATGACCACCGGCACGAGCTGGCCCTGCTCGCCGCCGCGCAGCAGCTGGCGGATGTCGGACCAGGAGGCCAGAGACTCCTTGATCTTCGAGAACTCACGGCCGCTCATCGAACCTCACGCTCCACATTCTGTACGCTGTCCGGCCCCGCCGCGGCCGTCGTCACCGCTTCGACCGCGGGGGCCTCGGTGACCTCCGCGGCGACCTTCCTGAGCAGCGCGGTGATCTCCGCCTCGCGGTCGTCCACGCGCTTGCCGATCTCGGACAGCCGGGAGCGGATGGCGGCCATGTCCTCGGGAGAGAAGAGCGCCGCCCCCTTCCCGCCGACCAGTTGCTGGGCCAGCGCCAGGAAGTCGATGTCGGTCTGCTCGCCCACCTGCACGACCTGCGGCAGCCGGTTCGACACCGACTCCAGCTTGTTGAGCAGGTCCTGCTGGAAGCGGTACTCGAGGATCTCCGGGGCCTCGGCGGCGCTGAGCGCCCGGATGTCCAGCGCCTGGGCCTCCAGCAGCGCCGAGTTGGCCCTGGCCGTGGACTCGGCCTCGACCAGGCGCTGTCCGGCCTGCGCCTTGGCCTGGTGCTCGGCCCGTTCGAGGGCGGTGTCCATGCGGGCCTGGTAGCCGGCGATCTCCGCCTGGATGGCGCTCAGCGTCTCCTGCAGCCCGGCCAGCTCCTTGACCAGGTCGCCCTCGTTCTGCTCCTTGCGCAGCTGCAGCTCGTACTCGTAGGTGTAGGCCTCCTTGGCCACCCGCACCATCTCGGGCGCCGCGAGGTCCATCCGGTACTCCTGGCTGGACGGCTCGGCGTGCGTGATGTTCACGTCGGTGAGCCGAACGGCGGGCAGGAACTGCTGGTTGAGGCTCTCCAGCATGCCGTGCGTGCTCTCGCCCACCAGGTCGTAGATGTCCTCGGCCCGCTGGGCGTAGATGAGGGAGCGGGTGACCTCGCTGATGGCGTTCTGCAGTTTGGACTGGAAGCCGCTGACCGAGCCGAGCACGAAGATGAACTCGGCCGGGTTCTCGATCCTGAACTGCAGGAACAGGTCGACGCTGGCCTTGACGCCCTGCTGGGTCGGCGCCTCGCGGATGGGGGCGTTGAAGGGGTACTCGCGGGTGGTGTTGACGATGTAGCTGACCCGCTTCCACGGGTTGAACAGCGTCACCCTGCCCGGGTCGGCGATGTGCACGAGCTTGCCGAACTTCGTGATCAGCGCCTTGCAGCCCTCGGGCACCATGACCACGCTGCGCCGCCACCACAGGAACGCGGCCGCCAACACCAGGACGATCCAGTAGTGCGGGCCGAAGAACAGGTCGGTGTTGGGGATCACGTTGCCGAGCGCGCCGATGAGGCCCAGCACGACCAGGATCCCGAGCGGCACGATCACCTTGGCGGTGCTGCCCTTGGGGATCACCACGGGCGAGATGACGTGCATGCCGTTCTCGGCGAAGCTGCGGTTGATGATCTCGCCGGCCTCGCCCAGCGACGCGGTCCTGGCCTCGATCAGCGTGCCGATCGAGACGCCGCCGTCGCGGGCCGCCGCGAAGTCGTGCGGGTTCAGCGCGAATCCCGGAGCCTGCCCGGGGTGGCCCATCGTCTGGCCGACGGCGTGGCCCACCGCCTGCCGTACGTCACCACCCTGCATGACGGCCTGCGCCAGACCCTGACCTGCCTGGATGAATGCCTCTCTGGGGCGTGACATAACACCTTCCTTTTCCGCTACAGGCGATTTCGACCGTATCGGGTACGGCTTGCTGTTCGCTTGCAGTACGGGTCACAGGTCTATTGCGTTCGATAGTAGACATGCTATGAATGTAGTAGTCCTACTATCTGGAGGATGGATGAGCGCATTGAGCGAGCTTGAGGGCCACGTCGACGCCCCAGGCGACGCCACCGCGATCCAGGTCGGCGACCTGCGCATGGCCTACGGGCCGAAGGAGGTGCTGCGGGGCGTCGGCTTCGCGGTGGCGGCGGGTGAGGTGGTCGTGTTGCTCGGCCCCAACGGCGCGGGCAAGACCACCACCATCGAGATCCTGGAGGGTTTCCGCGTGCCCTCGGCGGGCCGGGTGCGAGTGCTCGGCGTCGATCCCGCCTCGGGCGACGAGCGGTGGCGGGCCCGGATCGGCGTGGTCCTGCAGTCGTGGCGCGATCACGGCCGCTGGCGGGTGCGCGAGCTGCTGGAGCACCTCGGCGCCTACTACAAGCCCTATTCCACCGCCGGCAGGAGCCGCCCCTTCGGCGTCGAGGAGCTGATCGAGGCGGTCGGCCTCACGGAGCAGGTCGACCAGCGGGTGGCCCGGCTCTCCGGCGGCCAGCGCCGCCGCCTCGACGTCGCCATCGGCATCGTCGGGCGGCCGGAGGTGCTGTTCCTCGACGAGCCCACCGCGGGCTTCGACCCGCAGGCCCGCCGCGACTTCCACGACCTCGTCCACCGGCTCTCCGACCTGGACGAGACCACGATCCTGCTCACCACGCACGACCTCGACGAGGCGGAGAAGCTCGCCGACCGCATCCTCATCCTGGCCGGCGGCAGGATCGTCGCCGACGGCAGCCCCGACCGGCTGGCGCGCGAGGTGTCCCGCGACGCGCAGGTGCGCTGGAGCCGTGCGGGCGAGCACTACGTACACGCCACCGAGGACGCCACCGGCTTCGTACGCGGCCTGTTCGAGCAGTACGGCGAGGAGATCGGCGACCTGGAGGTCCGCCGCGCCACGCTGGAGGACACCTACATGGCCATCGTGAGGAGACACGAGAGTTGAACCCCATACCGCACGCCGTCAGGCTCGGGATCACGCGTGGATGGACAGAGTTCAAGCACGCGCTGGTCGCCTCCCAGGACATCGGCTTCGCGCTGGTCACCGCCGGCGCCTTCATCGTGGTGCTCTACTTCCAGCGCGACGCGACGGCGCCCGGCTCGGCCATGCCGCTCGCGATGGTCACGCTGCCCGGCATGCTCGGCCTGATGATCGGCGCCAACGGACTGCTCGGGGCGGTCGGTTCGCTGGCCATCGAACGCGAGGACGGTACGCTCCTGCGGGCGAAGGCGCTGCCGCAGGGCATGATCGGCTACCTCGTCGGCCGGGTGGTGTCGGTGTCGCTCATGGCCATCGGCAGCCTGCTGATGATCCTGGTCGCCGGATTGTTCCTGGTGCCCGACCTGGCCGGCGCGGGGCTCGGCGCCTGGCTGACCGTCGCCTGGGTCGCCCTGCTGGGCCTGCTGTCCACGCTGCCGCTGGGCGCGATCATCGGCTCGCTGGCCACCAGCCCGCAGGCCGCCGCCGGACTGTCCATGGTCACCATAGGCGGTCTCACCGCCGTCTCCGGGATCTTCTATCCCATCTCCGCCCTGGCCGGCTGGCTGCAGGCCGTGGCGCACGTGTTCCCGATGTACTGGCTGGGGCTCGGCATGCGCTCCGCGCTGCTGCCCGATTCGGCCGCGGCCGTGGAGATCGGCGGCTCGTGGCGGCCGGGGATGACAATGGCGGTGCTGATCGCGTGGTCGGTCGCCGGGCTGCTGATCGCGCCGCCGGTGCTGCGCCGGATGGCCAGGCGCGAATCGGGCTCGGCCGTGCAGGCACGCCGCGACAGGGCGCTGCAGCGCATCGGCTGAGAAGATGTACGGCGATGAGTGAGACCGTCTACAACCGCATCGCGCTGCTGCGCGCCGAACGCGGCGTGACCCGCAGGCAGCTCGCCGACGCGCTGGGAGTGCACTACCAGACGATCGGCTACCTCGAACGCGGCGAATACAGCCCGAGCCTCTACCTCGCGCTGCGCATCGCCGACCATTTCGACGTGCCGGTCGAGGTGGTCTTCTCCACGACCCCGTTTCCGAAGATCGGCGAGCGAACTGCCTGACATGTCGGTATAAATAGCGATCTATGACCTTCAGGTACGGTTCGGTGGCGAGGATCGTCATCGCCGCGTCACTCCTCGGCGGATGCGGGCTCGTGCCCCTTCCGGCCGCGCGTTCCGGGCCGCCCACGGCAGCCGTCACCGCGCCGCCCACGGACTCCCCGGCGCCCCCCGTCTCCGTCAGCCCCGCGGCCTCCACGCCCGCCGGAACCACCGAAACGGCCGCAGGGCCCGCCCTGGCCACCCTGTACGGCGACGGCCACGACGACGATCACGGCCACGCCAAGATCGAGGTGATCGGCCTGGAGCGCACCACCGCCACCTCGGTCACCGCCCGCTTCAGGATCAGCACCGACACCGGCATGGTCAGGCTGGAGGGCTTCAGGGCCTCCGGCCTGCCCGGGACCACGCTCTACGACTTCACCCGCGCCTTCTCCGGCTTCTACCTGCTGGACCATCCGCGCCTGACCGCGTACTACCCGATGCGCAAGGAGAACACCGACACCCGGGCCCCCTGCCTGTGCAGCTATCCGGAATTCTTCGCCAAGGCCACGCCCGGCGCGCCCGCCCAGCTGTGGGCGGTCTACCGGGTCCCGCCAGAGACGACCAGCGTGGCGGTCGGCTTCCATCATGCGGGCCTGACCGCGCCCCTGCCGATCAGCCCCGCGGGCACCGGCGCCCGGCTGGACGACGAGCCCGACGCCACGGCCATCGCCGCGGCCTTTCCCACCACCGTTCCGCTCGCCACCCAGCTGTCCGGCACCACCTCCTCGGTCGCCGAGTCCGACAAGCAGGTCGAGATCGCGCTCAACACCGACGTCCTGTTCGCCTTCGACAAGGCGACGCTCACCTCGCAGGCCCGCGAGACGCTGCGCCGCACCGCCGACCGGATCGACGCCGAGGCCAAAGGCGCCGTACGGATCGTCGGCCACACCGACGACGTCGGCGCCGACCGCTACAACCTCGCCCTGTCCCTGCGCCGCGCGAAGGCCGTGGAGGGCGCGCTCGCCGCCCTCGTTCCGGACGCGAGATTCCGTACCGAGGGCAGGGGCGAGGACGAGCCGGTCGACAAGGACGACTCCGACCAGGCCCGTGCCCGCAACCGGCGGGTCCAGGTGACGTTCGAGCGGGAGCGCGCTGTCGCGGCCCAGACCGCCCCGGAGGCCACTCCGGACCCCTCCACCGGCTCCACCGGCTCCACCACTGGCTCCACCACCCGCGCCTTCGCGACGCCGGGCCCGGCCGTCGCCTCCGCCATCGGGCAACGCGAGCTGACCGGGCTGGCCGCCGATCTCCTGGAACTGCGCCGGCTCAGCGACAAGACGGTCATCGCCACCGTCGACTTCCGCCATACGGGCGAAGGCGGTCCGGTCCGTCTGGAGAACGGCGCCTGGGACCGGGATCTGAAGGAGTTCGGGTCCGTCACCGAGGTTAAGATCGACTTCTTCTGGGTCGCGCTGACCGACGCCGCCGGGACACGCTACTTCCCGTTGGCGACGGCCGGGGACCGCCACCCGGAACGCTGCGTCTGCTCGACGCCCATCCTGACCAAGGTCGGGCCCGGGGAGCACATCCGGATGTTCGTGCTCATGACCGCGCCGCCCGCCGAGGTGACCAGCGTCGACGTCAACCTGTTCGGGTTCACCCCGATGAAGGCCGTGCCCGTCAGCGGGTGACGTTTCTGTCGGTGACGCCGCCTACAGTGGGCAGCATGCGACCGGTCACAGATTTGCAGCGGAAGGTGGCGCCCTTCGAGGTGGTCACCGAGATGAGTCCGTCCGGAGACCAGCCGACGGCCATCGCAGAGCTGGAGCGCCGCGTCAAGGCCGGGGCCAAGGACAATGTCCTGCTGGGCGCCACCGGCACGGGCAAGACGGCCACCGTCGCCTGGCTCATCGAGCGGCTGCAACGCCCCGCGCTCGTCATGCAGCCCAACAAGACGCTCGCCGCCCAGTTCGCCAACGAGCTGCGCGAGATGCTGCCCAACAACGCGGTCGAATACTTCGTCAGCTACTACGACTACTACCAGCCCGAGGCCTACGTTCCGCAGAGCGACACCTACATCGAGAAGGACTCCTCGATCAACGACGAGGTCGAGCGGCTGCGCCACTCCGCCACCAACGCGCTGCTGACCCGCCGCGACACCATCGTGGTCGCCTCCGTGTCCTGCATCTACGGCCTCGGCACGCCCCAGGAATACGTCGACCGCATGGCCCGCCTCCGCGTCGGCATGGACGTCGACCGCGACCAGTTGCTGCGCCGCCTCGTCGACATGCAGTACACCCGCAACGACCTCGCCTTCACCCGGGGCACCTTCCGGGTCCGCGGCGACACGATCGAGATCATCCCCAAGTACGAAGAGCTGGCCGTACGCATCGAGATGTTCGGCGACGAGATCGAGAAGCTCTCCACCATGCACCCGCTGACCGGCGAAGTGATCACCGAGGACGAAGAGCTCTACATCTTCCCCGCCTCCCACTACGTGGCGGGCGAGCAGCGGATGGCCACGGCCGTGGCCGGCATCGAGGCGGAGCTGACCGAGCGGCTCGCCGAGTTCGAGCGGCAGGGCAAGCTACTGGAGGCGCAGCGGCTGCGCATGCGCACCACCTACGACATCGAGATGATGCGCCAGATCGGCACCTGCTCCGGCATCGAAAACTACTCGCGCCACATGGACGGCCGGGCCGCCGGCAGCGCGCCCAACACCCTGCTCGACTACTTCCCCGAAGACTTCCTGCTGGTGCTCGACGAGTCCCACCAGACTGTGCCGCAGATCGGCGCCATGTACGAAGGCGACGCCTCCCGCAAGCGCACCCTCGTCGACCACGGCTTCCGGCTGCCCTCCGCGCTCGACAACCGGCCGCTGAAGTGGGAGGAGTTCCTCGAGCGCATCGGCCAGACCGTCTACCTGTCCGCCACCCCCGGCCCCTACGAGCTGGGCCGCGCCAAGGGCGACGTCGTCGAGCAGGTCATCCGGCCCACCGGGCTGGTCGACCCCGAGGTGGTCGTCAAGCCGACCAAGGGCCAGATCGACGACCTCGTCCACGAGATCCGCGAGCGGGCCGAGCGCGACGAGCGGGTGCTGGTCACCACGTTGACCAAGAAGATGTCCGAAGACCTCACCGACTACCTCCTGGAGCTCGGCATCCGGGTCCGCTACCTGCACAGCGAGGTCGACACGTTGCGCCGCATCGAGCTGCTGCGCGAGCTTCGCGGCGGTGAGTTCGACGTGCTCGTCGGCATCAACCTGCTGCGCGAGGGGCTCGACCTGCCCGAGGTCTCCCTGGTCGCCATCCTTGACGCCGACAAGGAGGGCTTCCTCCGGTCGGACACCTCCCTGATCCAGACCATCGGACGAGCCGCCCGAAACGTCTCCGGCCAGGTGCACATGTACGCCGACAAGATCACGCCGTCGATGGAGCGGGCCATCGACGAGACCAACCGGCGGCGGGCCAAACAGATCGCCTACAACGAGGCCAACGGGATCGATCCGCAGCCGTTGCGCAAGAAGATCGCCGACATCCTCGACTCGTTGCAGCGTGAGGACGCCGACACCGACCGGCTGCTCGGCGGAGGCAGGTCCCAGTCCCGCGGCAAGGCTCCGGTGCCGGGGTTCGCGGCCAAGCAGGCCGGGGCTCACGCCAAGGCGATCGCGGGCGAGCTGCCCCGGGCGCAGATGGAATCCTTGATCGATTCGTTGACCGAGCAGATGCATCAGGCGGCTGCCGACCTTCAGTTCGAAGTGGCGGCTCGGCTCCGTGACGAGATCAAGGAGCTCAAGCGGGAGCTTCGAGACATGCGCGAGGCCGGGGTCAAGTAGTTCGCCCTCCATCCGAGGGTTGCCGCCTGGCCGGGGCTCTGGGGTGGGCTGGGCCGCCCCTCGTCTGGCCGCCCCTGGCCTGAACTGACCTGGATCGCCGCAGGTCTGCGCTGACCTTGGTGGCTGCAGGTCTGAGCTGGCCTGGGTGGCTGCAGGTCTGCGCTGGCCTGGGCCGCCTCTGGTCTGGGTTGGTCTGGGTGGCCGCGGAGGCGGGTGGGCGTTCCGGCCGACCGCGATTGCCTGGGGTCTGGTGTTTTTCGCCTTCGGCGTTGTTGCGGGCGCGGGGTACTTGGCACGGTCTTAAGTCGGCCGGAACGCCCACCCGCCTCCGCTTCACTGCCCCCGCCGTCCTGTCTGCCCGCCGCAGAACGGGCCGGGGTCCGTCGCCTGGCTTCTCGCCGATGCTGAAGCGCCCGTTTCCGGCCCTTGGCCTGCTCGCCGTAGCTGAAGCCGTCACTTGCCGGCGCAGTGCGGGCTGGGCGCCGTAGCTGTGGCTCTTGCGCTCGCGGGCCTGGCCGCACTACTTGGCGACGCCCTTACGGCTTGAATCCGTTGATGTGTCGCTGGACCTTGGAAAGGGTCCCTGAGTCGGACCCATCGATCGCGGCCTACCTCGGGCAGAGATCCCGATCGCCATGCCAGACGACGAAGGCTATCCCGCAACCCGCTGCATGCCCTGCCTGCTTATCCGGTGACGCCTTCTAAGCACGACGTCACCGGTGTACGGTCGGCTCCTTCCGCTCGCCGGGGAACACCATGATCAGCAGCTCCACAGCGCCATCCGGAGGGTAGGGGACCTGGTAGACGAGATCACGACCGCGCAGTGAACCCGCACCCGGTAGGCCCCGGGGCCGCTGGTCGTCAGCTTGGGCAACGTGATTCCCCTGCCATCGACAGGTGTCAGCGAACCGGTCGGGCTTTCGTAGGCGACCTCGACCACCTCCTCCCACTCCCTGGTCTCCAGCGGTGGCCGCCGGGTGTAGGACTCGGTGGTCACGCAAGCGTGCCCGATCTCGTCGGCTGTCCGCAGCCAGAAGTTCGGGATGTCCCCGCGGGTCAGGCAGCCGCGCACCCGGTGCGGTTCACATCCGGATCCGCCCGGAGTCGACCGACCGGGACGGCGAGATCTCGGCGAAGACCGTGCCCGCCACCTACACGGCGATCGCATGGTGCGACCAGACGACTCCGGATACGGAGGCCACTACTGCGACGCGCACCTACCGCCCCTCGATACGGGGCGGGAGTGCCTGCCGAGACCTGTGCGGGCACGGACACACCGACTCGACAAGTTCCACCACCACCGAAGCGGCTGCGCAGGGCATGGCATTTCCTGGCGGCGCGGACTGGTGCGGTGTGGGCTATTCGAGGGCTGCTGCGAGCGCGGAGCGGGGTGTGCGATCCAGCAGCTGACGCAGGTCACCGCCGGTACGGGACATGAGGCCGGCCGCGATGGCGGAGTAGGTGCCCACCAACATCGCACTTGGAACGACTCAGCGCCGGAAGCGGCAATACACATACGGGCCTGGGCGAGGGTCTCCGGCTCATAGGTGACATGCGGGCCGTGCGCGCGGGCCAGATCGGTGCCGCCGATGGGCTACTCACCGATGAGTTCGTAGATGCGCCCCGCATGAGCGGGAGCCTCCACCGTCACACCTGCCGCGGCATCGGCCAGATCCGCCCGTGCGACGGCGGCCTGTCCGCTGCCACGAAGCGGGCCAGGTCCGTGAATGCAAGAGCCACGGCTACGGCGCCCAGCCCGCACTGCGCCGGCAAGCGACAGCCGTCGCCAAGTAGTGCGGCCAGGCCCGCGAGCGCAAGAGCCACAGCTACGGCGCCCAGCCCGCACTGCGCCGACAAGCGACAGCCGTCGCCAAGTAGTGCGGCCAGGCCCGCGAGCGCAAGAGCCACAGCTACGGCGCCCAGCCCGCACTGCGCCGACAAGCGACAGCCGTCGCCAAGTAGTGCGGCCAGGCCCGCGAGCGCAAGAGCCACAGCTACGGCGCCCAGCCCGCACTGCGCCGGCAAGTGACGGCTTCAGCTACGGCGAGCAGGCCAAGGGCCGGAAACGGGCGCTTCAGCATCGGCGAGAAGCCAGGCGACGGACCCCGGCCCGTTCTGCGGCGGGCAGACAGGACGGCGGGGGCAGTGAAGCGGAGGCGGGTGGGCGTTCCGGCCGACTTAAGACCGTGCCAAGTACCCCGCGCCCGCAACAACGCCGAAGGCGAAAAACACCAGACCCCAGGCAATCGCGGTCGGCCGGAACGCCCACCCGCCTCCGCGGCCACCCAGACCAACCCAGACCAGAGGCGGCCCAGGCCAGCGCAGACCTGCAGCCACCTAGGCCAGCTCAGGCCAGCTCAGATCTGCGGCCTCTGGGTCGACCCGGAGCAGCCCAGCGGCGGCCAAGGTGTACGGACGGTCAGGTTGGTCAAAGGGGGCGGGCGTGCAGGTCAGCCCGGTCTCGCGCGCCCACGGCTCGGAGGTGGGCGGCGGCAACCCGGCGAACCCAGGCAGGGCACGGAGGGGTCGCCGATTAAGGAGGTGAAGGGCCAAGCCGGGCCAGGCTACGGTGCCAGGTATGCGGCGTTGTGAAGCGTGTGGGGGCTGGGAACCGGCCGGAGCCCCCGGCTGCGCCGACTGCGCGTCCGTGGTCGACGAACTCGTCGAGGCGGGGTGGCGGGAATTCGTGGCGGGGGAGTTCGCCGGGGCGAGCGCGGCCGAAGAGCGGGACCTCGCGGAGATGGTCGTCGACGAGCCGGACAAGCATCTGTGGCGGGTCGTCGACGCCGCCTACGACCGGCTGACCTGCGCCGAGTGCGGCGGCAGGCTGAGCCGGGGCCCGGCGGGCTGCACCGGGTGCGATCTGGCCAACGGCTTCAGGTACGTGGCGATCGAGATCGACCGCCCGGGAGTGCCGCCGGGCAACGAGCACGCGCTCAGGGTCAACGTGTCCGTGGTGCGCAGGCCGTACGGGATCTCGGAGGGGGAGTTGCTGCTGCGCCGGCTGTCGTTGCCGGTGCTGCTGGAAGGGCTGCTTCCCACGGTGAAACAGGTGCAGGCGACGAAAGCCCTTTACAACAAGGGCGCCGGCATCGACGAGCTCACGGCCGCCGTCTATGACGGGTGGGGCGGGGATGCTCCTATGGATGTCAAGCGACGTGTTCTTGATCGTTTGATGTGATGAGTCGATAGAGCTCGCGGGCTACGTAG